>CAZQKT010000011.1:0-44838 GCA_964594055.1 uncultured Spirochaetales bacterium
CGTAAACGGGATTATGCTCACAATACTCCTCTTCTTCGGTGCTGAACTGCTGCCGGTCAGCGGGGTCATTATTGCTGCCGGAGCATTGACCATCGCACATCTTTTAGAGATGCTCTTCTTACGGATGAAAACGGAAGGACAGAACCGGCTCAGTCCCGGATCTCGATTTTGTGGCTGAGCATGCAGTCTTCATCGAAAATAAAAAACCCTTTTATATACGCTCCATGGAGAACTTTTGGGAGCCACAGTTTGTCGTCCTCCCACATCCTCTCAAAGGGAAGATTATCTAGTGAACGCCAGAAAGGGAGAGCTTCCGGGGTCTCGATCATGGTCCCGGAATAGGTAGTCGCTAAAAATATCGTTCCGTGAATGGAATACCCGTTGGTAAAGATAAATGACAGTTCCGCCCGCTGTTCAGGATTGAGGGGGGTGATGCCGGTCTCCTCTTCGGTTTCTCTTATTGCAGCGCGCCGAGGTGTTTCATTCGGTTCTATTCTTCCTCCCGGAGCGTTGATTTTGCCTGCTCCGAGTCCGGTTTTTTTGTGTATCAAAAGAAGTTCGTTGTTGTTCCGCACCAGGCAGAGAACTGCACGTTCTTTCGGTTTCCAGGTCGACCACCGGACTTCATCAACGGTTCTCGGTGTCATCATTCCGTTTTTGCTCCTGCTCGTCACAGTTTTCGCACAAATTTGAATCGTAGTAGAGAAACCGCTGAAAAGAGAGCTTCTCTCCGCATGAAACGCAATGGGTCTTGTAGGGGAGGAGGTCCTTTTTCCAGATAAAAACAGCTATCACTGCTGCTGTTACAGGAAGAAAGAGCCAGTGTGGTAACGCAAAACGGTTTATGGTGATAGCGGCGCCGTAGAGCACAATTACGCCTCCTGCAATAAAGAGAGTGGCTACACGCTTTCGCTCACCGTAGGCGAGATGTTTCCGCTGTGAGAGATTGAACACCAGTACAGCCATCAATAGCCAGATAAGGACCGTCTGGATTACTTCTAGAACCATCCGCTAACCGTAGCAGGAGCAGAGACAGTGGTCAAGCGTACGCGTATCATAACCCAGTCACTCATCCATAACTCTTTTTACTAATGCTGTGAACTCGGTATCATCCGCTATTTGTTCGATAGAAGCAGGAAGGCGATAGGTCCAGTTTGTCTCGTTCAACGTTGCGGGAACGTTTATCCGCTCTAAAAGCGGATCATCATTTCTGTATCGTTCATCCATTGCAAACAATTCCTGGATTTGATAAATACAGAGCTGCGATGTGGTAGCGCGTACTGCGCGGACGATCTGCCTTGCAAGCTGCGGGGTGTAGAGAGGGTCTTCAGAAGGAGTGGTCCCGAGTGCAGTACAGAACTCCTGTCGTGTTTGTTCGTCCGAATACTGTTCCCACCACTGCCGAATGGTAGGGGTATCATGTGCGGAAAGCATGGTTACACTCAAGTGCGGGTATTCGTTTACCGGCACAAAGGGGGCACCCTGCTTTTCGTAGTAACGGGTCCAGAAGCAGATCTTGAGACTCAATATTCCTAAAGCGCGCAGCACCTTCGGCACACAGTTGGGAACGACCCCTAGATCTTCCGCACAAACCAGCATACCGGCGGCCCCTTCCATAAATGAAAGCAACCGCATACCGTTTTTCTCCCACAGTTTTTCCGCCCTGTCATCCAGGTCTCTTTTGAGCGCCTCGAAGGCCTCCTTTTCATCCTCATTCAAACTGGTATAGGCTCTCGAGTCCCGGTAGTTCCAGCCGACCGAATAAACGCCCGGTTCGATTTCGAGGAGCATTCGATTGCGGTTCCATTCGTTTAAGGCCTCCTTCGCCGCCTCACTTACAGGAAGACCGGCAATGTCCCGGCTGCCCCGTATCTCCGGTTTGATAAGATACATTTCCTCGTCCCCGATGCGGTCGAGGTAACCGGTCAGCTCCGGGCCTTTACTGCCCAGTTTTTCCGTGATTTCCCGGCCGGGAATGTGCGGTTTCACACACCACCGTATTCTCTCGTCACTAAATCCTGCTTCTTTCAGCTCATTGCGGGACAAATAAGCGGAGGGGTTAAAAAATCCCATTTTTCCGGAATCTTCGTAGGCGGGGATTGCCCAAATGCGGAAGAAACCCAACACATGGTCTATACGGTAGGCATGGTAGAATTTGTCGGCTTGACGGAGCCTTCTTCTCCACCAGGAGAAGTCGTCCTGTTCCAGTCTGTCCCAGTCGTAGATGGGAAACCCCCAGTTCTGTCCATGATCGGAGTACATGTCCGGCGGTGCGCCTGCCCGCAATTCGAGATTGAAGTAGTGCCTCTTATACCAGACGTCGGCACTGTCCACTTTCATGAGAATCGGCAGGTCGCCCTTGAGGGCAATTCCCCTGTTCTCCAGCTGTATCGCCGCTTGTTGCAGCTGGTTTTCGAGATGGTACTGGACCCAGCAGTGGAACAGGGTCTCATCAGCATGTTCCTTCCACAGTATCTCGATATCTTTCCCGCTCGGGTCCCGATATGCCGGCCAGTTTTCCCAGGTGTCTTCATTATTACGGGCTTTTAACGTTTTATAAACAGTGTACGGTTTTACCCACGGGTTGTCCTCTATCCATTGCTGCAATTGCCCGTCGTCTCGAATCGTTTCTTTTGTCTGTTGGAAAAGAGAGGAGAGCAGTTTCATTTTTCGTTTTGCCACTTCGTAAAAACGGACCCGCGGAACGCGTTCGAACTGCTCCTGCAGTATCTCGATCTCTTTCCGGATACCATGCGAGCCCGGAAGGCTTTCAAGCCGGATATACACCGGGTGGAGGGCATAGGCGCTCACTGCTGAATACGGAGAAGTTTCGAAACCGGTGTCGTTTACCGGCAGAATCTGGATAAGATGTATGTTTGTTTCGGCACACCAGGACCCAAGAAGGGGCAGGTCGGAAAACTCGCCGATACCGCAGCTTGCTTTAGTCCGCAGAGAGGAGACCGGTAGTGCAATTCCGGTAACAGGAGGGCTGTAGTCGGGAAACTGCATCAGGGTTAGCTCTCGCCGCCCTGGTTGTATTCATTTATTGCGTCTCGAATCCGGGCCGCTTCTTCGTAATTCTCTTCTTCAATCGCTTGATTCAATTTTGTCTGTAATTCGGCCAGCTCGCTGTCCGGTTTCGGCCCTTCCTCCGGCCCTTTTTCTTCCTGTAGTTCAGCTCCACCCTGTTTTTCTGTTTTCCCCTCCGTAATAACGCTTACCGGGACACTTGCTTCGTCGATGACCGATTCGTCGATGAAGATAGGGCATTTTTCCCGTACTGCCAGAGCGATACTGTCGGAAGGCCGTGAATCGATGACGATATCTTTGCCTTTTTCTTTTAAAATAAGCTGCGCGAAGAACGTACCTTCTTTGAGCTCGGTTATTTCAATACGTACTATTTTAATTTCCATTTTATCTAAAATGGAAAGAAACAGATCGTGTGTAAGCGGGCGAGGCATGGGGACGTTTCCCATCCCGATAAGAATTGATTGGGCTTCCAGTTGGCCGATAAAAATAGGTACTGCTACTTCGGTACCGAGCGGACGTACCAGCACTGCATTTCCCTGTTCCGTTCTTGCAACTGTCCATATTTCAGCTTCTACAAGCATACATATCCTTTCCTGCTCCGGATTAATCTTCTTCTATTTCTCTCAGGTAGTCAATGAGGGAATTGACTTTCACATATCCTAAATCAATAGCAATTTCGCCGAAGAGCCGGTTGTCGTCTCTTCTCTGTTTGGTAAGCACCGTTTCTACCTGATCGTGGGTCATTTCACCGACCCGTACAAGTCCTTCACCAATCTTCTCTTCTATTGCATTTCTTCTCGGTTCCACCGGTTCCCTCACTTTTATATAAGATAGGTAATCAAATACATTTTATCAAATTAATTTTTCGCTGATATAAGCGACCCCGTTTTTGAAAATCGCTATTCCGGTCTGTTTGGTTTTTGTCTGACCGGCTGTTTCGAATCGAGTCCACCGGGGATGGTTCTCTCTACAGAGGAACGCTTCCGGATGGGGCATAAGCCCCAGTATCCTTCCGGTGCGGTCCGTTATCCCTGCAATGTCTGCGGTTGAGCCGTTTGGGTTGCGCTCTTTATACGTTACTGCAATGCAGTGAGAAGTGACCAGTGTTTCGAGCATTGTATCACTGCCGGTTATAAACCTTCCTTCACCGTGTCTGATAGGAAGCTCCATATCCGGCAAATCCCGGGTCCATACAGACCTGTTTTCCCGGTCAAAGCTTACCTTTACCCAGCTGTCTTCGAATTTTCCCGAATCGTTGTGAATAAGGGAGACTTCCCGGCTCCAGCTGCCGCTTAGATTCGGCAAAATCCCCATTTTTACCAGCACTTGAAATCCATTGCAGATGCCGATAATTAGTTTCCCTTCCTTGACGAACTGCTCCAGTTCTTTTCGAAGATATTTTTTGCACCTGCCGGCCAAAACCAGGCCTGAACCGAGATGATCGGCAAAAGAAAATCCTCCGGGAAAACCGATAATGTGGTATTTCTTCAGTACTTCCGGCCCGCTCATTACATCGTTGAGATGGAGAAATGAAACCTCAGCTCCCGCCCTCCCGAACGCTTCCGCGAGTTCCCTGTCTGCGTTGATTCCGTATCCGGTAAGGATTGCTGTTTTTACGCTGTTCATTGAAACTGCTCCATTTTCCACGTCTCCCGCAGCTCTTCGAGTCCGGCTGCAAAAAGCCGGTGCTCCCCCCGAAAAAAGGTGAGTCTCTCTGCTGAAGTTACTTCTCCGATCATCGTCGCGGTCTGTCCAAACAACGTTTCAAACCGGGCCCGGTTTTCCGGTTTTACGGAGACGAGAAATCGGGCCGGAGATTCATTGAATAGAAGTACTGCATTCTCTGCACCGGAGTGGGGACCAATGGTTATCCGGGCGCCCAAGTCTCCACCGATACACGACTCTGCTGCTGCTACTGCGAGCCCGCCGTCTGAAATATCGTGGCACGATTCGACCAGATCATCCTCGATTGCCTTGCCGAGCAAACGGTACTCCCGCACTGCGCCGTTTAAATCTAAAGAAGGCGCTTTGCCGGAACATGTTCCGGTAATCCGTTCCGCCATAGACCCGCCCATCTCGGCCCCCGCGGCTCCGATCAAGAAGACGGCATCGCCCGGCCGTTTGAAATCTGTTGATACGGCTTTGCGGATGTCGTCGATAACGCCTAAAAGCGAGATGAGCAGTGTCGGCCGGACCGAGACTTTTTTGCCTTCGAATCCGGCATCATTTTTCATAGAATCTTTGCCGGAAATGAGGGGAATACCGTAGGCAAGACAGGCATCTCGCAAGCCCATGCAAGCCCGCACCAGCTGCGCCAGTTTATACTCTCCGTCCGGGGTCTGTTCGGATTGGACCGGGTCCGGCCAGCAGAAATTGTCCAGGGCACTTACCAGGTCCGGATTCCCGCCGCAGCCGATATGGCTGCGGTACGCCTCATCTACGGCGCAGAGAGCCATAGTATACGTATCGATGTCGCCGATCCGCGGACAAATCCCGTGGGTCACCGTAATACCCCGAAATGAATCGTAGCGTGGTTTTAAAACAGCACCGTCCGAAGGTGCATCCGATCGTACCCCGGTAAACGGTTTGATAATCGAACAGCCCTGGACCTCGTGATCGTACTGCCGTACAAGACCTTCCTTGGAGGCGATATTCGGTTCGCGAAGGAGTGCGAAGAACAACTCCTTAAGTCCTGCTCTGTTTTGTACGGTGACCGGAATCGACTCCAATTCCGCAGGGAGAGAATGCCCTCTGTTGCCGTTCCAAGACCGTTGTGCCGGCGGGACCCACCTCGCAGTGAGATGCATGGTGGGCAGTCCGTTGTGGAGGAACTCCAGGGGAAGGTACCCGACCGTCTTTTCTTCATACAGAATGTGTACATGACCCGAATCGGTAAACTCGC
This sequence comes from uncultured Spirochaetales bacterium, assembly GCA_964594055.1. GTDB lineage: Bacteria > Spirochaetota > Spirochaetia > SPDA01 > CAZJBZ01 > CAZKZZ01. The sequence continues at coordinate 5,933 of CAZQKT010000011.1, forward strand.
CGACTACCGTGGCCTCGACGTCCCGCTTTCGGGCACATTCGAGGAATGCATCGAGCTGTTCCGGCGGGACGGAAACACTCATCCTCTCCTGGGATTCCGAGACCAAAATCTCCCATGGGGCAAGCCCTTCGTATTTAAGGGGGCAGCTGTCCAGTTCTATCCTCACCCCTCCGCTTTTCTCGGCCATCTCTCCGAGCGATGAAGAAAGCCCGCCGGCCCCGTTATCGGTAATACCGTTGTAAAGCTGCAGGTCCCGCGCTTCGAGCAGAAAGTCGGTCATCTTCTTTTGGGTAAAAGGGTCCCCGATCTGGACTGCGGAGGTGGGGGATTCTTCGTCGAGTGCCTGGGAGGAAAAAGTGGCCCCGTGAATACCGTCTTTGCCGATTCTTCCTCCTACCATTATCGCTTTGTCTCCGGCTCGGATATGATTGATCCAGGACCCTTCCCCCCCGATTTCTGCGGGCATGGACCCGCCGGTACCGCAGAATACAAGCGGCTTTCCGGTATAACTCTCATCGAAGAGAAAGGCACCTCCTGCTACAGGAACCCCGGATTGGTTCCCGCCGTCGATAATACCTCTGTGGACCCCGGAAAGGACCCGGACGGGGTGGAGAAGCCCCTTGGGAAGGACTTCCTTGCGGGTGTGGGGGTATCCGAAACAGAGTACATCGGTGTTGAAAATCGGTTTTGCCCCTTTTCCCGTACCGATGATGTCCCTGTTTACCCCGACGATTCCGGTAATCGCTCCGCCGTAAGGATCGAGTGCGGAAGGGGAGTTGTGGGTTTCCACTTTAAAACAGATGAGGGTCTCTTCATCAAAAGAGATGACCCCGGAATTATCATGGAACACCGATTTGAGGTATTTTTTTTCGTCCCGTAAAGAATCAGTGGTGTTTTTAATAAAGGTCGAAAATAGTGACTCGAAGGTTGTTACAGTCTCCCCTTCGTAATAATCGATAACTGCATTAAAGATTTTATGCTTGCAGTGTTCAGACCAGGTCTGGGCAATCATCTCCAGCTCGACATCGGTACTGTTTCTATCGAGTCCGTACGGTTTGCGTGAATCTGCAGTTTCCTTCCGAGAGAAGAACCTGCAGACTGCATCCATTTCATCGGGGGAAAGGGCAAGGAGCCTCGAACGGGAGAGCTCGGTCAGTGCTGTACGGTCCATACGTGAGATATCAAAGGAGAGGACCTCCGGGGGCGCGGAATTTACTGTATGGGGATACCGTATGGGAAGGTCCTCTCCCGGTCCGCTCCGGCTGCGGTCGAGGAGAAAGCAGCTCTCGATAAGCGGATTGTACAGCTCTGCCGCTATCAGCCGGGCGGTTTGTTCAGGTTTTTCCCCCGCTTTGATAGAATCGGCCGCATCGACAGAAATGAGATAGAGACGTGCGGTTTGAACCAGGGATTGCTCCGTTACCTGCTCCGGAAGTGCAGTCTTTACCGCTTCACGTGCAGTCAGCGCTACCGGGTCGGTCACACCCGGTTTGTAGGTGATTTCGATGATACTGTCCCATGAATGTTCTCCCGCAGGGGTAATACAGGCTGTATCCTGGGTTACAGGATCGCAGAACAGCTGTTCTGCAAGTTCGGGAGTAAAGCCGTCCACCCCTTCGACAATATATACATCACCAACCGTAACGGCTGATATCGATGGGAATTGGGTTTGCAGCCGGCTGCATATCCTGTGCCCTCTGCCGTCTAACGACGGATTCTTAAAAAAAACCTCTATCCGCATAATTGTTGATCATACCATATCGGTTTCGCAGACCGCAATCCGCGCCGAAGATCTTTACAACATCACCATTATAGGTAATAGTAGGAAAGAGGGAGGGGACCTCTGTTAGATTTCACGAGCTGTTTCCAAAACGGCGCAGTGTGCAATCTCAAAAGTCTCGAAAAGTTTGCAGCTATACATGAGCTATTAGAAAAAGTCTCCGTGTTTCATGCCGTGGATGACCTTCATGAGTTTGAAAAAGAAGTTGTGCGGCGTGAGAAGGTGCAGTCAACCGGAATTGGGCGCGGCGTGGCTATTGCTCATGGTGTGTGTCGGGACGCTCACACTAGTATACTCGGATTGGGCATCTCCGATGAGGGGATCGATTTTGAGTCTATTGACGGGAAACCGGTCCATCTGCTCTTTCTTATCGCGAATCCTCCGAATTGTGAGGAAGAATATCTCATCGTGCTTTCCGCCCTGGTAAAATTGGTACGAAACAGTTCGTTTCGCAGAAAATTGCTCAAAGCTTCTTCACCGGGAAAAGCGCAACTGTTGCTCAATGATGCGTTCTGCAGGCAGGCCGCGGAAGAGAAAAGAGCGTACGGATATACACCCTAAGCCGCTTTTCGGACCGAGATGAAAGTTAGTACTCACATGCTCCAGAATTGGCGGAGCTTATCGAGCAGTTTTTGTTCGGCCTGCTCTACCAGTCCGTCCTGAATGGCCAGTTCATCCAAAATCTGAAGAATGAGCTCCTGCTTTTTTTCATTGGTGATATCGCCGGCCAACTCCCAGAAGGTTTCTTCATCGTGGACGTCGTTCTCGAAGCGCTCGAGTTGAGCATCAAAGTCGTCGAACTGAAACGAATCGACTATATCGTCCAGTTCGGAGAGTTCTTCCTGCTCGATCGAACCTGCTGCAAGAATAATATTTTTAATACAGCCGGCAAGAAACATCCTTTCATCATCTGACAATGATTGTACATTCATAGCTTTAACCTCTTTTTTTATAGTCCTGAAAAATCCAGGGTAGCAACGTAATCGTCTACTGTTTCCGCCCGTCTTATTTGCCGGACGGTGCCGTCTTCTTTGAGCAGAAGCTCAGCAGATCGAAGCTTCCCGTTGTAGTTGAACCCCATAGCATGGCCGTGAGCTCCTGTATCGTGGATGGCAATGAGATCACCTTCTTCGATATCGGGAAGGCTTCGATCAACGGCAAATTTATCGTTGTTTTCACACAGTGATCCGGTAACATCGCAGACTGTGTCCGCCGGAGCATGTTCTTTACCGAGTACTGTAATATGATGATAAGCGCCGTACATTGCAGGCCGCATCAGATGTGCCATGTTTGCATCGAGTCCGATGAAGGTCTTATAGGTATCTTTTCGATGAACGGTCCTGCTGATGAGATAGCCGTACGGGCCGGTGACCATTCGGCCGCACTCCATAACGATCCGGACCGGATCGAGCCCGTTTTTCACGATACTTTTTTCATATGCTTTTTCTACACCACGGCTGACCCGCTGCAGATCAACAGCTTCCTGGTCCGGTTTGTAAGGAATTCCGATACCGCCGCCTAAATTGATCAATTCGAAGGTAATTCCCGAGCTCTCTTTTACTTCCGCAGCAAGATCGAAGAGGATCTGGGCTGTCTCGACAAAGTAATCGGGGTTGAGCTCATTCGAGGCGACCATCGTGTGCAGTCCGAACCGACGTACTCCTTTTTGCTTGAGGGTTTTGTATCCTGCTAGTATCTGGTCCCGGGTAAAACCGTATTTCGCGTCCTCCGGATCGCCGATAATTACATTGCCCTGTTTCAGTTTTCCCGGATTATAGCGAAGACAGATGAGTTCCGGAATTCCGGCATGCTTTTCTAAGAAGGGGATATGGGTAATATCATCGAGATTGATGATCGCCCCGAGTTTCCGGGCCTTCTGATATTCGATTGCCGGAGTGTCGTTGGATGTAAACATGATCTCTTCGCCGGCAAATCCGACCCGCTCTGAGAGCACCAGTTCAGGAAAAGAAGAGCAGTCCGTCCCCATCCCTTCTTCTTTGAGAAGTGAGAGGATATACGGATTAGGAAGTGCTTTTACGGCAAAGAAGTTTTTAAACCCGCCGGGTACCCATTCGAAAGCCCGGTAGAATTTGCGGGCGTTCTCTCGAATTGCCTTTTCGTCGTAAAGATGGAACGGTGTGGGATGGTCTTTTACTATGGATTCTACTGCATCTTTTGAAAGGGGGAATATTTTTTCTGCCATTACTCCTTCCTTGAAATCTTCTTTCTGTTACCTGTTGTACTCGTTGTCCTGACTTTATGACAAGTTAGGAAGAAGAACGATAAAAGTCAACCGATGGTAATTGATTGACTAATAGAGAGAGGAAAAGTAATGTAGGAGGAGATGCAAGGAGGTCTCTTATGCAGCACGGAGAGAGTGTAAAACAATTCTGGGATTCTATTGATCGAACGGTGGGTGCCAAAATAGAAAAGTTTGCACTCGGGGAACTAAAAGGAGGGTTTCGCGGCCTTCCCCCTTCTACGGTGGGGATGTTTTTTGCAACGGAAGAGGGGTTTTACTTCCACACCCGGCCGAAACAGAGTTGGTTTGATTCAGTTCTGCGAAATGTCCGCTCTAAGAAGAAGAGTGATGGACCCGCCCTCCTCTTTACGGCCCCGTATGATGACATTGAAGACGTAACAATCCATACCGACTATTCGTTTCTGAAACGGCTTTTCGTTCACAATCTACTGCCGGTTACGATCAGTTTTGCTAATGATGAAGGAACTGAAGAAGAACTTGCTTTTTCTCTTATGTCCGGGACCGGGGGCGATGAACTTATCGCCTACATCAGGGCGCGTGTACCGGGTACCGCTGTATGATTCGGTTCGACAAGGCAACTATTCAATTCAATGGTACGTCCGTCGTAAGAGATTTCTCTCTTACAGTAGTATCACAACGATTTTATTGACGGTGCAGTTCAGTTTTCTCGAAAACGGTATACTAAAAAAGGAGGTTTTTAAAAAGCAAAATGTGTAAAAAACGTTTATTCTTTCGGCTTTTCATTATCATTACGTTCAGTAGTATGGCGGCTCCGCTCTTATTTGCCGGGGGGGCGAGGGAGCAAACAACCGAAAAAGATGCCGGTGAGCAACAAGCTTCGAGGCAGGAGGAAGCCGGTGCTCGAGAGGCCCGTACCCGGTCAACTAGTACCCGGGCAAAACATCTATCCATTGAGTACTTCGACGGGCATAAAGTGCTCACCGTAACCAATCCGTGGCAGAATGCGGATAAAACGTATATCTACGTGCTCTATCAGCGTGGGGACCAAAGGCCGGAGGGGTATGAGAACGGTGTTTTTGTCGAAGTTCCGGTCCAATCGATGGTGACCATGTCCACGACTTACATTGCCTATATGGAAGCACTGGGTGTCCTCGATGCCCTTGCCGGAGTAGATAACTTTCAATTCATATACTCTCCGGAGGTTAGGAAGACCATCGATACGGGAGCACTGATAGAGGTGGGAAGCGGTCCGGAAGTGAATGTCGAACTGCTCTATGAAATGGAACCGGATGTCATTATGACCTATGGGTTGGGCACACAGTGGGACACACATCCCAAACTGATCGAAGCCGGCCTGGATGTGGTAATCAATGCTGAACACACCGAGTTGACACCCTTGGCACGGTCCGAATGGATCAAGTTTATTGCTGCTTTTTTCAACAAAGAAGAAGAAGCAAACCGTATTTTCGAGGAGATGGTTGCCCGGTATCAAACCATGCAGGAGATGACGGCCGAGATAGAGGAGAGGCCTACTGTACTGAATAACGCTCCCTATCAGGGAAGCTGGTGGGTGGCCGGGGGGAGAAGCCATGCGGCCCGCCTCATAGAAGATGCCGGGGGAGATTATCTCTGGTCCGACACCTCGGAAGAAGGCAGCCTGATGCTCGACTTCGAGGCCGTGTTCGAGAAAGCGGTCGATGCAGATTACTGGATAAATCCGGGGACCTGGAGCAGTCTCGACCAGGCATTAGCGGAAGACTCCCGTTATGCGGAGTTCAAGGCGTTTCAGGAAGGTGCTGTATATAACAACAACCGCCGGATGAACGAATACGGGTTCAGCGACTACTGGGAATCCGGTATTACCAACCCGGATATTATTCTAGCGGACCTTATAAAGATTTTCCACCCGGAACTGCTCCCGGACCACGAGCTTGTCTATTTCCGCAAACTGGAGTAACATACGGGTCTACCTGCACTATGACGCGAAAACAACAACCTAATCCGGATACAAGCTCACCAGTACGGTTCGTCCCCTATCTGTTTTTCGTAGTACTGGCATTCGTGTTTTTCCTCGATATTTCGGTAGGGTCGGTGACGATCCCTCTTAAACAGGTCATTACTATTTTGTTCGGAGGAGAGGGAGAAAAGGCATCCTGGGAGAAAATTATTTTCCTCTTTAGGCTGCCGAAAGCGGTAACAGCGGTACTCGCCGGTGCAGCGTTATCGGTGAGCGGACTTCAGATGCAGACCTTGTTTCGAAATCCTCTCGCCGGCCCCTCCATCCTCGGTATCGGGGCCGGGGCAAGCCTCGGGGTGGCCCTCGTGGTGCTTACTACCGCCTCCGGCGGCGGGGCGGCGTTTCTGACCGGGCTAGGCCTTGCGGGGGACATGGGGATCGTTGCAGCAGCAAGTCTCGGGTCCGGGTTGGTACTCCTGCTCGTTCTTCTTGTATCCAAAAAAGTACAGAGTGTTATTACCCTTTTGATTCTCGGCATGCTGTTCGGCTACGCGACCAACGCACTGGTCAGTGTGCTCATCCACTTCAGTGTAGCTGAGAAAATACACGCCTATATATCCTGGACGTTCGGTACATTCAGCGGCACGACCTGGGGCCAGCTGCGCGTGTTCATCCCCATTCTCTCGGGCGGGCTTCTGGCTACCTTGTTCGCGGGCAAGACCCTGAATGCACTCCTCTTAGGGGAGGAATATGCCCGCAGCATGGGATTGAGAATCGAGCATGCCAGGATCATGCTCATTGTTACCACCGCACTGCTTACCGGTACGGTAACCGCATTCTGCGGACCGATCGCCTTTCTCGGGGTTGCCGTTCCTCATCTCTGCAGGAGTCTCTTCAACACGACCGATCACAGAGTGCTTCTCCCTGCTTCCATTGTCGTCGGCGGCATTCTGGCTCTGCTTGCCGATCTCATCTCCCAGCTGCCCGGAAGTCAGAACCTGCTGCCTCTCAACTCCGTGACCGCCCTCATCGGTACGCCGGTTATCGTATGGATCATCCTAAGAAAACAAAACCTGCGGGAGACATTTACCTCATGAGCCGCTGTATACTGCGGACCGAGCAGCTGACTATCGGATACACCGGTCAGGGCAGGAGTGAAGGGCCGTTTGTCGTTTCCGAACAGATCAATGTGGGTCTCTGCGAGGGTGAGATCATCTGTTTGATCGGACCGAACGGGGCGGGAAAATCGACCCTTATCCGGACAATGGCGGGACTGCACAGTCCGCTTTCGGGAAAAGTGGTCCTTCATCAACGTGACATCACCTCGTACAAACCGAAGGAACTTGCAAAATGTATCGGGATTGTCACAACCGAGCGGGTCAACATCGGGATGTTTACCGGAAGCGCTCTCGTTTCTTTGGGCCGCTTCCCCTATACCGAATGGACCGGTAAGCTGAACGAAGAGGACAAACGAATCGTCGGTGAGTCCCTTGCCCTGGTTGGGGCAGAATCCCTTGCCGCGCGGAATGTCGGACACTTAAGCGACGGTGAACGGCAGAAGGTGATGGTCGCCCGGGCTTTAGCTCAAGACCCGCAGATCATCATCCTCGACGAACCGACCGCTTTTCTCGACCTGCCGAGACGGATCGAGATAATGGGTCTGTTGAAACGGCTTACCAGGGAGACGGAGAAAGCGATTCTCCTCTCCACCCATGACCTCGACCTCGCCCTTCAGGTAGCGGATACGATCTGGCTGATATCGGAGAAAGGGGAGATAACTACCGGCGCTCCTGAAGATCTCGTACTCTCCGGTGCGTTCGAGAAAAACTTTGCAGGTCCCGGTGTAGCGTTCGACAGACGGCACGGAACATTCCTTATCCACCGGAGCTTCCGGGGCGAGGTTTCCCTTTTCGGGGACGGGCTGGTGCGGGTGTGGACAAAAAAGGCGCTGGAGCGGGAAGGGTACCGGGTAACATCTTCTCCGTCGGCCGCGCTGTCGGTTGAATGTGACAATGATGGAAAGATCTGGACACTGGTGGGGGGAGGCAGACGCACGGAGTATCACACGATTTATGATTTGCTTCGGGGCGTTGCGGCAGGGTTCCAGGAAGAAGAGAATGAGGGTATACTGCGTTACAATGAAAGAGAGTAACCAATTTGAAGCAATCGATGACCTTGTGCATCTCTCCTTTTTTGTCGAGATCGGCAAGGCCATTGTCTCGGCAAGAAGTATCAGGGAGATCATCTATCAGGTGATGGACAAGGTAGGGATGATTTTTGCTCCCCGAAACTGGTCTCTCCTGCTGTTGGACCCGAAAACCGATGAGCTGGTGTTCAAAGTGGTTGTCGGAGAAGCTGCGGAAAAGCTGGAGAACAAACGGATAGCAAAAAGCGAGGGGATTACCGGCTGGATCGTCGAAACAGGGCAGCCGGCTATCATAGAAGATGTTACCAAAGATAATCGGTTCAGCGACCGTGTTGATAAAATGACCGGGTTCAAGACCACTTCATTAATCGGTGTCCCCCTCAAAACGGACAAGAAAGTACTCGGGGTCATTGAGCTGGTCAACAAAATAAATGATGAGCCGTTTACCCCCCTCGAGCTCAAGATTCTCTCTTCAATCGCCGATTTTGCGGCCATTGCGATCGAGCGGGCTTTCTACATCCGGGCAATTCAGAAAATATCCCGGATGGACCATCTTACCGGTGTATTAAACCGGAGAAGTTTCGATATTATCCTCAAACAGGAAATTGAACGGTGCTCTCGGTATCAGAACGAGCTGACCGTTTTGCTTATAGACATCAATAAGTTCAAGTCGATTAACGATACCTACGGACATACGAGCGGTGATGAGGTGCTGCGGGACTGTGCTAAACGGCTCAAGCGGAATGTGCGGAAAGTTGATTTCGTTACCCGCTACGGCGGCGATGAGTTCGCCGTTATCATGCCGAATACTTCACAGGACCTTGCTCTGCCGGTAAAAGAGCGTATACAGAGTGATATCGAAAAAAACGAAGAGAACGGAGAGCTTCCCACCTACTCCGTTAGTATCGGGGTGCACACATCCGGTCCCGACAGTGTATTCGATATCCTCGAGAAGACCGACCAGGAATTATACCGGGAAAAAGACAAACAGGAGCCTCTTTCAGTGCAGGAAAATCTCCTCGATTTCTTGGACGATGAGGAACGGGAGCAGAAAGCCTAACGGTCAGTCCTTGCCGGTGCAGAGAATGCCGGTCAGTTTTTGAATGGCATCTCCTAACGCTGTTATATGGTCCTTCTGTGATGATGCCTCGTGGTCGTACGCGTAAGACTGGGTAAACTCATACAGCTCACGGTCGAGTGTGTCCCATCGGTCCTGTTGTATCGAAAGGGTCATCGAAAGCCATTCTCCAAGCTGTTTATTGTTGAGTGTTTCTTTTGCCATATCGAGCATCCGGGGCAGATGGAAGAGACAAAACCCTTTTGAACTACTAAAAACCTTTTTGAACTCCTCGTCCTTTTTCCAGAGATACACGATCGTAAAGGCATATCTGGCTAGGGTGTTGTCAATTCGCGTACAGATCATACACGTTCGTACAGCTTCTGAGCACCGGTCCCGATATGTTCCGACGGCCTCTTTGAGGCCCTTTTTGTTCTGTAGAAGTCCTTTTACCGTTCCTTCGGATGCGGCACTCTCTGCTTGTTTTGCCAGTTCTCTGCGCAGTTTATCGAGCAGTTCTTTCTGACGGTGCAGATACGTGTTGGTCATGAGACCGAGCCCATGCCGGTTCTCCCTGGCGTCGAACAGTTTCCGGTAATGAGCGGGACAGAACCCAGTTGCATTTACTTTGACCCGCATCTCCGGGTTCATAATGGAGCTTCCTAAAAAGAAGGTGATATAGTTTTTCTCCGCTTTCGTTTCCAGGAGGCAAAGCGGACATTCGGTGTCTTTTTTGTATGCGTCCCAAATGGGGATCGTCTCTAATTGGTATTTCATCGAGCCTCCATGGTAATGCATCCTGGTGGCCGGAGCAACACCTTCTTCCGCATCTCCCTTCTTCTATTGCCATTTTTCCATATTTCACTGTGCTTCTTGCAAAAATCGGTTATTTTTGCAAGAAGCTTTGAAGTTTTTGGTCTTAAAAATAAATAATCTTTATATTACAATAAATTACCAAAAACTTCACTTTACATTAAGGTAGCTATTTCAAAATTAGTCTTAATTTTGAAATAGCTTTTATACTAAAAATATCTTATTTTTTTAGTAAACATGAATAGACGATTGGATCTGACCACTGGTGATATAAAAAGTCTCATTTTCAAACTTTCTATTCCGGCAAGTGTGGGGTTTTTCTTCAACACCATGTTCAATGTTGTAGATACCTACTTTGCAGGCCATATCTCTACACGGTCTCTCGCTGCGTTGGGTCTCTCTTTTCCGGTCTTTTTTCTCATTATCTCTTTCGGAAGCGGGTTTTCCACAGGGACCACAGCTCTTATCGGGAATGCGCTCGGAGAGGGGAACGAAAAAGAGGGAAGGAGTTTTGCCGTGCAGGGACTGGTATTCGGGTTTTTTTTCTCGCTCATTCTGGCAGCTGCAGGGTATGCTTCTTCCCCTTTTCTTTTCAGCGTGCTCGGAGCAGAAGAAGCCTATCTCGAAGAGGCCCTCCGCTATATGCGCACGATTTTTCTGGGGACTACATTCTTTTTTCTCAACTACATGTGCAATGCCGTTCTCACTGCTTTAGGCGATACGCGATCGTTTCGAAATTTTCTCATAATCGGATTTGGGTTGAATTGTCTCCTCGATCCTCTCTTTATTCTAGGATGGTTCGGCTTGCCGAAGATGGGTATCCGGGGCGTTGCACTGGCTACGGTGATCATTCAGGCAGGCGGCACGGTGTATCTGATCGTACGAGTATTCAAATCAGGATTACTTGACAATCTGCGTTTAAAAGAGTTTATACCCGATGTAAAACGGTGGAAAGCCATTTTGGGACAGGGGATACCTGCAAGTCTCAATCTGCTTACCATTGCTGCGGGTATCTTTGTGATCACCTACTACGTAGGTAGATTTGGCCCCCAGGCTGTCGCTGCTTACGGAGCTGCCGTGAGGATTGAGCAAATCGCACTCCTCCCGTCACTCGGGTTCAACATTTCGACTTTGACCCTCGTCGCACGTAACTCCGGGGCCGGTGCCCATGAACGAATCTGGGAGACTTTGAGAAAGACGATGAGGTTCGGTGCTTTCATTATGCTCTCCGGAGCAGTACTTGTATTTGTATTTGCAAGGCCGGTCATATCGTTGTTTACCGAGGACTCGGTTGTTATTGAGATCGGTACCTTGTATCTAAAAATCGATGCATTTGTACTGTATGCTTATGTCCTGCTTGGTATTCATGTATCAACACTGCAGGGTATTAAAAAACCGGTGTTTCCTGTTATAATCGGGCTATATCGCCAAATTTTCGCTCCCCTGCTTGTATTTTATCTCTTGACCGAGACCGCGGGGATGGGGATCGCGGGAGTTTGGTGGGGGATCCTGATTATTACGTGGAGTGCAGCTTTGATTGCCCTCATTTGTGCTCGCTCCACATTGAAAAAGGAGATAGAAACCGGGCAGCTGCGGGCTTGATCGATTCCATGAATTTAAAAAGAAAGAACATCATCACATCGGGGCGGGACATCATCGCCTTTCTTCTTTTCACCGGCATTATTGTTGTTCTCCTGTGGATTGGAACGAATCGGCTCGGATATAACTGGCAGTGGTACCGCGTTCCCAAATACATCTACACGGTTAAGGAGGGGACCTTTTTTCCCGGCCGCCTGTTACAGGGAGTTGCGGTAACGATAAAGATATCAGGAGCCGGTCTGGCCCTTTCGTTTCTCTTTGGTCTCGTTACGGCCCTGCTGCGGCTTTCTCATTCGATCACGGGAAGAGCGCTCTCCCGGATATACCTGGAGTTGATACGAAACACCCCGCTCCTTATCCAGCTTTTTTTTATCTATTTTGTCGTTTCTCCCATTATTCAAATCGGCCCTTTTTTTTCTGCAGTACTCGCCCTTAGTCTTTTTGAAGGCGCGTACGCGTCCGAGATCATTCGTGGAGGCATTGTTTCCATCCCCAAGGGGCAATGGGAGTCTGCCTACAGTCTCGGCTTGGGTATAGTGAATACCTACCGCTTTATCATCCTTCCCCAGGCATTCAGACAAATTCTTCCCACCTTAACCAGTCAGGGGATCTCATTGATCAAGGACTCGGCACTGGTGAGTACAATCGCAATTTATGATTTGACGATGCAGGGAAGAGCTATAGTATCTGAGACCTTCCTCGCTTTTGAGATTTGGTTTACCGTGGCGGCGATGTATCTTATTCTCACCCTTACGCTCTCAATGGTGGTGCATTTTCTCGAATTGCGATTTTCGTTCCGGGAGAGTCAAACGCGAATATGAAAAAGCTTGGTGATACAATAATCGACGTACGCAATCTCTATAAAACCTATCCGAACGGGGTGAGAGCGCTTGCTGATTTCTCCGCCACGGTCCGGCGGCGGGAAGTCGTTGTTGTGATCGGTCCTTCCGGATCGGGTAAATCGACCGTTCTCCGCTGTTTAAATGGTCTCGAGGAACGGGACAGCGGAGAGATCATCATTGACGGGTTTCCTTTGGATGACTCCAAGAAAAATCGTCTGGAAATCAGAAAGGAAGTCGGCATCGTATTTCAGGCATTTAATCTCTTTCCCCACATGACGGTGCGGGAAAATATTAACCTCGCCCAGCGGTACGTCCGGAAAAAAAGTAAACAAGAAGCGGATGAAACGACCGTCGAGATCCTGAAGAAGGTCGGGATTACCGAAAAAATAGACAGTTATCCGGGACAGCTCAGCGGTGGGCAGCAGCAGCGGGTAGCCATTGCCCGGGCGCTTGCCATGCGGCCGAAAATCATGATGTTTGATGAAGCCACCAGCGCTCTCGACCCGGAAATGGTGGGAGAGGTGCTCGACGTGATGAAAGAGCTCGCCCATGAGGGGATGACGATGGTGGTGGTGACCCACGAAATGGGGTTCGCCCGGGAAGTAGGCGATCAGGTTATCTTTATGGAAGAGGGCCGGGTGGTTGAAGATACCGATGTGTCCACCTTTTTTACAAAACCTGAAGAAGAACGGACTAAGCTCTTTTTGAGTAAAATACTATAAAATACTATAATTTCCTTTACATTTTTCTCCCCCCATCATTATACTTATAGTACTTATGATCTCAGGTGACTAGTGGAGGAGGAGTGTATATGAGAAAATTACTATTCGTGCCGGTAGTACTGCTTATCAGCTTGGTTATGGTTAGCTGCGGTGGTACTGAAGGGACCGGAGAGGCCGGGGTGACCGGACCGCAGACATCTCGTGAAGAGAGCCTTCTCGATACGATACAGAAACGGGGTACTATTCGGGTCGGTATGTCTACGTTTGTCCCGTGGGCAATGAAGGACAAAAACGGTGAGCTGATCGGGTTCGAGATAGATGTAGCCGGCCGGCTGGCGAAAGATATGGGAGTCGAAGTTGAGTTTGTTCCCACCAAGTGGTCAGGTATTATTCCCGCGCTTCTCACGGGGAAATTCGATGTTATTATCGGAGGCATGGGTATTCGACCAGACCGCAACTACAAGGTCAACTTCACGATTCCCTATGAATACAGCGGCATGTCTATCGTGGCCCATAAGGAGCTCGCATCCGGGTACGATTCTCTCGATGATTTCAACAAGGATGATGTAGTCATTGCCGCACGGATCGGAACAACGGCTGAAGAAGCGGCCAAAAAATTCATGCCCAACGCGGAACTGCGCCTTTTTGACGACGAATCGCAAGCGGTCCAGGAACTTCTCTCCGGAAGGGCATATGCAGTGGTCTCATCTGCTCCCATGCCCGCGTTTCAAGCCATTAAATACCCGGAAAGACTGTTTTTACCACTCGATGATACATTTACCAAGGAACCGATCGGGTTTGCCATCCGGAAAAATGATCTTGATCTTCTCAACTACTTCAACAACTGGATTCGGGTTGTAGATGCGGAAGGATGGCTGAAAGAGAGAAAGCAGTACTGGTTTGAAACAAGAGAATGGGAAGACCGGATCCAGTAGAAAACAGGAGGTAACCTCTCTTTTTTCTACCGGATCAAAGAAACGTCGTTTGACCCTGCTTGATGCGGTAATTGTCGTCCTGCTTGCCGCAGCTGCAGTATATTTATTTTACCGCATCAAGGTAGGGCTCCACTACAAGTGGAACTGGTCGGTTATTCCGCAATATCTTTTCCGCGTCAAGGAAGAGACAGGCCGGCTGGTACCCAATCTCCTTATCCAGGGGTTTTTCACTACGATAAAACTCAGCATATGGGCATCTCTTTTCGCCCTTATTATCGGGCTGGTCATGGGTCTGTTCCGAGTAAGCCGGGTCCTCTTCTTTAAAATGGTGGGCAGAGCCTACGTTGAGTTGGCCAGGAACATTCCGCCCCTTGTACTGATTTTTATTTTTTATTTTTTTATCAGCAGTCAGATAACGACGGCGATCGGATTGGACTACTTTATAGCGACCCGGCCGGACCATGTTAAGCGGGCAATTACGTTCCTGTTCGCTCCTCCGGTACGGTTCTCTTCGTTTCTTTCTGCGATTGTTGCGCTCGGGATCTACGAAGGTGCATATATGACGGAAATCATCCGCTCCGGTATTCAGGCTGTAGATACGGGGCAGTGGGAAGCTGCTTATGCGTTAGGCCTTTCTCCTCTCCGGAGGATGCAGAAGGTCATTCTTCCCCAGGCGGTAAAAAAAATACTCCCCCCGTTAGCCGGTCAGTTCATCTCTACGATTAAGGATTCCGCAATTGTATCAGTTATTTCGATCCAAGAATTGACATTTCAAGGCATGGAGCTTATGGCTGCGACGTATTTGACGTTCGAGGTATGGATAACCATAACCGCCCTCTATTTCGGATTGACCTTTTCCTGTTCTGTTGCGGTCCAAAGGCTGGAGGCCCGCTTACGGTATGTGGACTACTAGTTCAGGTTCTTTATCGATTCGCTCGCTGGTAAGGTGTTTCATGAAATAGAGTGCTTCTGCATAATCTAGATGAGTATCGAAGAGGACCTGTTCTGCAGAAGAAGCGCCCGTTATTACCCGTTCTACCAACACATCAAGCTCTTTTCTCAACATGGTCTTCCCTCATGTTCTTTCTTTTCTAGTATCGACCAGTGGAAAGGAGTTGATAAGAACAGTTCTAATAGAGTTCGACCCGCCTCTTCAATTTCTCTATCATATCGTAGAGATCCATCTTCTTGTTTTGTAGTGCTGTCTGTTTTGCTTCTGAATAGCGGAGTTTTACCATATCTTCTAATTCTTGGGTGAGTTTATCTGTGAGTTCCTGAAACTCTTCGATATCCATTGCTTCTTCAATTTTTCCCATGAACCGCAACCTCTCCTCGATTTCATACCATACTACATAGTGTATAGATGAAAATCAATAAGTCAAATAGAATAGAAGCACTAGTATGGATACCTGCCGAGCGATAAACCTCGAAGAATTGCTGCACTTTTTAAAAGAGAAACCTTCCCCGATCATTGAAACTGATTTGATCCGCCGGTTCTTCCCTGCTTTCCGCAAACGGGGAGTCTCGGAGATAAATGCAAAGCTTTTTCGGGTGCATTTTGTTCTTTATCATCATCTCTATAAACTGGAGCAGAAGCTTCGGATAGAGAAGAGGAACACCCGGATATACATTAAAAACATATGGATTTACTGTTTTGATTGTCCGCCTCCCGAACGGTGTTCATACTTTGACGAAACACGCGCGGAGTTCTGCAATAAGCCGGCACTGAACCGGAGCGGCCGCTGCAGTCTCCACTATGCACGGGAGGAGATGGTCCGCTTAAAGGGGGAAGTGGAACCGCAGGACATTCGGGCATTTTACCTTGATAAAGAAAACATCAACTCGATCGATGAAAAATCCCTCGAACACATGCTCAAAGACATGTTCCGGGGAGTACAGTATTTTTTAAAACATTATGACGAAATAGATGAGGCCCTGGAGTTCATGAGCCTGGATATGGATTTCTCTCTGTCTCGATTGAAAAACCGTTACCGGTTTCTTTCTAAGAAGTATCATCCTGATCTCAACGAGAAGAATGAATTTCTTTTTAAAAAGCTCACGTGCGCCTATCGGGTCTTGTTCGACTTTCGGCATGCCTATACTTGACATTATGTAGTTTTTATCGATATGCTTTGTATGTGCGAGGGGGTGTAGCTCA
This sequence comes from uncultured Spirochaetales bacterium, assembly GCA_964594055.1. GTDB lineage: Bacteria > Spirochaetota > Spirochaetia > SPDA01 > CAZJBZ01 > CAZKZZ01. Next base: position 22,166 of record CAZQKT010000011.1, read on the forward strand.
GCCGGCTAGAGCGCGTGAATGGCATTCACGAGGTCATGGGTTCGACTCCCGTCACCTCCACTAGTGCTGAATTATGAGTGATAACCAAAATCCGAACAAAGAAGGCATCTTCTCCGGTGAAATAGACCCCGACATCGCTGAACTGATCGGGGTGGAAGAAGAAGAAACCGAGGGTAAGCCTGATTTCGATGATCTTTTCGGTAACGGAGAGAAGCCCGAGAAAAAAGCGCCGGAAGAAGTCGATTTAAAAAAAGAAAGTTTTCCCGAGATTACTCAGTTCGAAGAAAAACCGAAACCCATTTTTCAGAACAAGAATTACTACAAGCAGGTTCTTGCCGGAGAAGGAGAAGAGTCAAAAAAACTGCACGAACTCCTCTCCAAGTTTCTCAAGGCTGAAGACCCGAAAGACCGGTCACTGTATCGGAGCAAGCTCATTCCTGCATACTGGAACCTTGCCCAGCGGATTGCTTCCAAGGTGTACACAGACATTGCTCAACCCAAACTGATCACCTTCCGCTACGGCGCCTTGCTGCCAACCATTATATCCCAGGAACAGAGGATCATGCTGTCGAAGATCATCCTCGAGAACAACATCGGAGAACCGTTTCACTATATCGACGAGTGGCTCAAGATGGTCGCCCAGGGCCGTGTTTCCACCTCTGCAACTGATGAGACCAAAGTAATCAAGAAAAACGACAATCAGAAGGTGTTTACCCAGCTGGAAAAAGCGAAAGGTCAGCGGGATGTTCAGACGGGACTGGTCAAGGGTAAGATCGTGGATATGGAGAACTTCGAAGACCAGTTAAAGGAGAATGTCGCCACCCTGGTAAAACATGAGAAACGTCCCGGTATGGGGGACCTCAAGGACGCCTTTTCCGCAACGCAGAAAGACGCGCTCAACGAGTGTATGGAAATATTGCGGAAGCTCAGTGCAATGGACCGGGAGTTGAATGTTCTCTATAAAGACCTCGAAGGGGCGATCGACAAGTACAAGGAACTTGAAGAGAAGGCAAACGAACTGGGGGATATCAGCAACGTAGACAGTGAAAGCATTATCAGCGAGTTCAATACCATCAGGCAGATGGCAAAACTGTGTGTGGGCAGGCAGGGGAACCACCTTCCCATTCTAATGAAGCAATACTTTCGGGCCAATCCTGCAGATATCGGGACCAGAGAGAATGTGATCAAAGAGATGGCGGCCATCGAAGAGATCGATCCGGGGTTGTTTCAGCGGACCTTTAAACGGCAGACCAATAGAATCGTGCCTCACGTTATTCTTGTCCCCTGTTACGGCGATTACGGTATCTGCTGGGAACCGTTCGAACGATTCAACAGAGCGACGAGCCGGGGCAGGCTGGCCATACCGATGTATCCGAAAGACCTTCGCACCGCGGTACTCTATGCGGTAGCTGATCTGCGTTGGCAGGTGGCCAAAGAGAAAGCCCAGCATTACTGGATGGAAGAGGGGCTTACCGGAAAATACTATCAGTGGTTTACCGATAAGAAGATGCGGGGAGATGTCCGGGTCTCTTTTATCGAAGACTACATTCTCTGGATATTGAAAGAGAGCGAGGGAACACAGAAACTCGACCGTGAAGTAAGAGGAGTGTTTTGGCGAAACATTCCGTTTCCGCAGGAGATCAAGGACAAACTGAAGAACCGCGGTTTTGTGTACAACGATCTGTACAAAAAAGATACCAATATCGCTATGTCGGACGGTTACTAGGCACTCATTTACTTTTCTTTTTGAATATCGGATGAAAATACTTGTCCATATCTACTCGTGCAGAGATAAACTTGATCAGTCTGTGATACACGAAGAAAGATCCGACGATTGCACCGAAGAAAACCAGTATGACCGCAACGGTGGCCACGCCCTGGTTCGCGTTTTCCATCGGTATCAGAGAGACTAAAAACAATCCTACGAAAATAAAAATCATCATCATTATAAGATTTACCACTGTAGCTCCTATAATGAAGAGAGCAGTATTAACTTTTTTGTTCATGTTCATCTATCCCCTTCTGAAAAATAATAGAGATCACCAGAACTATTCCCGAGACTACGATACCGGCATCGGCAATATTGAAAACAGGCCACCTCTCTAAACCAAATATACCAAAAAACTTGATATCAATAAAATCCACCACGCCGCTGGAGCGAAAAACTCTGTCCACTTGGTTTCCCAGCCCGCCCCCGAGGATGCCGGCTACTGCCCACCGCTGCAGCCGGGTAAGCTCGTCCGTCCGGAAATAATAGACTACTAAACCGGCCATAATGGCAAGAGGAATGAGAATGAAAAGCAGCGAACGGAGAGTCTCTGAAAAACCTCTCCCGATACTGAACGCTATTCCTAAATTACGGGTATGGACGATCCGCAAAAACCCGTCGAATGCAGAGAAACCGATTGTATGCAGCTCAATGGTATTCATGATAATGAGTTTGGTTATTTGGTCTGCAATAATGAGTATCGCTGTTAAAAAAAACGGATAGAACAGCTGTTTTCGGTCAGGGTCCATAAGGTCCTCCTACAATCCGGTGGGTACATCGATAAAGACCGTATTTAGTCCGGTCTCCCGTGCCGTTTTCTCTGCAACGTGGCGCACGCCCCAGGTTTCCGTCTGATAGTGTCCGGCGGAAATAAGATTGAGCCCCCCTTCCTGGCAGAAATGGAACACGGTGTGGGAGAGGTCCCCGGTAATGAAAAGATCGAGACGATCTCTTAGAGCGTCCTCTGCTTCCATGGCCGCCCCTCCCGAGACAATTCCTACCGATTTTATTTTTTCCGGACCGAAAGGAAAGATACCAAGACATTCTTCCCGAGTCAATCCAAGCAGGGGAAGTAATTCATCAATAGAACGTTCATTTTTACATACACCCTTACATCCTATCGCTGTTCCCTTGTATATCCCGAATGGCTTTACCTGCTCGAGTTCGAGTGCCCTCGCCATTCCTGCGTTGTTCCCTACAGTCGGGTGCATATCGAGAGGCAGATGGACCGCGTAGAGAGCGAGGTCCTCTTTTATGAGATAGTGCAGCCTTTCATAGATAATGCCTGTAAGCGGGACCGGGGCACCCCAGAACAGCCCGTGGTGGACAAAGAGCATATCGGCGCCCTTTTCTGCCGCCCGCCGGAAAGTCGCTTGGCAGGCATCCACTGCAAAGGCGATTGTGGTAATCTCTTTTGTGCCGCGGGTCACCTGTAGTCCGTTTAAGGAGGAGTCCGTTCTCTCGAGTTCATCAATTTGAAGAAAACTGCGGAAATAAGTATCTACTTCTTCGATGTGCATGGGCACATTATAAACAGAAGACCATTTTTTGCAACCATTACGGTCCCCTGTTGACTCTCCTGCAAATCTGCACATAAAATGAAACCCACTATGGGAAACATACTAGATACTTCCCAGTGGGAAATTCCCGTCCGGGAAGTGTCGGTTACAATTGATCCTGCGGAGATTTCTTCCCTCCCTCCGGTAGACATACCTAATCGGATCATTGGACAGCCCCGTGCTGTGGAAGCGCTGGAATTGGGAACGGCCGTCAATGCGGCCGGGTATAATGTGTTTGTCTCGGGCAGGTCCGGCACAGGCCGGTATACGGCAGTGAAGCGGATTGTGACCGACTGCAGACCGCAGAACAAGAAACTCTTTGATATTGCCTATGTTTACAATTTCAAAAAACCGCAGCAGCCGCGTGTACTTTATTTTAAGCCTTCCCGTGCCCTGCAGTTTAAAAAAGCGGTACATCAACTAGTCGAGAATCTAAAAAGTATTATTCGGGTAAAACTCGAAAGTTCCAGGTACCGGGAACAGCGTGACAGAACGATTGCAGTCATCGAACAGCAAGAAAATGCAGCACTTGCCGAGTTCGAATCGAAGCTCGGCGAAGATAATTTTGAAATAATCCAGGTACAGGATGGAGAAGCGAGGGCTGTTGATATCGTCCCACTCTGGAAGGGGGAGAGGACCAGTTTTCCCGAACTCCAGGATTTGGTGATACGGGGAAAACTTTCGGAGAAGGATTGGGACCTGCTTAGAGAAAAGTACTATCGCTATATGGATGAGATGAGGGGCCTCTTTAAAGAGCTTCGTACCGCCCGCAATGTTATGGAAGAAGAGATCGAAGCGCTGAAAATAGAAACGGTACGCCCGGATGTACTGGCCGAGGTTGACCGGATTCGAGAGCAGTTTCCCGAGGATACGGCTGCCTCTTATCTCGACGATCTCGAAGAGGACCTGCTTGCAAATCTCTATCTATTTACAGAAGAGGGTGAGTTTACCGATGAACAGGGAAACCCCCGTCTTATCAGATACGGGATAAACATCATTGTAGATAATTCTGAACAGAAATACGTCCCGGTTGTATTTGAAAATCATCCCACCGTTACCAATCTGTTAGGCAGTATTGAATCCCATATAGAACTTGCGGGAGAAGTGCGGACCAGTTTCATGATGATTCGGGCCGGCTCACTTATAGCGAGCTCGGGCGGGTTTCTCGTTTTAAGGGCGGAAGACCTTTTTCACGACGAACAGGCGTGGTATCAATTGAAAAAGATTCTCCAAACCGCAACGGTGGAAATACGGCATATTCATGGACCGCTCCAATTTTCCGGGCAGGTCCTCAAGCCGGAACCGGTCGCCGTCGATGTGAAAGTGATCATCATTGGAGAAGAACATCTATACGATACCTTGACCGGCGAGGACCCGGACTTCGAGAAACTGTTTCGTGTCTCGGCGGAATTTGATACGGTGATGCCCCGCAACAGCGAAACGACAGCACAATACACCGGGGTCATCAGACACTTTATCAGCGAGCACGGTTTGACCGGGATTGATGAGCACGGTATTGCTGCTGTTCTCGAATATGCGGTGCGGGTCGCGGAGAATAAGAACAAGTTTTCCGCCCGGTTTTCACTTATCGAAAGCGTTTTGATAGAAGCAGATCACTGGGCGACCCGGCAAAAAAGCCCGGTGATAGACGGAAAGGCTGTAGAGAATACCCTTCGAAAACGGAAGTACTTTGCCGAGAGAAGTGAAAACGATTTCGATGAGATGGTTATTTCAGGAGAAGTGGCACTAGAAACAGCCGGTGCTGCTGTCGGCAGGGTCAATGGACTTGCCGTGTATGATCAGGGCCGGTACGCATTCGGCCGTCCTGTACGGGTCTCCGCCCAGGTCTCCCCCGGGGATGAGGGGGTTGTAAATATCGAGCGGGAAGCAGGCCTTTCCGGAGAAACGCACGATAAGGGGATGCTCATTCTCGAGGGGTATCTGAGGGGGAAATACGCGCATGATTTCCCGCTTTCTATCAGGGGGAGTATCTGTTTTGAGCAGTCATACATGATGATCGATGGTGATTCTGCCTCATTAGCGGAACTTGCAGCACTATTGAGTGCTGTAGCCGAAATCCCTGTACGTCAGGATATCGCCGTTACCGGAAGCATCAACCAAATGGGGGAGGTGCAGTCTGTAAAGGGAATAAATGAGAAGGTAGAAGGGTTTTACCGGGTGTGCAAAAAACGGAGAACCATCGGGACGCAGGGTGTAATAATACCCCGAAGTAACCGGATCAATCTTGTCCTTTCTCGTGAAGCTGTTAAAGCAATTGAGAAAGGGGGGTTTCGGGTCTTTGCCGTCGATACCATAGACGAGGTCCTCGCCATTCTGACCGGTATGGAGTGTGGGGGCCGTACCGCGCGGGGAGCGTTTCCCGAACAGAGTATCAATTTCTGTATAGAACAGCGGCTTCACCGTATGGCCGATCATATGAGGACGTACAGTAGTTAGTATGATTGTTCTCGACCTGGATAAAGTTGGAAAATATCTCGAAAACATCGCCTATGGATTTGGAGCTACTGTTGTCGACCTGCTGATCATACTAGGGGGAGTGCTTCTTTTTGTCCTGTTCCTGGTGCTTGTCTATAGTATTCAGAGAAAAAAGAAACGGGATAAACAGAGGGAACATGCCGAACGAATTTTTGAACAGACTGCGGTAAAGGCTGAGTTGACGAACGAAGAAAAAGAACTTGCAGAAAGAATGGCCGAGCTGATTTCCCCCGAGTTATTGAAAAAACCGTTGGTCTTGAAAAATCAAGCAGCCTTCACTAGTGCGGCTTCGAAACTGGAGAAAGGCTCTTTTAACCAGACTACTCTCAATTCACTCAGGTTGAAACTCGATTTTAGTGGTAATACTGAAAAAATTGTGAATACCACCCTCGATTTACCCAAAGGGCAGCCTCTGTTTATCCTGCCGGAGGAAGCCGGCCGCTCGCTGCACGGGCGTATTAGTGAACAACAGCCTGATGGGTTTTATGTGACGTTTCAGGAGCGGGAAAAACCGATCAAAGGGGGAACGTTTCTTCAAGTGTATTTTCACCGCGGGGATGGGGTTTATCTGTTTTCAGTACCGGTCGTTGCATCTTCGAATGAAGTAATAAAACTGCCTCACACTGAGTATATAAATAGAGTCCAGAGACGAAACTTTTACAGACGATCGGTAGATCTCCCTGCACATCTGTGGGAGCCCGGCAAAAAGGAGGCCTCAATACTGTACGGCAGGCTCTACGATTTAGGAGGAGGAGGTGCCGGCTTCGACCTGGTTGATGAAAAAAAAGCTCTCGACATAAACAAAAACGATCGATATATCATCGGATTTTCCTTTCCTGACGGAAAGCGGTTTGAAGTCCCGGGGAAGGTGGTAAGGACCTCCAAAAAAGGGAGAAGAATCCATTTTGAGTTCGACGAAATTCGGGAAGGAGAGCGGGACAAAATCGTCAATTACGTACTCCGGCAGTAAGGATTTTTTAATCTTGACATCACTGCCGGGAAGAATATACTGACTAAAAAAAGGGAATGAGGTGACTTACCATGCCCCAAAAGCTTGATGTAGAAAAAATCAAACGTGCTGTGCATAGTTCCCAGCCGCTTGCCATCAAAACGTATACACTGCCCCATGAAACTGAAGTGTATCTGGAAGAAGTCCTTGGGCTGTTTCTCCGCGAATTCGGTATGGCGCAGATAAAAGACCAGATTGCCTACTGTATGCGTGAATTAGCAGTGAATGCAAAAAAAGCAAATACGAAACGGGTCTATTTTGAAGAATTGAATCTTGATATAGACGATAAAGAAGATTATGAGCTGGGGATGCGGGATTTCAAAGATGAAACACTCGGTAATATCGACCATTATCTTCAAAAAATGAAGGAAGCAGGGCTGTATGTAAAAATCGTCTTTCATACCAAGGGAAAAGCTTTTTCGCTTTCTATTCATAACAACGTTCCTATAAACAGAAAAGAGCAGATGCGTGTATATGACCGTATTGCCCGCTCCCGTGCATTCGAATCGATGGAAGAGGCCTTCTCAACTGTGCTCGACGATAGTGAGGGAGCGGGGCTTGGTCTCGTTATTCTTATTTTGATGCTCAAGAAACTCGGTCTCGACGAGGAAGCGTTCGAAATAGACGTAGTTAAGGATGAAACGGTGGCCCGAATAACCATTCCGTTTTCCGAACTTCGGCTCGAAAATCTTGAAGTACTTTCGAGAAAGATCGTTAATGAGATCGATAAATTGCCCCAGTTTCCGGACAATATTGTGCAGCTGCAGCGGCTTATCTCCGATCCGGATTCTGAGATTACCGACATTGCGCGGCAGATAAGCACAGACCCCTCTCTTACTGCCGATCTTCTCAAGGTGGTCAACTCAGCCCAATTTATGCTGCCGAAACGGGTCGATAATATTGTCGAAGCGGTAAAACTGGTCGGTTTACGGGGGTTAAAAAATCTTCTCTACTCGTACGGGACCCAGAAGATACTGACCGAAGGGACCAAAGAATTGTGGGAGCACTCTTATCGCACTGCATTCTACGCGTATACCCTGGCCAGAAACCTCAGGATGAAGGAGATTTTAGATGATTCCTACGTCGGCGGGATCCTCCATGATATTGGAAAAATCATTTTTGCCAACATCCATCCGAATCTGCTCGAAAAAATAACTTCGTTCTGTAAGGACAGAGAAATCCATCGGGATTTGTTCGAAGACCTTTCTGCCGGGTTGAACCACGCGGAAATCGGCGGACTCATTGCGGAGAAGTGGAACTTTCCGGATTCATTGGTAGAGGCGATCAAATATCATCATGAACCGAACGACTGTTCAAAAGAGTATCGCGTTGTTGTGTATACGGTGTATTTGGCCAATGCGATCTGCAACGTGGAAGAAGGCATTCTCGATTACGAACTTCTCGATTCGAAGGTGCTGAACTTTTTTAAGATCACTTCTGAAGACCAGTTCAAGACGATCGTAGAACGGCTTGGGCAAGCGTTTGAAAAAGAACGTGCCAAACTGACCGGAGAAGAATAGCGACAACTCCGCCGTACAATTTTCGCATAGCGATAATTTTCTCTTGACATATACCTTTTTATATAGTATTTTTTGCATATAAAATATGGATATAAAATAAACGGAGAGGGAAAATGGCAGTTACCGTGTATTCAACTCCAACATGCTCCTACTGTAGCAAAGTAAAAGATTATTTGAAAGAGAATCATGTCCCGTTTAACGACTACAATGTCGCTCAGGATATGCGCCGGGCAGACGAGATGGTAAAGAAATCGGGTCAGATGGGGGTCCCGGTTATCGACATCAACGGCAAAATAATTGTGGGATTCAATCAACCGGAGATCGAACGGGCCCTAAAACGGTCCTGAATAACCTCTACAGAGAGGTTGTTCTGGATACCCGTACCTCCAGCCTCCTTGCTGCAAGTTCGTTCATCACGTTGTGTTTGATCGGACTTGCAGTTTTTTTTTCTGCCTCTACTGCCTCAAACCTTGTTACAATCAGAAACAGCAGACCACCAGGAATGCATCATGATCGCAAAGGCGGCCGAGACATTAAGGGATGCTTTCGCACCTCCTGTGGGGATTGTAACGGTTCCAAGGCGGCTTTTCGCCAGCTCGCGTGCCTTAGGGCTTACTCCCAACTCTTCAGAGCCGATAATGACACTCCCCTCACCGGGGAATGAAAACGCATCCAGCGGAATGCCCCCGCATTCGAGGACGAATATCCGCCCGGTCGTTTCCCGTTTTTCGATCTCATCTATGGAACACGTTTCCCATGGAATGACCTCTGTGCACCCCATCGAAGAGCGGGCTGCTCTCGGATGGAGCGGGGAGGCTGCGGCCGGTGAGAGAAAGATTTTCTCTACGCCGAACGACTCTGCGGTCCTGAATATCGCGCCTACATTGAATGGGGAGCGGAGGTCTTCGAGATAGACTCTAAGCGGCAAAATCCGGCGGGCTTTTCCGGAGAGAGCACCTGTTTTCCTGTCGATGAGGTCCCAGTCTGCCGGTTCTTCACCGAGGTACTGCCTGATCCCGGAACGGATAGTACTGAAAGCCCGGATGAGACTTTGGGCCTTCGAAGGCCCTCCCAAAAGGACCTCCAATTCATCGATACATTGGTATACCCAGAGTGCGAGGTGAGGTTCCTGCTTAAGCAGTGCGAGAAGGGAAATAATATATGGTGTGTTTACGGAAGCACCCTCTTCCAGCTTATATTCGACGGATGTGAGTGTTCGCTCTATTTTTCTTAAGCGGGTGCGGGGCGGAAGGGAAGAGAGCTTTCTGACCGTTATCATGTTAATAGGCCTGTTTGAGCAATTCGACAATTTCAGCGGTCGTTACCGGTTCCGGTAGATATGAGACCCCTTCGAAGGCCGGAACCATGTCCGCTATATTTACAAGTTCTTCATAAGAAATTGAGAAATCACTCAACCGGAGGGGGAGACGGAGAGAAGCGATGAGGTGCCGCATATACTCGACTAAATGCTTCGCAGATTCGAGCCGTCCTGAGCGGGTGGTCTCTCCGATAGCCTCTCCCACTGCTTCGATTGTATCGGGACAGAGGCGGACACCGTATTCCATAATGTGGGGGATGAGTATTGAAGCCACTGCCGCCTGGGGGACCCGAAATTTACCACTTATGATATGGGAAATCGCATGGCCGAGGCCCGGAAAGGACAAAGAGAGCCCGAAAGCGCTTAGTAGCCCCGCCTGGCATGCGTATTGACGAATGGTACTATTGCCCGGTTCTTCGTGGACCCGTCTGATATTAGAAATGAGAAGCGGAAAAGACTCCATAAAAAGCAAGTTTGAGAGAAAATTGTTCCTTTTAGAAATGCACCCCTCGAGTGAATGCAGAAACGTGTCGAGCATTGCCGTAACACTGTATTTTGCGGAAAGGGAGAGGGTGAGGAGAGGATCGATGATGATATATTCCGGATAGGAGTTGAGATTCAGTTTCGTAACAGTTCTGTCCCGGGCATCGACTATAATTGTCCGGTCGGTGAGCATCATCGGATTTCTACAGGTTGTTGGAATTTCGATATAAGGCAGGGAACCGGGTCCAAACGGTTCTCCGGAAAGGTACTTGTCGAACGGTGCATCCAGCGCCAGCATTTTCGCCGTACTTTTTGCTATGGAAAGGCCCCTTACTCCTCCCATTCCGATAACAAGTTGGCTTTTACTTGCTTTCGCAATGGAGACGGCACTATCAACTGCTTTACTGGTAGCGTGCAGCGGTATATCATCAAAAACGATGCACTTTAGACCTTTCGCCTCCAGGAGCGATTTGACCTTTTGGGTCTGCTCCATATCGGAGAGAATATCGTCTACCATCAGAAGCACGCGATTACCAAACTCGGAAGCGAAAATCCCGATCCTTTCTACAGCACGGTTAGAGAAGACTACTTTACTCGGTAATGTAAACAACAGATCTGCCATGGCTGTACTCCCGTAGATAGTGCAGGATTAGGTCCAATTGATCAATATCCCGGCCGATTCCCGCGCATAATAAAAAAAGCAGAAGAAAGGGCCCCCTTCCTCTGCTTTTGCATATTCTCTTACGCCTCTGTTATAATGAATCTTATATTTCAAACATCTCCATGAGTTTATCGGCAACTGAATCGATTACCGTATCCGAAATGTAAGAAGGGTCTTTTAGTTTTTCTTTTACCTCAGCAACTCTATCTGCGCGGACATCGGGTGATTGTTTAACACGTTCGCTCGTTTTGTACAGTTCACCCATGCTCTTTGCTTCAGAGGAAACATCGATAGAATCGGTCTTTTCCTTCTTTGCAGGTTTGGTTGTCTTTTCGGTTTTATTGTATTTCGAAACAGGATCAACTGGTCCTAATCCCTCAATCGTCATATAAGAACCTACCTTTCATTTTGATATATCGACACTTTCATTATAGATATTAAGCCTTTTTCTTTCCAGAGACAAAAACCGAAAATTCGCCCTTTTTTGTCCCTTCATACTGAAAATAGCTTAAAACCTCCTCAACCGTTCCTGATTTAAACTCCTGGTGCAGTTTTGTCATCTCTCTGCCAATACAAACATACTGCTTAGAATTTAGATCGGCAAGATCCTGCAATAATTTTACTATTCTATAGGGAGATTCGTAAATAATAAACCCTTCACCCCGCTCGAGCAGCTCACCGAGCCGTTTTCGCCGTCTTCCGCTTTTCGGGGAGAGAAAACCTTCAAATGTAACGGTTTTTCCGACATACCCCGCAACACTGAGCAGGGTGGCTGCAGCAGAAACCCCGGGAATAGGAATGACGGGATACCCTTCGCCTCGTATTTTCGCTGACAATAGTGATCCGGGGTCGCTCAAGCCCGGAGTGCCCGCGTCGCTGGTATAGGCAACATCTTCCCCTTTGGCGAGCACAGCAGCAATTTTCTTGGCAGCTTCCTCTTCATTATGCGACCGGCAGCTCAATAAGGGTTTTTTTATCCCGTAATGGTTGAGCAGTTTCAAGGTGTGGCGGGTATCTTCACACGCTATCACCTCGACTGTTTTCAGGGTGTTAACTGCTCTATAGGTAATATCTTCGAGATTGCCGATAGGAGTGGCAACGATGTAGAGGGTCCCCATAGGAGTATGGTACAGTTTTTTCCCTCTACTGCCAACTGTATAATCGCACCTGTATATTCACACTTGCCGTACGTGTCTAATCGGCGTGGACCTCTCGGGCCCATTTTTTTACCGTATCGTGGTGCTGTGACCAAGCATCCCACACAGATTTCGCCCACCGTTTTACGACACTGTTTATCGAATCGGGACCTTTTTGATCAAAAATATCGAGGATCGTCATCTCTCCCCGATTTTCAGGCGGTTCCAGCCAGGAGAACTCGAGGTTTTTACCCAATGCTTTTCGGATTGCCTCAGTAGCTGCTCTGCTTTCGACCTCTTTTTCTAAAATAAGGTACAAGCTGATAAGATGTACCGCGATCGACTGGATGGAGTGTTTTGAAGAAGTGCCGGGATGCTGACAGGCGTAGGCATCGACGGTAAGCCGGTGTGTAATGGGAGGATAGTTGTGTTCACCGTACTCATCCGAGAGCAAATCGCAGAACAATTTCCAGCAGCCGGGGGCCACATCGGTATCCGGAGGGACATCATATTCGATGCTTTCCACTTCTGCTCCGCAGCCGTTACAAATTTCTTTCATAGTTCACCTGCATAGATAAAAAAAATAGACCTCACCCCGTATTGTGCATGGTAATTCCATTTTTTGCAACCTTTTTGTATAGTAAACAAATACAGGAGGCATAGTATCGAAAGGTTCGTTCTCGTTCTGCTTGCAGGTGTTATTGCTGTTCTTCTTTTTCTCCTTTTCAGGTTTCGGGACAAAGGGGGAGAAAGGAGTCCCGACGACAAGCGGGCACCTGAGAAAGGAGGAGAGGTGGACCCCGGGTATAGGACGTGTCCCCTCTGCTCATCCGGACTTAAGAGAGGCGAGAGGGTCCATACCGTTGTGTTTGGTCCCTCTCCAAAGAGTAATCCGAGTGCACCGGAAGAACGGATAGCCCATATATTCGGCTGTCCTCACTGCTATCCCGCGGACCCACAAAACAAAAGAATCTGTCCGGTATGCAGGAAGGCGCTATCTGGGGACGGGTTTCTCTATGCCAGAATGTTCGAACGGCCCGGAAAGACCCATGTTCATGTAATCGGCTGTACCGGCTGCCGCGGGATCAAGAAAAAACGGTAATAAGCGGGTAAGCAAAGGATGTAGTATGAAAAAATTACCAATAATCGGTGTTATGGGCTCGGGAAGTGATCCGTTTCGAGAACGTGCGGAAGCGGCCGGCAGGCTCGTTGCGCGTCTCGGATGTCATCTTTTAACCGGAGGAGGCAGCGGGGTCATGGCTAAAACGGCGAAAGCTTTTACCGAAACAAAAGAAAGAAAGGGCTTGAGTATCGGTATTATAAAAGGAGAAGCCGTTCGAGAAACCCTTCAAGGGGGCGGTCGGGGACGGAAGTATGTACCCGGTACGGTAAATGAAGCTGTTGAACTCCCTATTTATACCCATTTGCCGTTAAGCGGTACCGACGGCAAAAATCCCCAAAGCAGAAACCACATCAACGTGCTTACCGCAGATATCCTTATCGCCCTTCCGGGAGGAGAGGGCACACTCTCGGAAGTAATGCTCAGGCTCGAATACGGCAGCGATGTGGTTCTTTATCTCGGAGAACACACTATAGCGGGAAAACCGGCTGCGTTTTTTGAGAAATACAGCAGTGAAACTGCCGGAAGCGTTCAGGTGGCGGAAAGCAGCGGTCAGTTGGAACGGCTGCTCAATAAACTGATTTCCAACCGGTATTGAATTTCTTTTCCGTAAGGTGGTAGAGTCTCTGCTATGGAAAAAATGAAGCGGACTGCAACATGCGGCGAATTGACGAAAAATGAGATCGGAAAAAAAGTGGTGTTAAACGGCTGGGTCCACCGGTCTCGGGACCACGGGGGGATCCACTTTATCAATCTGCGGGACAGGTACGGTATAACCCAGGTTGTGGTGGATGAACATGTTGATGAGGCACTCAAAGATACGGCGAAATCCCTCAAATTCGAGTACTGCATTGCAGTCGAAGGGATGGTCCGGGCCCGCCCTGAGGACATGATAAACCGGGATATGATAACCGGAGAGATCGAGGTGGCGGCAGCCGGTATTACCGTTCTCTCCGAGTGTGATGTGCTCCCCTTTATGATCGATGAGCACACGGAAGCGCGGGAAGACCTGCGGCTCAAGTACCGCTATCTGGATTTGCGGTCTTTTTCCATGCAGAAAAAGATGAAACTGCGACACGAGGTCACGTTTCGAACGAGAGAGTATCTCACGAAGCGTGGTTTCTACGAGATAGAGACGCCGACCTTGATCAAATCGACACCGGAAGGCGCCAGGGATTTTCTCGTCCCTTCCCGGACCCATCCGGGCAAATTCTACGCATTACCGCAATCTCCCCAGCTTTTCAAGCAAATTCTCATGGTCTCCGGGATGGACAAATACTTTCAAATCGCCCGCTGCTACCGAGATGAAGATGCTCGGGGGGACCGCCAGCTCGAGTTTACCCAGATCGATGTAGAGATGAGCTTTGTCTCTCAAGAAGACGTTTTTTTAGAAATGGAAGGGCTGATGGCGCATCTTTTCCGCCATGCAGTAGGGGTAGAATTGAAAACCCCGTTCCCGCGCCTTTCTTACGATGATGCAATAACACTGTACGGGACCGATAAACCGGACCTGCGGTACAGTCTCGAGATGAAAGATTTCAGCTCTTTTGCGGAGACCGGTGATTTCAAAGTGTTTGCTTCGGTTGTATCGGGCGGAGGGACGGTCAAGGCCCTGGTCGCCCCCCAATGCGGACACTATTCGCGGAAAATGATCGATGAGCTCGAAGAGACTGCCAAGATTTACGGGGCCAAAGGGCTGGCCTGGATGAAAGTGACCGATGAAGGCCTGGAAGGGGGAATAGCCAAGTTTTTTCAAGACAAAAAAAGTGCAATTTGTTCCGCTCTCGGTGCTGAAAGCGGTGATCTCCTCCTTTTTGTTGCGGACAAAAAAATGACCGCCTGCACCGCACTGGGGGCGGTACGGGTGAAACTGGCCGAGAATTTACAGCCGGCCGACCCGAGCGTGTACCACTTCTGCTGGGTAGTGGATTTCCCTCTGTTCGAGTACAACGAAGAAAAGAAGGGATGGGACCCGGCCCACCACATGTTTACCATGCCCAAAGAGGACCAAATCGGTCTTTTGGAAAAAGACCCGGGTATGATCAAAGGGGAGATCTACGATATGGTGTGTAACGGGAACGAATTGGCTTCCGGTTCGATCAGGATCCACGACCCCCGGCTCCAACGGCGGGTGTTCGAAGTGATTGGATTTTCCGAGGAGGAGGCGGAACGCCGCTTCGGCTTTCTCATGGAAGCGTTCAAGTACGGTCCGCCTCCCCACGGAGGAATAGCTCCCGGATTAGACAGGCTTGTGATGATCATGGCCGGGGAGAAAACGATACGGGAAGTCATCCCCTTCCCCAAAAACACCTTCGGGGCTTCACAGATGGAGGGAAGCCCTTCAGCTGTCGATGAGGAACAACTAGAAGAGCTCCACCTCAAACTAAAATTACCCAAAGAAGGACCGAGTGAAAAACCTACTTAGGAGATGCGGCCCCTGCAACAACGAGTTCAGTCCGCGGTATCACTTGGTCCATCATTAGTGATTTTTTCCACAATCAGTTCGGCCGCCTGCACGAGCAGGTGGTTGGCCGGGAAAAAGGACTGGTACGGCTGGGATGAATAGCTGAAGTAGACCAGTTTGTCCACCCTAATGCCGAACTGTATGGCCATGGTGATGACATCGATCTTGTCCGTTACAGGTTCACCGCCTACAATCTGTCCCCCGACGACCCGCTTGGTGCTGCGGTCAACGACCAGTTTCATCCGGACTTTTTTGGCAAACGGCATAATGGGGAAAGCAGTCGTAAACTCGGAATAGCCGGTTACAACATCAAAATACTCTTTCGCTGCCCTCTCAGTAAGTCCTGTACCGCCGATGTAGCGGTCTTCGATTTTTGTCGCACAGCCGTTGAAAAAGCCCATATACTCCCGGTTTTCTCCGTTTAAGTTTTTTGCAAGGAGGCGGGCCATGGGAACAGCATTTGTTGCAAGTTTCCCGCTGGTAACTTTGCCGGTAATCGCACTGGTAAATTGGGCGCAGTCGCCGACGGCGTATACGTCTTTGATGTTGGTCTCCATTTTGCTGGTTACGACGATACCATCCCGTTCAATATGCAACTTCGTATCTTTGAAACTATCGACGTTTGGACGCATTCCTACGGCGAAAAAGACGGCACCCCGAATATCAGTAAGCTCTTCGCCCGCACTGCAGGTGTCCATTGAATTAAAGTGGATCTCCTTTCCGTTTTCCAATTCGACCCGCTCTATTACCTCGGTTCCATGGAGCCCCACCACTTTGGTCTTTAGGTGAAGATCAACCCCGGCCTTGATCAGCTGCTCTTCAGCTTCTTCCACCATTTCATAATCAACCATATTGGGAAGGATTTGATCGGCCATGTCTACGAGAGAGGTTTTCACCTTCATCCTGGCTAGGGCTTGGGACAATTCCACCCCGATTGCACCGGCACCTACGACGACTGCCTGCTTGAGACCATTGTCGACCAGGGAGTTGATGACACTGAGGTCCTGTTCGGTCTTGAAGGTCATTACCCCTTTTAGGTCTGTTCCCGGAAGGGGCGGGACGATAGGATCGGCCCCCGTAGCAATGATGAGCTCCTTATAACCGTAGACGGCACCTGTTTCGGTGGAAACGGTATTCTCCTCAAAGGAGGCGGAAACCACCCGGTCACGAATCAGCTCACCTCCGGTGTCTGTAATGAGCTTGTCTTTTTTAAGCGATTTTTCGAATGGGAGGACCTTTTCGATAACGTAGGGCATTGCACAGTAGATCATGGAATGGTCTTCCGGGCGAATAAACGCTGCTTTCTTGTTTCTCAAGTTTTTGGCGATGGTGATTGCGGCAGGGCCTCCGCCGATTACAATAACATCGTACTTTTTCATTGTGGTTCTCCTTTAATAATATACTAAAGCATATATTCAGTTATCATGATATTAATATAGCAGGAAAACCGTAGAAAATCAATAGAGAGAATCATTCTCAATAATTACTGATTATGAAGAGGTAATTCACTTACAGCAGCATCGTCAAAATAAACAGTCGCAGAACCGGGAATTATCTCTCCGGTAATGTGATTGGTATAATTACCGATCCCCCAGGTCGCATTTCCGTCGAGGATCGTCTGTACGTCGGATATAGTAAAAATTTTGCTTCCATCCTGCCAGATTTTAAGACTACCTTCTTTTTCAGATGATTGTTTATAGAAGGCCTCTACATGTATCCATTGCCCTACCGGAATTAGCGGTGGATTGTCGTTTGTATAAGAATACATTCCACCAACCACCATCGCCCAGGTCCCAGGGGTCATCTTTGTTCGGGTTGTAATTTGCGGGGAAATACATCCAGGTACTGTAGTACGCTTCCGTTGGAAAATAATCACCATCATCCGCCCATGCTGCATCGGTCCACCGCATCAGGCGGACAGCCCGGTTTCCGTTCTTGCCCCGATACGCATTCGTAATAGCGGCAGCGGCGCCGTATTTTCCGGAATGTACATAGAACTCTGATATATAGGCAGATACCTCGTCCCCTCCCGTGTTGAAAATTCCACCGCCGGCATTATCCTTGTCATCGTACTCCCAATCCCAGAAATTTCCCTCTTCGCAGTTTCCTTCCCACAAAATTGAGTTGCGTACCTTTTTAGGTAGAGTATCAAACCACGTAGTGGAGTTGTTTTCTAAATTGCAGGAGACAAGAGAGAATAATACAGCGATAAAAAGGGAGAATACAAATACTAATTTTTCCATGTCCATAGTATAGCCCATCTACAAGAAAAAAAGGAAAACTCCTTGACATTTTCCAGTGAAGACGGTATTGTGTTGTGAAATATTTCACAACATCAGTTTTAATAAATGTCGAAACAGATGGATACTAAACAGACAATACCCAAACCGGCACTGCAGCGATTGTGCAGGATGTATACGGTATTGGAAGAACTCGACCTACAGGGGCAAGGAGAGATTTCTTCGGCAAGCTTGAGCGCTCTCTTGGGAATACCTGCACATACGATTAGAAAGGATATCAGCTATTTAGCCGGCAGCCCGGTAGATTCAAATCACCAAAAAGCAGCGGAAGCGGTACAGGATACCGGTCCGTCACCCCGCACATCCCAGGGGTATCAAATCCCCCTGCTTATAAAACGGATTGACCGGGCACTAGGCGTTTCCGCCCCGCTGAAGGCGTGTATTGTCGGGCTGGGGCGGATCGGAATGGCGCTTCTCTCCTATCAGGAGTTCATCCCTCGGGGGATTCACATTGTCGCCGGATTTGATAAGGACATCAATAAGATCGAATTAACGGCAAGCCCGGTCCCGCTGTTTCCGTCCTATGAAATCGAAGAACAAATCGAAGTTCTCCGGATTGATCTCGGGGTCATCGCAGTACCGGCACCATCGGCCCAGCAGGTTGCAGACAAGCTTATACGGGGCGGGATTAGAGGCATTCTTAATTTCGCACCGGTTACATTAAAAAGCGAAAAACCGGTTGTTATCCGGAACATATATATGGTAGAGGAGTTTCGGTTCCTCTCCGCATTAATACGACTACAAAAATAGAGGAGTTACTTACTATGTTTAAGGTACAGACATTCAACAAAATCTCTCCGCAGGGGCTCGATTTGCTCCCGAGAGATAGGTATGAAATCGCTTCGGAGTTTACCAATCCTGATGCAATCATACTCCGCAGCTATAAAATGAACGATATGGAGCTTCCGGCGAACCTCAAGGCGGTGGCACGGGCCGGGGCCGGGGTAAACAATATACCGGTAGACCGCTGCAGCGAACGGGGAGTGGTCGTATTCAACACTCCCGGCTCAAATGCGAACAGTGTAAAGGAACTGGTACTCTTGGGGCTTTTTCTCTCTACCCGGAAAGTGTTCCAGGGCATGAGCTGGGCTAAAAGCCTTGCCGATAAAGGGGACGAAGCACCGAAAATAATTGAAAAGGAAAAATCGAATTTTGCAGGACCTGAATTGCGGGGAAAAACCTTAGGTGTTATCGGCCTCGGTGCTATCGGGGCGATGGTTGCTAATGATGCCCTGCAGCTCGGGATGAAGGTTATGGGGTGTGATCCTTTTATCTCCGTCGATTCGGCCTGGAAACTCTCCAGTGATGTGCAGAAAGCACAGAGTGTCGACTCACTCATTGCCGGGTGCGATTTTATCTCCATGCATACACCGTTAAACGATAAAACCAGAGGGATGTTTGACAAGGAAAAGTTCGGGATGATGAAAAGGGGGGCCAGAATCCTCAATTTTGCGCGGGGAGGGCTGGTCAACAACAAGGACCTCAAAGAAGCGATTGATGAAGGTATTGTCGAGTGTTATGTGACCGATTTTCCTGATGAACAACTGTTGAACATGGACAAGGTGCTCTGTATTCCCCATCTCGGGGCATCCACGCCGGAGGCGGAAGACAATTCGGCAATCATGGCTGCCGAACAGCTTAAAAGCTTTCTCGAGACGGGAAATATTATAAACTCGGTAAATTTCCCCGAATGTTCCATGCCGTTTAACAATGCAAACCGGATCCTCGTAGCAAATAAAAATATTCCGAATATGGTCGGGCAGATCAGTACGACCCTGGCAAACGAAAATATAAACATCGACGACATGATAAACCGCCACTATGATAATTACGCCTATAACATCATCGATGTAAAGGAAGCTGTTCCCGATACGGTCAGCGATAAGCTCAAAGAGATAAACGGTGTTATTATGGTCAGAAAAATAACCGCACCCCGGGAATAGGGCCAGTATTGTGAGCTCTTTTTATACGGAAAATGGTTCTAAAATCTCAGTTTCCGCACGCTTTCTGGTAGCGTTTTATTTTGCCCTTTCCCTACCCATTATAACCTGGATGGTCCATACCAACCCTTCAGGAGCCGGGCCCGGTACCCCTTTTTCGGCATCTACCGAAGTGGTTGCCGTTATGATCGCTGCTTTTCTCGGGTTATGGGGGCTGTACACCTATCTGCTCCTCGTAAAGAACAAACTGCTGTTCATCGGCTCTTTTTTTCTTACATTTGCCCTCGTCGGTACCGTTACTATCTGGATGGGATTTGCTCTCCACCGTGACTACTTCTCCCATATATTTCAAAGTATCCTTATGTATTGGCTTCTGTTCATTCTCTCTAGAGAACATGTAGCTTCTCTCCATTCCCGACAGCGCTTTTATTCATTTCTGTTCTTGTTCAATACGATAATTTTCCTCGTTGCTATGGTCTGGATTATATTGATGGGATATGCCGTCGCAACCCGGCAGGAACCGAGATGGGCCGAATCGATTGTGTATAATGTCTATAACGCTGTATTAGCGTTTATTGCAGGTGTGGTCTCTCTTCGCCTGCAGTTAGAGAGGTTCCGAAATATCAGAATGCGCGGAGGAGAAGTGTACATCGACAATTGGAATTTCTCCCGTTATTTCAGTGATACGGATATGAAAATTGTTTCTTTATTTCTTACGGTAAACGGAAGTGTCAGCTGTGCGTCAATAGCCGGGGTTCTTGCATCTTCGGACAACGAACAGAAGGAAAGCGAACGTAAATGGGATTGTGCAGAGTGCATCAAAAAGCAGCATACTGCAACCCGCTGCCAGAAATATAAAAATATCTACAACCGAATTCTCAAAATAAAGAAGCTGTTTGAATCACTCGAAATCGGTACTATTATTACTCCCGAAAACAAACGGCAGATAAAAGAGATGGGGTGGAAACTGCGTCTTTTTGATGACGTGAAGGTGCTGCTCCCTCGCCAAGACCTGCCTCGTCAAGACCTCCCACGGGAAGGAGAAGGGGGAATAACGCCATAAGGACCTCCTGTCGGGCTTTTACTGCTGTTCGTCGAGTTCCCGGTAACTCGACTCGAGGTCTTTGAGGTACTCACGCAGTTCGTTCGATTTTTCTTTGATCAGGTCGACCGAAGAGCGGTTGCTCGAGGCGGAGAGAGTGTGCATACGGGCCAGATCGATCTGCATCTGTTTTAGGGCGTTTACCGACGAAGTAAGACGGAGGCCGATCAGCTCTTTCTGGTTTTTTAAGTCCTTGAACGAACTCAATTGCTTGTCTACTTCGGTAATGGAGCGCCGATACTCCTTTTTCATATAGTCGCTGTCCGCCTCTTCGAGCTTTTTCTGCAGTGTCTCGGTGTCCTTTTCCAATTCATGGGTGGGAAATCCTGTAATGACCCGTTCGAGCTCTTCAGTTTTTCCGGCAAGCTCCTTGATCTGTTCGATATAGTTGTCCAGCACCGGGAGCATATCTTCTCCTAACGGTGTTTGGTCTTCGCCCAAGTTTTTCATCTGGGTGATAATATTGTTCTTAAGCTGCTCTGCCTGCCGAACTATGGTGCCGGCATCCCCCGCCGTCTTTCCCATGCCGTCACTGTAACTCCCCACAAATACCGGCGATTCTTTTATCTGTTTATCCAGTTCTTTTTTAAGTCGGCGGATTTTTCCGGAATGGTTGAGCCAATGCGTTATCATACCGATTCCCATACCTGCTGCCGGGAAGAGAAACCAGGGGAAACCGGGAGAGGTAATCATATTGATCATAAACAAGAACAGGATAACTGCGATATTTGAGACGATATGGCCGGAAAAGCCACTCTCCATTTTATGGACCTTTTTTACAATCTTGAGCTGGGGCGGGGTAAGTTCGGGCATTTTATCCAGCTCCTCTTTCTGTTTGAGAAGCAGCCGGACACTGTTCATATGGGAAACGAGGCCGATTCCCCATCCGCCTAAGGGGAACAAAAACCAGGGGAAACTCCCCCCTATAAACATATTGATAAAAAAAAGCATCCCGTTGACCACGATGTAGGAGATCAAATGTCCCCTGAATCCGTTTCGTTCAGCCGCGGCCTTTTTTTCGATTGCCTTCTTATATTTTCGAAACAAGAGATACGGTGCGCCGTCGTACCCGTCATTTTTTTTGTTGCGCGTTCCCAGCCCGTAACTTACCTGTCCATTCGGTTTTTCCAGCCTGGAAAGATACCCTTTCTCTTCTAGTTTTCTAAGGACCCGGTCTTTCCTCGATTCTGAGCGGGCCGGCATTTCCTTTTTTAGTTGTTCTTCCTTCATTCTTCTGCCGGCTTGACGGATATGGCCTACGACTAGGTCTTTCAATTCATTAAAATCAATCGGTTCTTCGGGAGGATGGGTTTCCGTTTGTCTGCTCTCCGTTTTTTCACGTTCCATATCAGGAGGACGGTTGGACCGTTCATATTCCATAGAACTTTCGGTTTTGATCTCAAAAGCGTGGATGTCCCGGGTAATGTTTTTAAGGCCCACTTTACCGAGAGGAACGATCTCTAAATCCAGTTTATTGGAAACCATATTGTACACCTCTTTCGAGATGCAGATCCGGCCCGGTTTGGTCAGCGCCTGCAGCCGGGACGCGATATTGATCCCTTCCCCGAGGGCATCATTTTCGAAGAAATAAATGTCGCCTAAATGAATTCCGATACGGAGTATAAGCCGCAAGCCCTGCCGGGCGGAGTTGTAGGAGGCGAGTTCATGCTGGATTTGTACTGCGCATTTAGCAGCATCAAAGGTGTTATTGAACGTTGCCAAAAAAGCGTCACCGATTGTTTTGATGACCTTTCCGTTATACTCTCCTACCTGCTCGTGGACAAGCTAATTGTGATA
>CAZQKT010000012.1:0-7200 GCA_964594055.1 uncultured Spirochaetales bacterium
CATACTGCCGGTGGTAGTGCTGTTTCTTGCCGCCGGGGGGATAATTCTCGGCGTATTGCAATTTCTCTGGATCGACCAAGTTTCAAAGTCTGAAGAAGAGCGGATTAGACGGGAGATGCGAATAAATCTCATCCAAGCGATGAGTAATGCCGGTGACGAGGTCCGTATGGTTGTTTCTCTGTTCCACTCCCCGGGGGGCGCACCCCGGTCCACAGATCGGTATCTTACAGTGATTACGCACAATATCGAGTACTGGAATGAGGCCGCCCTGTTTCCCGGCCTGCTGGCGGGAGGATATGTTGTATCTCTTGATGAGAACGATTCGGCATATATTTTTGAAAAAGAAGGATTTTCCCGGGGCCCTGTCCCGGAAGCACTGCAGCCGGTTATTGAAGCGGTAAAAACGGGGGTTGTGGCGGAAGACGCGATTCGTGATCTGTTAGTACCGTTATACAAAGACGGGTTTGTTCTCGTCTCCTATCGGGGTATGTTCAGGTTTGAATCAGACGTTGATAAGGCCGATGTAGATGAAGCAGGGAACGTCCAGGAAGGCCCTCCGTTTCTCGCTTTCTGCAGGATCGATCTTTCCGTTTTACTCGAAGAGGTGCTCCCCCACTATTTGACCCTTTATCTGGGACAGTACCCGCATGCTGTCATCTCTTCTGAGGGTGGGACCATTTTCGCTTCAGCCGGGTTTTTACAGCAAGAGGTGAGTGAACGTTCGCCTGAAATTGCGGTGCCGATTATTAGTCCGCTTTCGCTTGGCGATCCAAGAAATTTTCTCGAAGGGGACAGGCCTGCTTCGATACAAAAGCCTGCTCGGACGGGTCCCGGAGATCGATCTGTGGGCGACGTGGACCGGCAGAGCCCGTTTCTTGCGTTCCTCCTCTCCCGCTCTTTAGGGCATGATATGATGCGCATACTGCAGGGGGGAGAGGGGCCCCTTGCGCGGGTTTCCGTATATTACCCCAATCGTCCTCTCGAGGAAATTCTTGCGGTGCGGAAGAGTGTCAATCTGGTCGTTTCTTTCGGCATTGTTGCCGTCCTTTTGCTCAGTTTTCTGGTCATGTATCGCCTCTACACAAAAACGGGAGAATTACGTGCGAGGGAACAGGAGTTTGTCGCCTCCATGAGTCATGAACTTCGCACGCCTGTAAGCGTGATCCGGTCTGCCGCGGACAACTTAGCGGACGGTGTTATCGGTGATGAGAAAAGGGTGGAAACGTATGGGAAGCTTATTCGGGAACAGGCCGCCAGGCTTACTCGAATGGTGGAGGGTATTCTCGCGTTTGCAGGTCTTAGTTCCGGTGTTCGGTCCCGGGAGGAAAAGGTGGATATTATCTCCCTGTCGCGGGCAGTTGTGGATTCTCTCCGTCCTTTCGCGGAAAAAGTAGGAGCAACGATTGGGGTCTCGATCGATGGGGTCCCTGCTTGCGTAAAAACCGACCCGTCCGCGCTCAGGTTGATCATGGAAAACCTCCTTACCAATGCACTGCGGCATGGACTCCGCTCTTCTACGGAAGACGAACGAGGAGCGGGAAATGCCGTACTCGAGTATCGAGGCGACCCGGTACGACTCGAGGTTTCTTGTACCGGAAAAGGGAACTGTACGATTATCGTGGAAGATCACGGCGGCGGGATTCCGGCAAAGGAGGCGGGGAAACTGTTCGAACCGTTCGTCCGGGGAGAGCAGGCTGTAAAAGAACAGCGGGAAGGTACCGGGTTGGGGCTGCATTTGGTAAAAAGGGTGGTTGCCCTTTTAGGCGGTACTATCGCCCTTGAAAGTCCATACAGAAATAGACTGGGTATTATGGTAAGCGGGTGCAGGTTCCGGGTTGAGTTCCCGGTTGAAGAGGTGTCCGTTAATGAGGGGTAATCGGCAGATGAATGATAGAATGGATGGTGCGGCATCCATTCTAATCATTGAAGATGAGGAGGGGCTGGTCATATCATTGGAGGACCGTCTTGCTGTGGAAGGGTATACAGTTGCAGCAGAGAGTGATGGCATCAGAGGCGAAGAATTCGCCCGCGACGGGGCGTGGGACCTTATTATTCTCGACGTGATGCTTCCCGGAAGAGACGGTTTCCAGGTCTGTCAGAATCTACGAAAACAAGGCATTTCCACACCGATTTTGATGCTTACCGCGCGGGACACAAATTTGGACACTGTAATGGGGCTGCGGCTCGGTGCTGATGACTATCTGTGCAAACCGTTCGACATGCAGGTCCTGGTAGCCCGGATCGCCGCCCTGCTTCGCCGGTCCCGCGGTACAGCAGCTGCACCCGCGGAGACGGGCGCAGGGAATGTGACCGCTGAAGAGACCCCGCTGTCTGTGATGCGGTTCGGGTTTTTTACACTGGATACGTTACGCAAAGAACTGAGAAGAAGGACCGCGCCGAAAAAAGAGGAGACGGTCTCCCTCATCGCCCAGGAATACCGGCTGCTCGAATATTTTCTCTGCCATCCGGACCGGGTCATAAGCCGGGACGAGCTGCTCGACAAAGTGTGGGGGTATGGATCGGTTGCCTCCACCCGTACCGTCGATGTCCATGTGGCCCGCCTGCGGAAAAAACTCGGAGAGGAATCCGTTCCCCGCCACATTCATACCGCCCGGGGGCACGGATACCGGTTTTCGATCGAGGATATGTCGAAACCGGAGCGCTAATCAGCGACCGGCCGGTACCTTATCGATCACCCCGTGACGTTTCGTCAAACAGTTCTTCCACATTCACCGAAAGCTCCGGATAGAGGGTGGATGTTACACCACCTTGCATTTTTGCTTTTGCCCGTAACTCATATCCCTCCTCTCCGTTTTGATGCAGTTCAACGGTTTTTGACGGGGGGTCGACAATCCAGTACTCCTTTACCCCGTACTTCTCATACATATCCATCTTGTGGCGGAGATCGAAATAAGCGTTTGAAGGAGAAAGAATCTCTATGACGATATCCGGCGGCCCCTCGATTTTTTTCTCCCCGATTATCTCGAGGCGGCTAGAATCGATAAAAATCAAGTCCGGCTGGTATGCTTCGATATCACTCAAATACACATCGATCGGAGAAAAATAGACTTTTCCCTTTCCCTGTTTTTCTAGTTCGGCAAAAACCAGGTGGAGCCTCCCGGCCAATCCCTGATGATAGGGAACAGGAGCAGGACTTTTTACAAGCATCCCGCCAATCAATTGGTAAGGAGCTCCCTCCGGTAATTTGGCATAATCATCATACGTATATTTCGGTTCTTTTTCTTTGACCATGACATCACCCCCTTCCCTTATTAATACTACTGAAAAGAACCTGCTGATTCAAGAATTGCAGGGGAACAATAAAATTTGCGACCGGCCGGTACCGGCTATGCTTTTTCGCCGAGCCCCCGGATGTTTTTCCGGAGCGTGGGATCGGTCCCGTAGAGGAAGTGCTTCTCCATGTCTGGGGAATATTTCGAGTTGATTGCTTTCTTTCCGACTGCTTCGGCCATCTGCCTGATAAATGCCGGGTTGGCCCCGCAGCAGAGACCTATATACTTGATGTTCTCAGCGTACGCCTCGCGGGCGAACTCGGCTGCCTCGTAGCGGTTTATGGAGAGCGGTTCGAGGAGTTCTTCTTTGCCGATAATGCGCATCTTCTCCCGATGGCCGTTATAGGTAAACGCCTCGATAATGTCCGAACCGGCTTTGACGAAATCCCGGTGCACGCACTCGAGCACTTCAGGATTTTCCAAAGCAACCTCCGGAACAAAACTGCCTGCCTGGAGGTACCCCCGCCGTTCCAGTTCAAAGAGGTATCCTTCGGCACAGATGACCGGGCCCTGGTCGAGGGCCGCTACGATAGATTTTTTCATAGTCACTAGTTATCGAATATTCTATTAAAATTGTCAAGCAGTAATGCGCCGAGCGGCGGCCCGGCAGGCGGTCTTGAGGTTGTTGATGTCGTTCTCGTTATGGGCGGCAGACACCGAGCCGAGACCGTGTATGACGTGGACATTTTCCAAAAGCAGGGCCAGCTGAACGATCTGGTTGGAAAGGGCCAGATCGCAGACATCCGGATTGCGGGTGTCCTCAGGTGTCGATATCTCGGTTTTCTCGCCTACAGGAAAAAAGAGCATCCCCAGAGAACTTCCGGGCAGGACATTGTTCGCGGCCCCTGTACTGCAGACGTAAAGTCCTTCTTCCCTGAACCCGGCAACAGCCGCTTCGCGCATCATCGCTCCCAGTCGGTTTATTCTCGGATACAGTTCCTGTTCGTGTTCGATGAGGTATTCCATCATCAACTTCGAAGCAAGCATTGAAGCGGGATGACCAGAATAGGTCCCTCCGAAAAACCGTACTTTTATGTCGGCAGATGTGCCGCACAGTTTCATCACATCCTTCCTGCCCGCTACGGCGGATACAGGCATGCCCCCGCCGCAAATTTTTCCGAAGGTAGAGAGATCGGGCTGAACATCGTAAAAACGGGCTACACTTCCGGCCCGGAACCGAAACCCGGAGATGATCTCGTCGAAGATAAGTAGAGCGCCGTACTGTTCGGTCAGTTTTCGCGCCGTCTGCAGATATTCGGGGGTAGCAGGAATAAAACCGCCGGCACCGATAAAAGGCTCGACGATAAAGCACGCTATCGAATCTCCCTTACGCTTGAATACCTCCTCCAGTCGGGCAGAGTCGTTGAAGGGAATGACCTTGGTGTTTTCAGCAAGGGCCCGGGAAATTCCGTCCGAATCGACATGCTGGAAATTATGGGAAGGCAGATCGTAATCGACCCCTTTAAGGGCCCACGGCTGGGCGCCGTGCCATCCTCCCCCGATTTTCACGACCAAATCCCTGCCGGTAAAGCCTTTAGCCAGGAGTGTTGCATACATGGTTGCCAGGGTGCCGCTCGTCGTAAACCGGACCCGCTCCGTCCCTGTGGCCCGGCAGAGGAGCGCAGCTGCCTCGATGTTGAGCCTGTCGGTAAAACCTGTCTGCAAACCGAATCCGGAAGAAAACGCTTCGGCAAGCGGTTCGGTGATTTCAGAAGGATTATGCCCTAAGATATTGGCATGATGGCCCTGCCAGAAATCGAGTATCTGATTGCCGTCTTCATCATGAATATATGCACCATTTGCAGATGCAATGCGGGGAGGAAAGGGGGAGATGAGCCGCAGGGGGTGATGGCCTCCGTCAACCATTACCTCGAGCGCTTTTTGATTGAGCTTTGCGGATGCCGGAAAACGTTCGGTATATTCTTCTGATAGTGACCGGATCAGTTTTTTATACGCGTCGTCTTTATTTCTCTTCACGGGGAGGCTCCTCTTGTTCGTATAAGTGCGCAGCACAGAAAGAAAGTGCTCTTGTGAGTTCTGTCCTCGCCGCCCGCTCCGTTTGATGCGCGAACGCTTCGGGATCGCCTTCTATACTCACTGCGCCATTGTACCGATCTTCACGCAGCTTTGTCAGTAGATCGGAAAGCGGCAGATGTCCGTCATCGATGCTCCTGTGTTCCTTTCCGTTGAAATTAGATATGTGGATGTGCCGGATATGTTCGCGGATACGGCGGTAGTACTCGAGGAGATCGTCACCCCAGGTCCCGACGTGGGTGGTGTCCATGGTGAGATGATCGAATCGGTTCAGTTTTTCAGGAGTATTGAACCAGAAAAGCGGTATCGGTATGCCCAGGTAGGTGCGCCGGGGCATGTTCTCTACGGCGATGGCAACCCCGGCTTCTTGTTCGAGCTTATGGATGCCGCCTTCGGCAAAAAACCGGTATGAAGCATCCTTCACCGGCCAGGGGAGTAAAACCCGTACCTTGCCATGGACCGCTCCCCGGAACAGTACAGCGATATCTTTCAGCTTAAAAGGAGGATGGGTGACAACGGTTGATATTCCGAGCGATCGTGCCAGCGCTACGGTCTTTTTCAGACTGCCGACCGGTCCTGTCTTCCAGCTCTTTACTTTGACGAAGGGACTGTGGAGTACTTTTATGGGGAGCTTGTATTCTTCCTGAAGGCCTGCGAGGTAGCGAGGATCATACGTGTCCGGACGGTTGTCGATGAGCACTTCCATCCCGTGAAAGCCGACATCCGCTGCTGCCCGAAACGTTCTGGATAATCCCCACGTATAGAGAGTGCCGGTGGAGAGGAGAATCACAAACTGCCTCCGTTTACAAGATCTGTCGGATTTTCGTTTTGAATTGTATTTTTATCATGTTTTTGATTTGGATTTTGACTGTAGACGGTGAGAAACACCCCGGATAGAATGATAGCCCCACCAATGAAAGTCCCTAGACTCACACCTTCCCCCAAAAAAATCCAGGCCAGAAATGCGGCCCCCACCGGTTCCCCTAATATAACAATCGACACACTCACAGCGGGGAGAAACTTGAGTGCATAGTTGAAGGATGTGTGCCCGATAATCTGGGGGACTAGTGCGAGGAGAAGGAACATGAGATAAGTCTGAGAAGCGTACCCAGTCCAGGAAGCCCCGGTTAGTATCATCACCACCACGAGGACTGCTGCTGCAACTCCATAGGTCATATAGGCGTAAGCGGTGGTACTGACCGTCTGCCGGATATGTCTGCCGAACAGCATATACACTGCGGCAAAAAAGGCCCCTGCAAGGGCGAGAATGTCTCCGGTAAACCGCCCATCTGTAATTCCGCCCTCTGTAACTCCGCCGTTGAGTGCACTCATCAGGAAAATCCCTGCCAGTGCGAGTACCATCCCCACCATAGCGGCAGTTTTGATTTTCTCTTTTAGTACGATCCGTCCCATTATCGCAACGAAAAACGGATTGGTCGCTACCAGAAGCACGCTCCTCGCAACGGAAGTGTATTTGAGAGAGGCAATCCAGCATACGAAGTGGAGGGCCAGGGCCGCGCCGGAGAGGATATTGAGTAGGATGGTGCGGCGGGAATAGTGCACCCGTTCAGCAACCGCCCGCCGGAGAGAAAACGGAGTCATCACCACCGTTGCTAAAATAAGCCGGTATGCGGCAATGACGATCGCCGGTGCATCGTCTGCTATCCTAATAAAGATTGCCGCAAAGGAGACCGCGATGATGCCGATGGTCATGATCACGTAAGGGAGGGGCTGGGGCTTTCGGGCTGCTGTGTTCATTTTTGTAATTCCTGATATATCCGCAAGTGGGATTACCGCCAACAAGATTTCCGTCAGGATGATAGGGTAGCATGGAGGGAGAGGGGTGTAAACAGAGTCGGACCGCGTCTACTGA
>CAZQKT010000012.1:7300-44713 GCA_964594055.1 uncultured Spirochaetales bacterium
GATAGGGTAGCATGGAGGGAGAGGGGTGTAAACAGAGTCGGACCGCGTCTACTGACCGCATTGACACTGCTCCGTATTCCGGCCATTCTGAACCAAACAAATTCCGCAGCTCGAAGTGGTCGGGAGTACTGCGGGAGAGAATTCATCGAGGAGGAAACAATGTCGAAGAAAAAGCTCATGCTGTACGATTTTTACCGCATGAAACAGGAAGGTGAAAAAATTACCTGGCTTACCGCCTACGATTTTCCGACGGCACAATTTGCCGAGGCTGCTGGAATGGACATGCTGCTCGTCGGCGACAGCTTAGGGATGTGCGTATACGGATATCAGGGTACCGTTCCGGTTACCATGGACCAGTGCATTGTCCACTGCGAAGCGGTCCGGCGGGGAGCTCCCAATACATTCGTGATTGGGGACATGCCGTTTATGAGCTATCAGACCTCGGACGAGGTGGCTGTAGAATGTGCAGGACGTTTTTTAAAAGAAGCGTCCGTGGATGCGGTAAAACTCGAAGGCGGCCGGCGGGTCGCGACGCGCATCAAAGCGATCGTAGAAGCCGGCATCGTTGTGATCGGCCACTTAGGCTTAACTCCGCAGAGCTCCGGTCAGCTCGGGGGCCATAAAGCACAGGGACGGACGGTCGAATCGGCGAAGATGGTAATCGATGATTCATTGGCCGTAGCTGAAGCGGGTGCACAGATGCTGCTCTTAGAAGCAGTCCCCCCGGAGGTGGCCGGTTTTATCGCTAAAAAACTTACTATTCCGGTTCTTTCGATCGGAGCGGGGATGGACTGTGACGGACAACTTCTCATCGTCAGTGATATGATCGGACAGTTCCAGGCTTTTACACCGAAGTTTGTCAAGAAATATGCAAACGTCGCGGAAGTTATTACCAACGCGATGAAAGAATATGTAAAAGAAGTGAGAGAGGGGTCCTTCCCCCAGGATGAGCACTGCTATCACATGGAGAAGGGTGAGGAAGAGGGCTTTCAGAAACTGATCAAGGAATACTGATCCGCCTCTATTTCATGTTTTCGATTATTTTATCACCGAACTCAGAACATTTGAGAAGGGTCGCCCCTTCCATCATCCGTTCGAAATCATACGTGACGGTTTTATCGGCAATGGTCTTCTCGAGGCCTGCAACGATCCTGTCCGCTGCTTCTTCCCATCCCAGATACTGGAACATGATTACACCGGAGAGGATAAGCGAGCCGGGGTTGACTTTGTCCTGGTCGGCATACTTGGGGGCGGTGCCGTGGGTCGCTTCGAATACGGCGTGACCTGTTTCGTAGTTGATATTACCGCCCGGGGCGATGCCGATCCCCCCTACCTGGGCCGCCATGGCATCTGAGAAGTAATCACCGTTTAGGTTCATGGTGGCCACCACATCGAACTCTTTCGGCCGGGTCAAGATCTGCTGAAGGAAGATATCGGCTATGGCATCCTTGATGAGGATTTTCCCCTCCGGAGGGTCTCCCCCGCATTCGTCCCAGCTGACACATCTGTCAGGATACTCTTCCTTGGCGACCTCATATCCCCACTTTCTAAAAGCCCCTTCGGTAAACTTCTGGATATTTCCCTTGTGCACCAAGGTCACACTCTTGCGGTCATAATTGATCGCGTATTCGATGGCAGCGCGTACCAGCCGTTTGGACCCGGTAATGCTGATCGGCTTTATCCCCACTCCGGAATCTTCCCGTATATGCCATCCCATCTCTTTGTTGCAGAAAGTGATAAGTTTTTTTGCCTCCGGGGTGCCTTCCTGCACTTCGAGGCCGGCATACACGTCTTCCGTATTTTCGCGGAACACCACCATATCCACCCACTCCGGATGCTTGACCGGACTGGGCACACCCTGAAACCAACGCACGGGACGTAGACACACATAAAGCTCGAGAGCTTGCCGGATGGAAACGTTCAAGCTTCTGAAACCCTCCCCGACCGGGGTCGTGAGCGGACCTTTTATTCCCGCATGGTAGGTCCTGAACGCTTCGAGCGTTTCGTCGGGAAGCCAGGCATCGACTTTTTCCTTCGCTTTCTCGCCGGCATAGACTTCCTTCCAATGGATCTTCCTCCGTCCCCCGTAACAGAGCTCTACCGCCGCATCGAAAACCCGAACTGATGCCCGCCAGATATCGGGGCCGATACCGTCTCCTTCGATGTAGGGGATAATTGGATCATCCGGGACGTTGAGTTCCTCCGTCCCCATAGTAATGCGTGTGCCGTCTGCCATTGATTACTCCTCCGTTTATGCGCTTTCAGGTCCGTGTGCCCCAGTAGTATGCGGAAAACTATATATTTGTGCAAGTGGGAGAAATGGAAGGGAGAGCAAGCTGGACGGTTAGTGAGAATCCTCTTTTTTGCTTAGTTCTATAATAGTGTCTGTAAACAGAAGAAGATCCTTAAGGTTCTTTTTGATAATATTGATGACGATGTTAATATCGATTTCCTGATACTCGTGAATAATAGTATTTCTAAATCCTACCATCTTTTTAAGTGTATCCCGTAATTTTCCCGTGATTATCCCACCATTATACAGTAAATCGAAACTCTCGCTGCTGTCTGTAGGTATGCCGAGTTTGTTGGTTTTAATGATATGATTGGCAAGATCAATTGACTGTTCACAGGCTCGCGTAATATTGAGAATTGCTGCATCTTGATGAGTATAATCATACTCAAAGTTATTTTGAGCAGCAGCGTATTCTTCACGGGCACGTTTGATACAGCGTTGAATGCTCGTAATTTTATTTATCGTTACATCATTCATATATTATAAGCCCGGTTGGTTCTATAAAAATCCTGGAGAATCTCTTTCCTTTCTTCGTTGAGTTTTCCGAATAAAGAGAGAACGTGCATTTCATAGGTGTCTCTGCTCGTTTGATCGATGCAATACAAACATCGGCCGCTAGTGATAACTTCTTTCTGCAGAACAATAGGTACAATCCTTTGGTTGATCAAATCCACAGCGTGTTTGAGTTCCTGTTCTAGCCTGAAGCGGATATCTGAAAAGGCGAGGGAGCCGGTCTTTTTGGCTTCATCATGAGGGAGAAGTAGTGCAATGTCTACATCACTTTCCGGCCTCTGCGAATTGTCCCCGTATGATCCATAGAGGTAGATGGCTTGAACCGAAGAAAATTCTTTTTTTATAGAATTCACAATAAAAGTATCCATAACTATTAATTGTAGTAATTTTAGAGCTGTGAGCATTCGGGGTCAAGCTATTAAAATTTTGTGATTGAGGTACAAAAAAATGGTGATAAATAATGCTCGTCGATGCAAACATCTGCTTGCATAATAATTTACTGTATGAAGTTTACTACTGTTATGAGAACTGCGGGGACTGTAAAACCTAAACTAATAAATCCGAACATCAGGTTGAAGCGCTTGCCCATCTGTTTATAGCCTCTGCTGCTTCAATAAAAAACAATTGAAATTGGTGACGATTTCCGTTATAAATGTAGTCTAACCCAATTGAGGAGACAGCGATGTCCAATTTTGTACTATTAGGAGATGAGGCCCTCGCCGTTGGTGCGATTGATGCCGGCATCTCGGCAGCGTATGGCTATCCGGGGACCCCTTCATCTGAAATAATCGGGTACTTGCTCGATAAAAAGGAAGAAGAAGGCGGGTATCTCGTACAGTGGTGTTCTAATGAGAAGACAGCCTTGGAAGAGGGAGTCGGTGCTTCCATGGTCGGAAGCCGTGTTCTGGTAACTATGAAGCATGTCGGATTAAATGTTGCAGCGGACCCGTTTATGAATGCCGCCCTGCTTGCCATTAACGGAGGACTGGTGGTGGCCGTTGCAGATGATCCGGGGATGCATTCATCCCAAAACGAACAGGACAGCCGGTACTACGCAGATTTTGCTAAAATCATCTGCCTCGAACCCCGCAACCAACAGGAAGTCTACGATATGACTCTCGAGGCGTTCGACATCTCAGAGCGGTTCGGAATTCCGGTAATGCTCAGGCTTGTTACCCGTATCGCCCACTCACGGGCGGTCATTGAACGGGGGCCGAGACGGGAGAAGAACAAACTCAATAAATCACAGGAGAAGGCCGGATGGATGCTGCTGCCGGCAACCTCCCGGGTGCTATGGGACAAACTGTTAGGAGAGCAGGAGAAATTCGAAGCGTATGCCGAGAACTCGCAGTATAACCGGCTTATCATAAACAGGGAATTTAAGGATTTCGGCGTTATTACCACAGGTCTCGGCGGTAACTATTACGAAGAAAATCTCGATGAACTGCCTGTAAAGCCGTCCCACCTGCATATCAGCGTATATCCCGCCCCGATAGAGAAAATCAAGGCGTTAGCTGAGGTGGTGGATAAGATTGTTGTCCTCGAGGAAGGGTATCCATTTGTAGAGCGGTATCTTCGGGGCATCCTGCCTCAGGCGAAAGAAATCGTAGGGAAGGTGGACAATACGGTCCCCCGTTCGGGCGAGCTCAATCCGGACAATATCCGCCCCGCTTTGGGCCTTCCCGCTAAGGAAAGCCAGGCGGATGCAGCCGGAATCAACCTCCCCGGCAGGCCCCCCCAACTCTGTGCGGGCTGTCCGCATAAGGATTCCTACGATGCTTTGAACATCGTCCTGAAAGAGTACCCGCAGCGGCTGGTCACCTCCGATATCGGCTGCTATACATTAGGCTATCTTCCGCCCCATCAGGCGATCGAAACCTGTCTCTGCATGGGAGCATCGGTGAGCATGGCCAAAGGGGCGTCGGAAGCGGGGTTCCATCCGGTAATCGGTGTAATCGGCGACAGCACTTTTATGCACTCGGGCATTACCCCGTTAGTTGATGCGGTCTCCGCGGAAGCAAACATGACGCTCTACATTCTCGACAACAGCACGACTGCGATGACGGGAGGACAGGATACTATTATCGAATCACCTAAATTAGCCAAGTTAATAGAAGGGATCGGTGTAGAACCTGACCACATCAGACTAATCAATCCGCTCAAAAAGCATACCGAAGAGAATGCGGATGTGATCAGAGAGGAGATCGAACATAGAGGGGTTTCGGTAATAATCGCACGACGCGATTGTATCCAGACAGTGAAACAGAAAAAGAGTGAGGCAGACCGATGAAATACGATGTGATCTTAGCCGGTGTAGGCGGACAGGGAGTTCTCTCTGTTGCGGCAATCATTGCCTTAGGCGCAATGAAAGAAGGGTATCAGGTAAAGCAGTCTGAAGTCCACGGTATGGCCCAGCGGGGCGGTGCAGTACAGGCCCATCTTCGTATTGCCGATACCCCTATTCCGAGTGACCTTATCGGGTCAGGTAAAGCGGACATGATTTTGAGTATGGAACCGCTCGAAAGCCTCAGGTATCTGCAATACTTAAAACCTGAGGGCGTATTCATCTCCTCCGAGAATCCGTACGAAAATATTTCCAACTACCCCGATATCGAAGGGATTTATACGAGCATCCGAAGACTGCCGAGTTATCGTCTCGTCGATGCGGCAAAGCTGGCCAAAGAAGTAGGGTCGGCCCGGGCGACCAATATGGTGATGGTTGGAGCGGCTGCCTCGAATCTGCCTGTAACCAAAGAAATGCTCCTTGCTTCGATCGAAGAGCTGTTTGCCTCAAAAGGGGAGAAGGTAGTAGATATTAATAAAAAAGCATTCGAGTTAGGGGACGGAGGTTCCTGATAAGGAGGATCATTGGCGGGCTCCGAGACTATACCAGCTGCCGACGCTGTTTTTCAGGCTGCTTATAATGCCGGTAGACGCTTCCTCTATGAGTATGAAGTTTACGAAATTCTTTCTATCGTTGGACTTTCAGTTCCATCCTATATAATTATTCGTGATCCCCGGGACATTACTCACAGCACCCTGTCTCTGTTCAGCAGCAGCAAGCTCGTGTGTAAAATCATTGCATCAGATATTACCCACAAACAGAAGCAGGGCGGGGTGAAAATCGTCTACAAGGACCTCGATTTTATCAAATACACTGCCCACCGGATGATCCGGCGTTTTGAGCGGGCGGCGGACTCCGAAAGCGGTCCCCCCGGTACTTCTGCCGGGGACGGAGGAAATAGTGCCGTCGTCGAAGGGGTTCTCTTAGTAAATTATATCGATTACTCCAAAGATCTCGGTAATGAGGTACTGTTAGGAATCCGTGAAAGCACTGCCTTCGGGCCTGTTATCTCGTTTAGCAAGGGGGGAACCGATGCGGAGCATTTTGCTGCCAACTTTTCGCCTCCTAATCTCATACTTTCGCCGATCGATAGGGAATGGGCACAAGCTCTGCAGGCATCGACCCATATTCAGAAAAAATATATTGCAGAAGGGACGGAGGAATATATAGACAGAATTGTGGAGGCGGAAGTCAAATTCAGTGACCTTGCCGCTGCTTTTTCCAGTTTTTTCCCATCTGAGACCGGATTCGTCATCAAAGAGTTCGAAATAAATCCGTTCGTTTTCAATTACAACGGTTCTTTTATTGCCATCGATGGATACGCAGCTTTTGAGAAGAAGGCAGGCGGGCGCGAATTTGTTTCTTTACCGGATGCAAAAGGAAACACAGTAAGTAAAGCAGATCATCTTGCAGGCCTCGGTCCCGGAAACCTCCGTCCCTTCTTTGAACCGGATGGTATTGCGGTGATCGGAATCAGCAGAAGTGACAACGGCAAACCGGGTAACATCATCATAAAAAATCTCGTAGATTTAGAACGGAGTGATATGTACTGCGTTAATCCGAAAGGAGGAGCGGTAACAATTGCGGGGACGGAGTTTCCGCTCTACCGGAACGTTACTGATATCGAGGAAAACATCGATCTTGCTGTAATTACTGTTCCGGTACATGCGGTCATAGATGCAGTTGACAGTTGTATAGGGAAAAAGGTAAAAGCCATCCTTCTTATCCCCGGGGGATTCAGCGAAACCACCCAGGACAGCCGAATCGAGGAAGAGATTGCAGAAAAGTGCCGGAAAGCCGGTATACGGGTAATGGGGCCGAACTGTTTGGGGATCGTGTATGCAGGGGATGAACATCAGCCCGGGATAAATACGTTTTTTATTCCGGAAGAAAAGTTCAAAGTCAATCTGGAAAAAGAGAAGAATGTAGCAATTCTAAGCCAGAGTGGCGCGATGGGCATTATGGAGATCTACAATCTGCGAAATGCCATCTCACCAAAAGTGATCGTAAGCTATGGTAATCAACTTGATGTGGACCCGGGTGATTTAGTGGCCTATTTTGAAGAAGATCCTATGGTTGATGTCATCGGTCTTTATATAGAAGGGTTTAAACCGGGTGCAGGGCGGAAATTCTTTGATGTTACGTCGGCGTGCAGAAAACCGATCGTGGTCTACAAGGCCGGGAGGACTGAAGCAGGGGCAATGGCTGCACAGTCCCACACGGCAAGCATGGCCGGAGAATATGATGTAGCGAGGGCTGCTATGAAACAGGCTGGACTGATTGTAGCGGATTCGATGATCGATCATGGTGATTTAATAAAAACATTTGCCCTTCTCCACGATTTTACAGCGGCAGGAAACAGAGTAGCGGTCATCGCCAATGCCGGCTATGAGAAAACCTATGCTGCTGATAATTTAGGTGATCTCCGGCCGGCTCAGTTCGATGAAGAAACGCAAAAACGGCTGGAAGATGCTCTTCCCCCGTATGTTACTGTCATGCCACTCCTGGACCTCACTCCTATGGTCACTGACGAGCAGTTCGAGCAGTGCATCGATATCATGCTCTCTTCTCCGAATGTCGATGCGCTCTGTATTTCGATCGTACCACAGGCCCAGGTAATCCACACTACAGATGAAGAGATTGAACATTATGAAAAGAATATTGCCTCCCGAATTGTAGAAACGGTCCATCGTCATATGAAACCGGTAGTGGTATCGGTCAACGTAGTTTCCGGAGCTGATGCGGTGTACAATAGATTCGGCCAGGTAATGGATTCCGGAGGAGTACCTACTTACCTAACTGCGGAACGGGCTATGGTCTGCCTGAATACATTCTTGCGATACAAACTTGTTAAAGAACAGAACCGAATCAGCGAATGGCTGCGATAATGTAGGCGAAGAAATTCGCGTTTCGATTACCTCCGTCCCCTTTGTTTCCTTTGTTTTACAAACTGGATAAATTGATCAAGGGGCAGGGGTTTACTGTAGTAAAATCCTTGTATGTATGGACAGTTGTGGGAATGAAGGAAATCTATCTGCTCTTTACTGTCTGCCCCTTCCGCAATAACCTGCAGCCCCAATCCAAGGACCATATCAATAATAGCACGGACTAGGGCGCTGTCCTTTTTGTCCTGAGGAATACTCATGATGAATGAGCGGTCAATTTTTACCGTTTTTATTGGGAGCGTTTTTAGATAGCTAAGTGATGAATACCCGGTCCCAAAGTCGTCAATAGAAAAGTTCAATCCCAACTCATTCATTTCTCTCAAATGCCTTATCGCAATCTCGGTATCTTCCATAAGAGCACTTTCTGTGATTTCCAGATGATATCTTTCCGGCTTGATCTGATATTTGTTCAGTAAAGTTTCGACTGTCGATGTGATATATCGGGATTTTAGCTGTTTTGTAGAAAGATTCACGCTCATGTGGATACCCTCGAGACCTTCTTCCTTCCATAAAGTTGCATCTCTACAGGACTGTTCCAGCACCCAATTACCGATATTTATCATGAGGCCGGTCTCTTCAGCTATGGGAATAAAGAGGGCAGGAGAAACCGCTCCTAATTCAGGATTGTTCCACCGGAGCAGAGCTTCAGCTCCGATAACTTCTCCGTTTTCATCTACCTGGGGCTGATAACAGAGGGTTAATTCATTCTTAGCAGGTGCTGCCCTGAGCAAAGAAATGAGCTCTACTTTTTCTAGTGCATTTTTCTGCATATCCTGGGTGTAGAATCTGAATGTGTTTCTATCTTTTTTTGCTTCATAAAGAGCATTATCAGCATTGGATATCAATTGATTCGGGTCAGTTCCATCACGCGGAAATACTGAGATTCCGATGCTTGTTCCCAACGAGAATTCATGCCCTCCTAAGAGAAAAGGTTTACCGAGACTTTGAATAATCTTTTCCCCCACATATGCTGCATCAGTTTCATTAGTAAGATGATTGAGAATAATGGTAAACTCATCTCCAGCCAATCTGAATAGTTCGTCACTGCTGCGAATACACTCTTTAAGCCGTGTCGTTGCTTCTTGAAGAAGGCGGTCTCCAGTAACATGACCTAAGCTGTCATTAACATCTTTGAAATTATCAAGGTCGATAAAAAGCAGGCCTCGGAATTTATCTAATTTTGAGCGGTTGGCTATATGTAAACTCCGCTCGAGCTGATTATAAAAAGATTTACGGTTGGGAAGTCCTGTTAGAGAATCATGATACGCTAGATAAATCAACTTTTCTTCAGTTTTTTTCTGTTCGGTAATATCTTGAGATACCCGTGCAATTCGGTAAATATTGCCTCGTTCATCATGAATTGGATAGATCTTGTCCCGTATCCAGCGGTCATCTCCATTATCAAGACGCTTTATACGGTATTCTCTTGTAATGGTAGAATCAGGTGGAAATGCAAAATCCTGCTCCACTAAAGCTATATCTTCCTCATTAATTGACTCGTACCAGGGAGTTAATGAAGGATACAGTTTTTCAGACGAAATTCCCCAGATATTTTTGAAAGCTTGGGAAATAAAGAGCAGATTTTCAGAATTAGGATCATAGAGCCAAAATACTTCATCGATGTGTCGTGCTATTTGATCGAAACGTTCTTCACTTTGATTAAGTGCGGCATATGCTTTTTCTACTTCATTTGAAGTATTGATAAACTTTCTCAACACAGCAGCCATCGTAAAAAGGAGGAACAGAGTAATACCTAACGGAAACCTCGAATATGCGGTTTCCGGAAAAAACCCGATGCGTACTTTTGTATAAATATGAATGATATCATCAGCAGCAAAAAAACCTGTAAGGAGAAGACCGAAGAGCACGGAAAGCAAATATCGGCTTCTTCGGTTTGTAATCATATCAATTAGAATAAGAGAAACGAGGATAAGAAAAAAAACACCTAAAAAAATGTCCCTGATCATATAAAGGGGACCTTCAAAACCCCGCCCTATTTGACCGGCTTCCCGTATGTTTTTTGTATAAATATCAGTTATTGAGATGAAAAGATTGGGAAAAGAAAAAGCGATAAACGCAAAAAATATGGTTGCTCCTAATCCAACAAAAATAAGCACTTTATTAAGTGATTTTAACGGCTTAGAAAGATTGAGGAATTGATAGAAGAAAAATGGGGCAGAGAATAAAAAAGCAGCACCAAAAATCTGCTCGAGTCGATGAAATTGCACTGCAATATGAAATAGCTGTTTACCCGTACCGAAAAAAATGACCATTCCTTCAAAGACGACAAAAGCAAACGCAATGAAACTCATAAGAGCTGTACTCACATAGAGCCTGTTTTTAGTTCGCATATAGATAAAAAGGAAAATAGAAAAGCCGAAAAAGAGAGCTCCTGAACAAATAGCGGGAATAGTGAGAAGTTGTGGATGGGTGTGCAGACTAACCATAATTTTATTACTCTCTCAGTCAATAACAGGTTCAGGGATAGACTACTTCAAATTTTTCACAGATAACTGGTGTATCTTCAGAAAAACTGATGCCGAGGGTTCCCAATTCTTCAGTTATACAACGACGATGGACCTTCTGCCAATACTCTAGTGATTTATCTCCTTCACCTTCAATGGCAGCAAAATCAGAAGTTACCAAGTTAAAGGGAGTGATTGTAATTTCAGTGGTCCTGATAATACATTGAGCATTACCATCATAATCAGTGATAACACTATAATCCCCAGCTTCAGGGATCGGTTCATTATCCTGTTGCAGAGAAAGAAGCGATGATGTTGTGCCTCTTTTTATTCCTTTTAATACCAAATCGGCTAGCTCATTTGCTATTTCTCGGTTGTTGGAGAAATGCCATGCATTAAACCGATTCATTCTTGGCTTTTGTGTTTCTTCAACAGAAGATAGGTACTTTTCCCACATTTTTCTGGCCGACGTATTCATATGTTCTCTGCTACTCCACTACTATAAATATTGATTTATTAAACAAAAGATTCATCTCTATTGAATAATTGCCCGTAAAAAATATATTACAATACAAAAATGATCATGACTACTATTATTCACGCCCTTACGATAGCAGAATAGGTGAAAAATATAGAGACTGGACAGGAAAACACGTACCCCTTAAACTTTACTGTATGCGATTATTTTTAAAAATAATTCTTTCCTTTTTGGTTTTGATTTTATCGTGCCGGTTGCTTTTTGCTGAGAGAATAGTGGGAATAGCGGGGAATAGCGGGGACGGAGGCAGCAAACCACAGATTTCCAAAGAATTTCCGGAGTTTAATTCAATAACTGATAGTTATCCTGACTTTACTGCGATTAGCCTCCCGGGTACTGGTAAAGACGGAACAAATGGACGAATCGCAGTTAATTATAATCCTTATTGGACGATAAAAGGTATCATTGCCAAAGGAATCGGGGTCGGTATTGCTTTTGAAGCAGCATTTCTGCCGTTCATATCTGTTAAGATCAATTCGATGTATTTGGCTGTCCCGCAGAAAATTATTGGTATACACTATGTGCTTTCTATTTTAAATTTTTCGGGCGGGTTGCGATTGTATTATTTGGCAACAGGTGCAAATGGTCCATTTATAGGTTGTCATGGAGGTGTTTTTATTGTTTTCGCGAATATATCGAGCTACGAGGTTACATTACCTGTAATTCCTATGGTTTTAGCGGAAACTGGATATAAATGGAATTTCATGCGGGATCGCGGATTTTTTCTAGAACCTGCAGTTGGTTATATATTTACCGACCCCATAGTAAACCTTAATGATAGCACCCCATTAGGCGGTATGTATTTTACCCTCAATATCGGCTGGGTTTTTTAGCATATATTGAATAGGTGAATAGGGACGGAGGAAAAATACAGGAAAAAATACAAAATTGTTTGAATTTTTTTTGTTTTCTTGAAGCAGCAGACTCTTCAAGGTTGTTATTAATTGTAACAATCAAAAGGAGTTTATCTCATGCGAAAACCAAGAAAATGTATAGAGGGGGCAAGTTATCATGTTATTGCCAGAGCGAACAGAAAGGAGATGATACTGCATTCCGAAGAAATTAAAGAAATGTTTATGAGAGTGATGCGGCGAGCAAAAAAAAAGTATAACTTTGAAGTAAAAAATTTTTGCATAATGAATAATCACATTCATATAATTCTAA
This sequence comes from uncultured Spirochaetales bacterium, assembly GCA_964594055.1. GTDB lineage: Bacteria > Spirochaetota > Spirochaetia > SPDA01 > CAZJBZ01 > CAZKZZ01. The sequence goes on from CAZQKT010000012.1 coordinate 19,563, forward strand.
AACCCCTTAAAAGAGAGAGTTTATCAAAAATTATGCAGTGGATTCTAAGTGTATTTGCATTAAGATATAACAAACACTTTCGCTTGAAAGGCCATGTCTGGTACGATCGTTTTACTAGCAAAATCATTCATAGCTATAGGCAATACATAACAACTTTTATATATATTGCAAGAAATCCAGTGCGTGCAAAAATTGTAGATAGCGCCACCGAATACCGCTATAATGGAGTAAGTTTTCTGCAAAAGGGTATTTTGGATATCATGGAACGACCTCCTAATTATTTGTTAAGACTACTATGGCCAAGAATTTTGTAAATTCAAAACAGTTTGATTTTTTCTGAAATCAAGCAAATCTTTTAACTGCTGATTTGATACTATTGTTTTTCCAATAGTATCTTTGTCACATCGGAAGTGTTTGTATCCCAGTAATGAAAAGCTTCCTTTGCTTCTTCTAATGGATAAGTTTTACTAATAAGCGTGGAAAAATCATATTTTGCATCTGAAAGGATGTTTAAAACGGATATGATTTCATGATTGAATGCATTCCGTGATCCCCGTATATCGAGCTCTTTACTGACTATATATTTAGTAGTAAGTGGAGCTGGGTTCTTAACGTAACCAATGTATACAATTCTCCCTGCTACTCGTACTAATTCGAGTGCTTGTTCATAAGTATTTTTATTGCCGACTGCTTCGATTACGACATCAAATCCTTCCCTTCCTGTGAGATCCATAATTTCTTTTTTAGGGACGGAGGATTCGTTATTAAGAACGGAAGTAGCCCCAAAAGTCTTAGCTAAAGCAAGTTTTTTCTGGTCAATATCCATTGCAGATATTGTGGCACCTTTGTAAGAGGCAGCTATAATAGCACCTAATCCGATTACACCGCATCCGATGATAAGTACTTTTTCTTTATCCGTTATTTCAGCTCTGTTTACAGCATGATAACCAACACTGAGAGGTTCCGTTAAGGCTACAAGCTGAGAAGAAAGGTCCTTGTTCTGAATGGGAAAAACTTTACTATAATGAATTGAGAATAGCTCACTTCCTGCACCATCTTGTTGTACTCCAAGAGTTTTATTGTTTTGACAAGTATTTACTCTGCCTTCTCTGCAAGCTGGGCAAGTACCGCAGTTCGTATAAGGTGATATTGTTACTAGTTGGCCTTTGTGAACCCGTTGTAATACTGTCGAAGGAACCTCCGTCCCCCAACGAACGATTTTGCCGGCAAACTCATGGCCTGGAATTCTCGGATAGGTGATTAGAGGGTTTTCACCTTTATACGTTTTTAAGTCACTTCCACAAAGACCAAGAGCTGTAAGTTCAATTAAAATCTCTTCTGGTTTTGGCTCGGGAGTGGGTATGTCTTCGATCGTTACAACTCTTGGTTTTTTGATCTTGATAGCTTTCATTATCGCTCCTTAATTATTGGTTGTTTTATATGCGTTAATGATCTACGTAAGGATATGAAGGGCTAATTAGTTTTTCTTCTTTTAACGTCTGCCAGAAATCTTTAGGGGCTTTAGACTGGATAGCAGCTACGTTACTTTCTATACGATTTGCATTACTCGTGTTTAGTGATACACTCTGGATTCCTGGAGCAGAGAGTCCAAACTCAATACAGGCATAAGCCGGGGGGATATGAAATCTTTTGCATATGCTAAAAAAAAGTTCCCTCCAATCGAATAGATTGGAATCTGCGGTTGGATCAAGAGGCCTGTAATCAAAGTAATTTCCACCCACCAAGAAACCTGAGTGAAAAATAGCCGAATTAATAATGCCTATTCCTTTGTCTTTCAACCCCTCAATGAAACGTAATAGTTCTGGGGGATGATGATAAATTGTAAAACTGCATGCAAGCATCACCCAGTCGAGGGGTAGGTGTTCTGAAAGATGATGAATAATTTGCCAATCTTTAGCGCCTACTCCGACTGCTTTGACAGCACCTTTTTTCTTCAGTTCAAAAAGGGCATCGTATGCTTCTAAAAGATGTTCAAATCTTTTTCCTCCGTCCCTATCATCAATTGCGAGCGATAGATACTCATCCGGATCATGGACAGAAACCAAATCTGGTGTATAATCTCCGAGCAGCTCGCATCCTTGTTCCCAACATTTGATTATTCCTTCATAACTAATATCTTGCTCTGCATCATGGTCTAAACCAAACCAAATCCCGAGTTCATAAGTTGGTTCGTTCCCGATTAATTGTTTTCTTTTCCAGCCCAGTTTATTACTGATTATTACTTCTTTGTTGGTCTTGCCAAGTTGTTGTAATAACTTGCCGATCATTTCTAACGCTAAACCTGCTCCGTATTTCCCTGCAGAATCTATAACAATTGGCCCTTTGACATAAGTAAACCATGCTTCACAAATTGCTTTTTTTTCCGAATACGGAAGTATGCCGAAAAGATTTCCCAGAGCACTAGTGCCAAAAATTATTGGAGGAATCGATATTCCTGTTTTGCCCAGCTGGAATTTTTCTTCAAGTTTAAAAGAATAATCCATATTGCAGCATTATTACGTGTTTTCTTATACAATACAAGCAATACAAGGAATATATCGATTCCTCCGTCCCCATTCCTCCTATTTCTCTTCTGATTATTGATTTTGCTCTTCTAATTGTTCGATAAGTTGTTTGAGTTCATCGAGTGTCTTCCCCGCTTCCTGGAAATTAGCTTGGGATAATTCTTCTGTATATGTTTCAAAGGTATCAACAGCTTGATCGATAATGGAGGTTACTTCACTACTTATTCCAGCAGCGCCTGCAGTCGTACTTCTTACTTCCTCCGTCCCTGATGTTGGACGTTCCCCGGCAATTCCAACGAGTTTTTGCAAAGTCACTTCGAAACTTTCTGACCACACAACTTCATCTTGATCAGCTAATGCAACCCGCTTAATTTCAGGTAATTTTGCCCCTTCCGCCTGAAGAAAAATTGACTCGACAAACATTATGTAGAGGGTATTCCCCTGGAATAACGGGACTGAAAGAAGGTTCCCTCTAATAATCTCTGATCCTCTTTGACTCCAAAGACTCAAGTTCCGGGACATTTCTGAATCCTGATCAATTCGTGCTTCAATTTGTCTGGGACCTAACACTTCCACTCCTTTTGGAAAAGGAAAGGCCATAATTTTACCATAATGTGGGATGTCGCATCTTCCTGCGATCCACGCATTTATAACGTTTTTATTTTTCGGTGTAAATGGAAGCATAATTACATACTCCATTTTATCTTCTTCGGGAAACTGAACCATCATATAATACGGTTGGACGGGGTAGAATCCGTCTTGGTATCTCTCAGTAGCGAACTCCCAGACATCTTCACGTTGATAGAAGGTGGCTACATCAGTCATATGATACGTGCGGTACATTTCCGCTTGGATAGTGAAGTATTCTGCCGGGTATCTGATGTGCTTTTTGAGATTTTCCGGCATTTCTTCAAAATCACGAAAAAGGGCGGGAAACATATTTTGATATGTTTTGATGATTACTTCATCAGGCTCAATAATGTAAAAGTTCGTTGTTCCATCGTACGCATCCACTACTACTTTGACAGAATTCCTGATGTAATTTATTCCGGTATACTGTTGTAAGGAGCCGCTGTAAGCTTCAGAGTAAGGATAATTTGCAGAGACGGTATATGCGTCAATTATATATTTTATCCTTCCGTTATCGGTAATTACTGCATAAGGATCCCCGCTTAATCGCAGAAAAGGAGCAATTTTCTTTACACGCCTGAGAATGTGACGATTATACAATACCCTTGATTCACGGGTGAAATAACCGGAGAAGAGCTGTCGATGACCATCGAACTTCCATGCATAGATGAAGCGCTTTAAAAAAGAGTCTAAAAGTACTCCTCCGTCCCCCTTATAATTTGTATATTTATTCTCATTGCCGCTTGGATAATCGAATTCCTCCTGTTTGGTGTTGGTATAAACATGGTCGTTCGTTCTCTCCCCGTAATAGATTTGGGGACGGAGGATAGATAATCCTTCAATTGTTTCTTTCGCGGGAATGTCCTTAATCAACAATTTCGGCTGGCCTTGGGGGAGAAACTCATGAGTGGGGAGCATAACCATACCGTACCCATGGGTATATTTCAAATGCTCACTGACCCAGGTCTGTGATTCAACAGCTAATTCGGACTTTTCGAGTTCTCTCACGGCGAGCATCACTTGTCGATAATCTCCGTTAAAAGTATATCGGTCTATATCCACATCATGAAATTGATAATAGAGTCGAATTTCCTGCTGCTGCTGCAGATTGCTCAACAAGGCCCTCCAGTCCCACAACCTGATATTGTCAATTGTGCTCTGGTTTGCCTCGATCACATCAGGATTGATATCACTACCGACATCAAATTTTTTTTCAGTGATTCGCTGTTCATCTATTCCATAAGCCTGGCGAGTAAAATTGATGTTGTGCGGTATATACTCACTCTCCCTAGTGATCTCATTTGGGTCCACGACAACTCCCTGAAATAAAGCAGGAATGGCTGCATTAGCAATAATAAGCATGCCGACAATGATGGCGGGAAATACAACTGTAAACCGAGTCGGAATAGTTTCCCCCTCGGAATCCATCTTTAGAGCAAAAAATTTCTTAACCAGCGCGGTGGTAAATATGCCTGTTGAAAGTAGAATACCGGTAAAAAGAAAGAGAGCTGAAGATATATAAAGCGCGGGGATTCTGATATTAACATCCGTCCAGCCTGCACCTGTTACCACCCCGGTTTTCGAGTAGAGGAGACGAAACACTCCTAAATAGGTGTTTATGCCTATAAGTATAAGAAGGAGTCCTGTGAGAAAAAGCATCTGACGTGCGAGATGAGAAATCTGTTTTGAAAGAAGCTGACTGTCACCCGATCTGGTTTTAAGCCGTTGGTTGATGCCATTCATGAGAAGTCCCACAAAGGCAATGCTCGAGATAAATAAAAATAAAAGCCGGCCAATTACCTGTGAAAAAAACGATAAAGAGAAAAGATAGAATGAATTTGACGTATCAAAAATAGGATCACTGACGTTCGAGGCAGTTTGGTTCGTGAATAACAGATAGCTATCCCAAAGGCCGGATGCCCAAATTGCACAAATAACAGCAAGAATAATAACCCCGGGCCATGCCGCGTATTTTGGAATTTCATATCCTTCATACCGGGTACTCCATTTCAGCTGCAGAAAATAGAATAAAAACGCAATTACACCCCCAACTATAAATAAAGTGATTTTTGTCTGGAGGACTAAAAGAAAACGACCTTCGTATCCAAGAGCGTTAAACCAGAGAAAATCAGTAAAAAAGTGAAAGAAAACAGTGATCAAAATTAGTGCGACCACAACACTTGCCAAAATAATCGCAGAACGTTTCACTCGCTGCTGGAATTGTTCTTGTGATAATGCAGAACGTTTTTTAAGAGTGGAAAACAGTGGAATTGCGCCTGCGAGCACAATAATCAAACCTATTACAAAAAACATAGACACTCCTTCCCTTTAAGGTACTAGTTAAGGCGAGTGAGGGCAAATTACCGGTAACGCGGCGGTCTTCACAAGAGGTATTCGAATAAAGTTGGCATGTACCGAATTTGTTGCTCTAATTGGAATAGATTATTCAGATTATCGCACAGTGATTTATTGTTATTTATGGTTTTTAGAGAACTTCTTCCGCCCTTCTTTCAGTACAGCGCTAAAATGTTTCTCTAAGGCAGGATTGGTATTGTTACACTGACCGACCACTTTTTCAGCCCAATCGAGGTACTTCTCGCGGCGCTTTTTGCTCCACCGTTTCGGCGGCGAATATGTGATGTCTTGTATGTTGGATATCTTATCAGCAATGCGAATGAGTTTAGCCTCGGGGGAGAGGGAAACTGCTTGCTCTACTTGAAGTTGTTTTCGTTGCAATTTCGGCAAGCTTTTATCGTCGGTGACTTCCAATACAATCGAGGTTACTTCTTCGCCGAATAGTTCCTGTAGTTCCTCTGCTTTTGCGTCCGTATCTTCGACTGTATCGTGTAAAAGCGCGGCGGCCAGCACGGTTTCGTTTTCTATCCCTCCGATTTCAGCAATGAAAGAAGCAACTTCAATAGGATGATTGATGTAGGGTGCTGAATTCTCGCCCTTTCGAGTTTGTCCAAGATGCTTTCGGGCTGCATAAAGTGCAGCTTTGAGAAGAATCATATTTTCCATCGATCTAACCAGTATACCCTGTCTACTGTAAATAGAAAAGAGTTTTTTCAGAAATTTGTTGATGAGGTTGCGTTTAGCTTTACCACTAGTGCTGTCCGAAGAAAAATTAGTTGACCCCGGATATGTTAAGTGGTAACATATCAGACCAATATGTGTATATCTAAACCGGACTGTATGGAGTGCACCTGGTGGGGAGTTGTAGCGCAATGACTATGGAGTTCGATAAGATAAAAAAGATAAAACTACACACCGAAGTTGCAAGTATAATCGAGAATTATATAGAAGAGAATAATCTCGATGCAAATGATAAGCTCCCTTCCGAACGGATATTGGCCGAAAAACTCGGAATTGGGCGTTCATCATTACGGGAGGCGCTTCGTGTGCTTGAATCCCAGGGAGTTATTGAAGTTATCTCTGGGAAGGGGATATTTGTCGGAAGTCGCAGCAGTGTAATCCTCGATGATGCGTTTTTATCGAACCTGCAGCAGAAAAAAATTACCCTCCTCGAATTATACCAGGTTCGCAGGCCGTTAGGCGCTCTTTCTGTGGACTTGGCAGCGCGAAACGCTTCTGATGAACAGATCGAAGAGATTCGAAAAAACCTCGAGGCATATGAAGAGCAGTACCGAAGGGGAGATCCCGGCAAGAAAGAAGACCGGGAGCTGCATATGTCGCTCCATAAGGCGTCGGGAAACTTTCTCGTGTATGTCCTCTTCGAGTTTATCTTTAAGCATTGGGACAACTTTCATTTCGGAGATGAGACTCTCTTTCCGGATTCGGTCCCTCTTCACCGGCCTATTTATCAAGCTATCAGGGACCATGATCCCAAAAATGCCGCACGGGCGTATCATCATCTCATGGATTATGTCGAAGAGCGGATAGTCGAACAGGTGGCGGATTAATAATCTCTTTTCCCGTAATATTTTCATTGACAAGTAAAAGGCCTCCTGGTATCATGGTCATACCAGTAGAAAGGATGCTGGCATAAATAGGATGCCATGGAGGTTTTTGTGGACAAGTATCGAGAAATGATCGAACGTTGCGGTATCCCGGGCGGTGATCTTTATGATATTCCCACTTCAGGGGCCGCTTTCCCGGACGGAGCGCACTATCGGATGGAGATCTCCGGAATCGACGCTCTCCCTGAGATGGCGGCGCTTGTAGACGAGAAAGAAAAACGAAATGTCCCGATCCATCGAGTCATTTGCATGGGACCGGGGACACATTTGCTTACAGCAGCAGAGTTGCACGAACTTGCTCAGATGGGCCATGATGCCCGGATCGAGGTAATTGTTCTGCCCGGGCCGCGCGCAAATCATGATATCGGAAAACACACCTATTCTGAATGGGGTAAGTATTCTGGCGTAAATGTACGGGGTGCTGACAATATCAGATACTTTCTCCACGATGTGATGCGAAGCATCGACGCGGGAATTCGAGGTTTTCTTTTCTACAGCGAAGATCTGCTCTGGCTTTTTCATCAGATACGGCAGAACAATGATCTGCCCCACGATCTTGTCTACAAAGTATCGTATACCCAAGGGTTCGCAAATCCGGCCGGGGCCAAGGTGCTGGAGAACCTCGGTGCCGACAGCTTGAATCCGATTACCGATCTTACTCTTCCCATGCTTGCAGCACTTCGAAAGGTTTTGGACATCACCCTCGATATTGTGGTGGTGAGCTTCGAGATACTCGGCGTGTTCAACCGGTTCTGGGAATCACCGGAGATCGTCCGGGTTGCTTCCCCCTGCTATTTGAAGCAGGAACTGCAGCCGAATGTAGAGAACGCCAGACAGAAAGTGCGATATTGTGAAATTTTACGGGAAATAATCGGTGAGCATGCACCGAATTTGAAACTTTCCGAACAGGGCCCGTCCGACCTTCGCATTCCCCAACCGTAAAGGTTGGGGCGAGAACGGTGGCGGCATCGAGCGGAGCGGAGGCAACGGAATAATGACATGAAAAAGAAGCAAAGGATAAATCGATGAGCAAAATCAATCTCATGGTCCCGGGCCCGGTTGAAGTCGATCATGCTGTTCTTGAAGCAATGGGGACGGAGCAAATCGCTCATTATCATCAGGATGCAATTGATATATACAATTCCTGTGTAGAGAAGATGAGGCAGCTGTTCCATGTAGATAAAACGGGGCATGTGTTCATATTACCCGGTTCGGGGAGTGTGGCCCTTGATGTTGCCGTCGGAAGTCTTGTTGCTGCCGGTGATAAGGTGATAACCGGAGTAAACGGCACGTTCAGTGCGCGTGTCAAATCGATGGTCGAAGCCTACGGCGGTGTCCCCGTTGAAACCTCCGTCCCCCATGGAAAGATGATTCGCCCCGAAATGGTCGAGGAAGCAATCAACAATAATCCCGATGCAGTCGCAATTTGCATTGCCCACCTCGAGACCTCTACCGGAGTAATGAATCCTATAAAAGAAATCGGGGAAATTGCCGCAGCGCATACTATTCCTCTTGCTGTCGATGCGGTCTCTTCGATTGGTATCGAAGATTTTCGTATGGAAGAGTGGAAAGTAGCAGTTTGTTCGACCGCCTCTCAGAAAGGGTTGGAAACGCCCCCCGGCCTCGGCATGGTATGTGTGAGTGAACGGGGATGGAGTATGATTCGGGAGAACAGCCTCCGTAACAACGGATGGTTCTCGGACCTCCTCCGTTGGAAACAGACTACGGAGGGCAATGAAATACGAAAAGGGGTATATTATCCGCTTCCGGTCACCATGCCTGTAAACAATGTATTAGCACTGGATAAGAGTCTCGAGGCAATTCTAAAAGAAGGAATTGAGAACAGAATTACAAGACACGCACTGATTGCAGAAGCGGCCCGTACCGGAATGAGAAACTGCGGTTTCGAGCTGTTTCCAGAACCGGGCAGTTATTCGAGTGTGGAAACAGTTTTAGCAAACACCCACACCATCGATATAAACGCCATGATTCAGTTTATTGTCCGGCGTTACAACACTGAAATAAGCAATGGATTGTTTGATCTATACAATAAGATGTTCCGCATCGGTCACATCGGGCAGACCGCAACATCGGGAAATCTCGTCCCGGTGCTGTTCGGTGTTGAACAGTATTTACGCTCAGTTGGTATCGAAGTTTCTATGGGAGCAAGTCTCACAGGTGTTGAGGCGCTCACCATTTAGAAATAGTAAAAACTTTTTTGGAGGTAACATATGGTTAAAAAAATCGTCTCACTACTGTTGGTCCTCTTGATGACTACTGCATTTGCATTTGCAGCAGGAGAGCAGGAAGGCAAACAAGCGGCAAAGACCCCGGAAGGGCCGGTCCGCGCACTTATTGTTCCACCGGACAGGGTAACCCCGGGCTCAATGTCCGCCGGTGCAGGAGCAATCTTTGCAAGCTGTGTTTATGATTGGCTGGTCCGTATCGACGGAGAAACCGGAGAGGTGGTCCCTTCGCTGGCTGAATCATACGAAATGTCTGATGACGCGAAAACATGGACGTTCAAACTCCGGGAGGGAGTGAAGTTCCATCATGGGACCGAGCTTACTGCTGAAGATGTAAAGTTTACCGCGGAGCGGTGGATCGATCCTGATCTGGGGTCAGCCCTGCAGGGAGTGTTCGGAGATCTTCTCGATAGTGTAGAAGTAGTGGATACATATACGGTCCGGTTTCACCTGAACAAGTCGGAAGTGAATCTCGATCTCAAGCTGCTCGATTTCAATGCGGCAATTCTTGCTCATGATTACAACTACGATGAAAAAGGAGAGACCGCACCGTCAGGGACCGGTGCCTGGATGGTTGAAAACTACGTCCCTCGCGAGCGGGCGACCTTCAAGGCCAACCCCGATTACTGGATCGATGGGGTCCCCTACATGGATACCCTCGAGATTCTCTTTATCCCTGAAACGGAAACCCAAATCAAGATGATGGAATCCGGCCAGGCAGATATCATAACCGACATCAGTGTAGACCAGTACCGTCGGCTCGATTCGGCAAATAACGTCGAGGGTGATTATATCGAACTGGCCCACCATGTCCCGCTTTCCATGCGCTGTGATGTCGAGCCCTTCAATGATCCGCGTGTACGAAAGGCGATGAAACTGGTCGTCGACAGAGAAGAGATGCTCGAATCGGTCATGTACGGCATGGGTACTCTTGGCAACGATCATCCTATCCCCCCGTTTAATCCCAACTATGATGACTTAGGCGGTATTAGAGAACAGGATATTGAAGAGGCAAAACGGCTTCTCAAAGAGGCCGGGTACCCGGACGGATTGACCGTTACCATTTATTGTGGCTCAAATATTCCTCCGGTCCTCGATGTTGTACTTGCTTATCAGCAGATGGCCAAGAAGGCAGGCATTACTGTAGAAATCAGTACTTCAACCCGGGATGTGTATCTGTCCAAATACTGGCTCGATGCAAAGTTCAAAGCGACCTTGTGGGGGCACCGGGAAGACCCGACCCAGCTTCTCAACCTCGCCTATAAGTGCGGTGCGCCCTGGAACGAAGGTCACTACTGTAACGAGGAATTGGATAAACTGGTAGAACAGTTGAGCGCTGAAACCAACGAGGAGAAACGACAGCAGCTGTTTTCCCAAATCCAGCAGGTCCTGCATGATGACGGCCCTTCGATTATATCTTTCTTTCAGCCTTACTTTGGTGCAACGTCAACAAGGATCGAAGATTTCTATATGACTCGAAACTGGATCAACGATTATCGGTTTATCAAGACCAAATAAATCTGCGATACTGGAATAATTGTATTGCTGCCTCTCTCCTGAGAGAAAGCTTCTAGAAGGATGTGTCAGCGAAAGAGAAGAGGCAGCAGATTTTCATATCGGTGAGGTAGGGCTTTGTGTTAACGTATGTAGTAAAACGGTTATTCTTTATTGTGGTTGCTCTGTTTATTGCATCCATACTGATCTTTCTGATAGTCGAAGCTGTCCCGGGTGATGTGGCCCAGATGATCCTCGGGCAAAATGTGACCGAGGAGGCTTTGGCAGCACTCCGAGAGAAATTGGGCTTAAACGATCCGCTCCATGTCCGGTACTTCGACTGGATCGGTGGGATCCTTAAAGGTGATATGGGAGAATCACTTTCCATCCCCGGAGTGGAAGTCTCCGATCTCATCATCCGCCGGGGCAGGAACTCGCTGTTTCTCGCCGGTGTTGCTACCCTTTTTCTTGTTCCACTATCAATTCTCTTAGGTGTATTGGCCGGTCTCAACGAAGACTCGTGGGCGGACAATCTTATTTCCACCCTTACCCTCATTGTGTTGTCTGTTCCCGAGTTTATTTCAGGGACATTTCTTATGCTCCTCTTTTCGGTGTGGCTTGGGTTGCTACCTGCCACGAGTGCAATTGATCCTACAGGGGCGCTGCTTCCTCAGTTCAAACTGCTTATTCTTCCAATTCTCACCGTTTCTCTGGTGCTTTTGGGATATGTGGCCAGGATGGTCCGGGCCAGCGTTATCGATGCTTCTCGTTCGTATTACGCACGTACGGCAGTATTGAAGGGGCTGCCTCGGATCAAAGTGATAACCCGGCATATCTTGAAAAACGCACTCCTTCCGGCTGTAACAATCATTGCTATGAATCTGGGCTGGCTTATCGGGGGTATTATTATAGTAGAAACTGTATTTGGTTTCCCTGGGCTGGGAAGACTGGTACTGTTCGCTATAAAACAGCGGGATGTCCCCTTGATCGAAGCTTCGGTACTGGTGATGGGCGGGGCTTACCTGGTCCTCAACCTCCTGGCCGATATCATCTACACCTGGCTTAATCCCAGGATACGGTATTCATAAGGCGGTGTAACTATGAGTGATAACGGCGAATTCAAAACAAGAACATGGAGCGAGAAGCTGGGGGCCGGAGTAAAAGATTTTTTTACAGGACTCTGGACATTTATCCGGCGTATAAAAAAATCACCCGTTGCGTTTATAAGCTTTATTATTATCATCATTTGGTTTTTTCTGGCTGTTTTTGGGCCCTATATTGTTCCCCACGACCCTGTCGCACACGAGTTAAAAGATAGATTCAAAGGACCTTCCATCGAACATCCTTTTGGCACCGACAGGTACGGAAGGGACGTTTTTAGCCGAGTCGTGGTGGGAAGCAGGTCTGTATTCCTCTTGGCAGCTTCTGCCATTGCAATCAGTGTCTCCGCCGGGGCCATAATCGGACTGATTTCAGGCTACTTCGGCGGTGTGGCCGACGAGCTAATCATGCGGTTTATGGATATTCTCATGTCTTTTCCCGCCCTCCTTCTGGCCATGCTTATGCTCGGTATTCTGGGGCCGAGTTTCTGGGGGGTCGTGCTTGTCATTGCCATTGTTTTTTCTCCCCGAATCGCCCGGGTGGCACGTAGCTCCGTGCTGGATATAAAAACCAAAGAATATATTGAAGCCGCACGGGTACGGGGAGAGTCGAATCTGTATATCATGGCTGTCGAAATTTTTCCCAACACCCTCGGGCCGCTCGGGGTAGAGGCCGCAGTACGATTCGGTTATGCGATATTCTTGAGTGCTTCTTTAGGGTTTCTCGGGCTGGGGGTCCAGCCGCCGACACCGGATTGGGGCCTGATGATGAGCGAAGCCCAGCAGTATATTACCACAGCACCGTGGATGGCCATTTTCCCGGCTATTGCAATTGCCTCACTCACCGTTTCGGTCAATTTTATAAGTGATGCAATACGAAAACTGGAAGCGGGAGATTTGTAAGATGGAACCAATTCTGCAGTTAAAGGATCTGGATGTCAGCTACAGGACTGTAGCAGGGAAACTCCCTGCAATTCGGGACGTCAATTTCTCGGTAAACACCGGAGAGACGTACGGAATCGTCGGTGAATCAGGCTGCGGCAAAAGCACATTGGTTCTGGCTATTATCCGGTATTTGGACAGGAACGGCATCGTCGACAAAGGGGAGATTTTGTTCAAGGGTGAGGACTTGCTTTCAAAGTCCGAAGCCGAGATGCGGAAAATCTGGGGTAAGAAAATCAGCATGGTGTATCAAGACCCAACTGCAGCGCTCAATCCTTCTATGACTGTCGGAAAGCAGATCTCGGAGATTGTTGAAACTCATGAGGATGTTTCGACGAAAAAGGCTTTGAGGAAAGCAGTCGATATGCTCGGGCAGCTGCAAATAGCCGATCCTGAGATTGTTGCACAAAGTTATCCTCATCAATTGAGCGGTGGAATGCGGCAGCGGGTCTGCATCGGTATGGCCCTCATCACCAATCCCGATCTCCTCATAATGGATGAGCCGACAACCAATTTAGACGTAACCACCGAAGCGAACATCCTCGATATGATTCGGGAATTAAAAACGAAGTTTAATGCAACCATCATCTATATAACCCACGATCTCGGGATCGTATACAAAGTCAGTGACCGGGCGGGGGTGATGTACGGAGGGGAGTTTATAGAAGAAGGGCCGATTCGGCGTATTATCGAAGCTCCCGGACATCCGTATACGAAAGGACTGCTGCAGACAATACCCGAAGTATCGACTGCAGCAGAAAAGGAAAAACTGAAACCGATTCCCGGTTTTGTCGTTGAACTGGGTAATTTGCCTGACGGATGCAGTTTCAATCCGCGCTGCAGAGAAGCAGAAGAGAAGTGCAGAGAAGCACGCCCGGATTTTATCGAAGTAAGTGACGGACATCGGGTCCGTTGTTTGAAAATACAGCAGGAGAAGGATTTTGAGACCATCTCCTCAAAGCATGAACGGACGGGGACGGAGCGGTTTATTCATAGCATCGGGGAACAGGAAGGCGAAGTCCCGTTGCTGACACTAAATCATGCCCATAAATACTACGAAGGCCGGTCCGGGTGGTTTTCCTTCGGTGAAAAACCGAAGGTCAAAGCGGTCGACGATGTTTCTTTTTCTCTTACTAAGAATACAACCCTCGGTTTGGTTGGTGAGAGCGGTTGCGGGAAGAGTACCCTTATCAGGACGATCATCGGATTGGAAGAGATCACCGGAGGCAGTATGAAGGTCCGGGACCAGGATATCTCCGTTCCTATAAACAAACGCAAGCGGGAGCTGATAAAACAGATCCAGATCGTGTTTCAGGACCCCAAATCTACTCTCAATCCGAAAAAACCGATCGAGCATGCCATCACCCGTCCTATTCGAATGCGGGGTGCGTCAAAGGCGGAAGCATTAGAGCGCGCAAGGGAGATTCTCGAGGCTGTCCATATGGGTCCGGAGTACCTCAAGCGGTATCCGGACCAGATAAGCGGCGGGCAGAAACAAAGAATCGCTATTGCACGGGCATTTGCCAGCAATCCGGAGTTGGTCCTCTGTGATGAGCCGACCTCGAGTCTCGATGTTTCAATTCAGGCATCGATTATCAATCTTTTGATCGATCTGCAGCGGAATGAGAAAACTGCGTATCTGTTTATCTCACACGATTTAGGAGTGGTAAGCTATTTAAGCGATGTTATGGCAGTGATGTATTTAGGAAGGGTTGTAGAGTATGGACCAACTGAAAAAATACTCACTCCCCCCTATCATCCCTATACGGAAGCATTGTTGTCGGCGATCTCCATTCCGGACCCGTCGGTAGAACAGAAGAGTGTACGTTTAGGCGGATCGATTCCCAGCGCTCGGGACATTCCCCCGGGGTGCAGGTTCAATACTCGGTGTCCGAGAAAAGCGGGAGACATTTGTGAGAAGGAAGACCCTCCCAAAGTTCAAGTTGATGATACCCATTTTCTCTATTGTCATATACCGCTAGAAGAACTGAAGCAGGTAGAACCTGTCTTCAAAAAAGATTATAAAAGCTGAACACAAAAGGAGGCATTACTATGGATGTAAATCATCGTTTCAGGTACTGGCAGCGGCCGAGATTACAGGCTCTATCGGAAAAACAGTATGAAGTTCTTTATTTTTCCGCACTCGAAGTGTTGGAGCGTACCGGAGTAAAGTTTTACTCGGATAAGGCCATCGATCTGTTGCGGGACGCAGGGGCGCATATCATTGATGACAAACTGGTCAAGTTTCCCTCCGGAATTGTAGAAAAGGCCATTGTGAGTGCCGGGAAACGGCAAACCTTGAGTAACAGAGAAGGAGAACGGGTTATTTTCTTAGAAGAAGACAATATCTACTTTGGACCCGGCTCCGATAATCCGAATACTATTGATCTCGATACCGGGGAGAGAAGAGAGTGTGTCCTCAATGATGTTGTTCGTGCAGCTACGGTAGTGGATGCACTCGAGAATATCGATTTTGCAATGGGATTCGCCCTTGCCGGTGATGTGAATAAAAAGAATGCCGATTTGTATCATTTCGAGGCGATGATCAATAATACAGTCAAGCCTATTGTCATCACTGCTTGGGACCCGAATGGTCTCAAGGGAATTCATGAAATGTGTTCGCTTATCCGGGGTGGTGAAGAAGGGTTCAAGATGAATCCGAATATCATCCTGTATGAACAACCGAGCTCACCTCTGAAGCATTCGAAGAACTCTACGGAGAAACTCATTTTCTGTGCTCAAAAGGGTATTCCCATTCTCTATGCTCCGACTCCGGCCATCGGTGCAGCAAGTCCGATTACCTTAGCGGGGAGTTTCGTGCTCAATATGGCGGAGTTTTTAAGTGCTCTAGTACTCATGCAGGCCATCAAAGCAGGGTCGACTCTGGTTTTCGGCGGCGGGCCGACTACGTTAGATATGAAGACGACGGTATATTCATACGCCGCGCCGGAGACGATGCTCAGCCTGACCATGCGGAAGGAAGCAGGCCGGTATCTCGGCCTTCCCACCTTCAATGCAGGCGGGTTTAGTGATTCAAAAGATGTCGACCAGCAAGCTTCGATGGAAGCCGCCAATTCACTGCTCTTTGCAGCTTTGGCCGGCGGAAACCTCATCCACGATGTCGGCTACCTCGAATCGGGTATGACCTCTTCACTGGAGATGCTTGCCATCTGTGATGAGGAAATCTCTCTTATTAAACGATACATCGGCAGTTTCCCTGTGGATACGGACACGCTTGCCGTGGACCTCATCGACCAGGTCGGGCCGGAAGGGGATTTTCTCGGTACCGACCACACCTTGGAACACTTTCGTGAGGAGATCTGGGAGCCGACAATTATCGATAGAAAAATTTATCAGAATTGGGCTGCTGCAGGTAAAAAGACACTTCGCGACAGGGCGAAGGAGAAAGTGCAGAAAATATTGGATGAACATAAACCGAAGCAACTCGATGATGCGTTAAAAAAAGAAATCAAAGATGTTGTAAAAAAATACGAACCGCAACGAGGTTGATAGAGGAGAATACTATGGAAAAAAAACAGATAAGAACGAGTAAAGCCCCATCTCCTGCCGGTCCGTATTCCCAGGGCATTGTTTGCTCAGGGGGAGCGGCCGGCAATCTTATTTTTGTAGCCGGAACATTACCACTGGATCCGATTACAAAAAAGGTGGTGGGTAGTACGATGGAAGAGCAGACCGGGCAGGTTTTCAAGAACTTGGATGCAATTTTGGCGGAAGCCGGGGCATCCTTAAAAAATGTGGTCAAAGTGACCGCCCACCTTGCTGATATCGGCCACATTGGCGCGTTCAACACCGAATATGAAAAGCATGTAAGCGACCCACGGCCGGTACGTACCACCGTCGGCAGCGGCATGGGACCCGGGATCTTGGTCGAAATCGACGTTATTGCTGTCACCTGAGAATTGATGAGAGTGAGGAGAGGGACGGAGGAAGTAAAATCGAACCCGTACGTCAAATCCCGATAGAAGCAATAAGACAGGCAAAGGAACGGCTGGTTGATATCCGAAGAACACCGCTTATTCCCCTTGAAATGCCCTGCAATGTGACTAATCAGGTTCCTCCGTCCCCAAAACCTTTAAAAAAACCGCCTTCAATCTATCTAAAGTGTGAGAATCTGC
Organism: uncultured Spirochaetales bacterium; assembly: GCA_964594055.1. Lineage (GTDB taxonomy): Bacteria > Spirochaetota > Spirochaetia > SPDA01 > CAZJBZ01 > CAZKZZ01. The sequence continues at coordinate 36,616 of CAZQKT010000012.1, forward strand.
AGGTTACCGGTTCTTTTAAGGTCCGGGGTGCGGGCAACGCGATAAAAAGTGCTGATCCGAAAGAGCTCGAAAACGGTGTATGGACAGCAAGTGCCGGCAATATGGGATTGGGGGTTGCCTGGCATGCAAAAAACCTCGGAATTACCTGTCGGGTTGTTGTCCCGAATGATGCTCCACAGGGAAAAATCGAGGCACTCGAACGGCTTAATGCGCACGTTATTCCTCTGTCCCGAGACGAATATTGGCAGATTCAAAAAACGCATCGGCACAGCGATATGGAAGGATTTTTTATTCATCCTTTTTGCAATCATGACGTGATGGCTGGAAACGGAACAATTGCTTTAGAAATCTTAGAAGAGCTCCCGGAGGTAAAAAATATCATTGTCCCGTACGGTGGTGGGGGATTGAGCTGTGGAATCGGGTCTGCTATCAAAGCAATTGCTCCACATGTGAAATTGTACGCGAGTGAGACCGAAAACGGGGCACCCTTAGCTCCGTCCCTCGCTTCCGGAGAAATGGTAACTGTACCCTATTCGAAAAGCTTTGTTTCCGGTATGGGTTCTCCAAGACTTTTTGATGAAATGTGGCCTCTTGCCTACAAGCTCATCGATAGTGCATTGGTAGTCCCCGTGGCGGAAACTTCCCGAGCTATTCGAGAATTAATCCGGTACAATCATCTCGTTGCGGAAGGGGCCGGAGCAACGGCGGTCGCTGCAGCCTCTTTGGGGCATTTTACCGTGACTGGGAATACAGTTTGTGTTATCTCCGGCGGTAATATCGATAACGAGGTAGTGGCCGGAATCCTTCAAGAATACTGATACAAATACACCATCTATCTTTCCGGTAAATGTACCTATCGCAACTCATCCTTGCCAAACGAATCAAAAAGATAGTAATCTAACTATATAGATAGAGATTATTCTAACAGTATATGCATAGTTTCTTTTTGTTTTTTCGTACAGTGATAACTACTCTTTACCTGCTGGTCGGCGTATCGTACTGTGTGCTTTTTTTTTCCAAGAAAAGCCGATTTTTGCGGATCGTCCATATAATTACAGGTATCGCATTAGTTCTCCATGGTATCTTTCTTTTCGCTATTGGTTTGGAAAGAGGTTCCCTGCCGGTACAAACGTTGTTCGAGATGATGTCGGTACTTGCTTTTCTCCTAGCAGCTATTACCATCAGTATCGAAATTTTCACCAAACAGCAGTCGATCGGGGTTTTTACATTCTCATTTGTTTTTGTCCTCCAATTGATCTCCTTTTTTGATACCGGGATTGTGCCTCTATTTGAGGGAATTGATGAGTCGGTCTTTCAACTGCCTCTGTTCAGTTTTCACACTCTGAGTACGGTCATTGGCTATTCCTTTTTTATCTACTCTATGATTATAGGTGTGATGTATCTGAGGATGTTCAAGCAGCTCAAAAACAAGCAGTTTCACCTCGAATATGACAATCTCCCCCCGCTTCGTCTTCTCGAACGGTTGAACCTTGTCGGTTTAATTGTGGGCTTTGTTTTTCTTACCTTAGGGATACTAGGCGGTTCCTTGCTCGCATATCGGGTGTGGAATACGATCCCGATTCGAGATCCGAAAATCCTTCTTTCGCTGCTGCTCTGGTGCATATATCTTTTTGGATTCATGATGAAACTGTTTAAAAAATGGGGCGGAAAGAAAATGGCGTACATGGCCATAACCGGGAGTATCATCATTGCTTTTTCGGCGTTTATCGTTAATCTTTTATTTCCGACATTTCATAGGTTTTAGGTATGACGCAATATCCATTGTTCGCTGATATTCGAGATATGAAAGTCCTGGTCGTTGGGGGAGGAAAAGTGGCCCTGCGAAAAATACGAGGATTGCTTACAGCCGGTGCTAGTGTTACCGTCATAGCTCCTCAAATGGGGACGGAGGTACTCACGTTAGGGGCAGAATCAAAAATTGCTTTATTCAAACGGGAATATACCAAGGATGATGTTAAAGGTAATTTGCTGGTAATTGCTGCGACGGACAATTCCCATGTCAATGCGCAGGTTGTACAAGAAGCTTGCGAGGCAGGAGTACTGGTAAACTGTGTAGACGGCGGAAGAGTTCCAGGTGGTTTCACAGTTCCTTCGACTATAAGGCGGGGGAAATTTACTTGTGCTCTCTCTACCTCCGGAGCAGCCCCGTACTTTACGAAACGGCTTCGGGAATTTTTAGAAAAAAAGTTTTATCCCGAACTTGGAGAGGAGATCGAGTCGCTCGAGAGCATGAGAAATGAGATTCTCTTGAAAACTGCTCCTGATAAGGCTGCAGAAGAGGTTTCGAAAGAGGGTGTAAAGCAGCAGGCATTTGAAAAAAAGCTCAAGCCCTATATCGAAAAAATTATCAAAACTATTGAAAAGCAATGATTGGATTGATCGGTTTAAATCATAAGACAGCCCCGGTAGAAGTACGTGAGCAGTGTTCGTTCACAGAGGATGAAGTAGTACAATTTATAGAAGAAATCGAGCGCATTGAAGGTTTGGATGAATCTGTCGTACTTGCTACGTGCAATAGAACAGAAGTATATTTCCAACTCTCGAGAAAAGAGAGGGATACAGATTTTGAATCGATCATTGATTCGCTCATTGCGTTCAAGAACATCACAGCCGACATACGTCATCATTTTTATATGTATAAAGATGCTCATGCGGTACTGCATTTATTTAAGGTAGCAGGTGGGCTCAATTCGATGGTGTTGGGAGAAAACCAAATCCTCGGACAGGTGAAAGAGGCATACAGAATAAGCTCGACCCGAGGACTCACCGGACCTGTGCTCAATCGTCTTTTCCATAAATCATTTGAGGCCGGGAAACGGGTGCGAGCGGAAACGTCTTTGAACGAAGGATCCTCTTCCATCAGTTATGCTGCGGTTGAATTGGCAGTAAAAATTTTCGGTGATATTCGGGACTGTCCGGTGCTTCTTATCGGTGCCGGTAAGACGGGTGAATTGGTGTTAAAAAGCATGGTCGACCGCGGAAGTGAATCTGTCTATGTCACTAACCGTACGTTTGAAAGGGCCGTAGAAGTTGCTGCCAAATATCGGGCTGAAACATGCAGATTTGAAAAACTTGATGAATGCCTTGCAGATTGTGCCATCGTTGTCGTCTCTACGAACTCCCAAACGCCCATAATTACCCGTGAACAGGTGAAGGCAATCGTAAAAAGAAGGAACGGGAGTCCTCTCTTCTTTATCGATATATCCGTTCCTAGAAATGTAGAAGAGTCGATTAAAGAACTCGATAGTGTTTTCGTTTATGATATTGACGACTTGGAAGAAGTGGTCTCTCACAACTATGAAAAACGAAAAGAGGAGATTAAAAAGGCGAACCGGATTATCGCAAGCATAAAAGATGATTTTATTGCCTGGTTTACTGCACTGAATCTTTCTCCGACCATTGATATGCTCAAGGATAAATTTGATTCACTCTACTCCAAAGAGCTCGACCAGTTACAGAAGAAGGTAAGTGAAGATGAGTTTCAACGCGTAGAAGAGTTTACCCGGTTTTTAAAGGGGAAATGGCTCGGTTTGGTTATAAAAAACCTGAAGAAACTATCAAACAATGGAAAAAAAATAGAATATATCGATATAGTGAACAGTCTTTTCGAGTTAAAGGAACATAATGAAAAAAAATAATCAGGTAATTCTCGGAACGAGAGGGAGCAAACTGGCGCGTCTACAAACAATGCTGGTAAAAGACGCCCTTGTAAAACAGTTTCCAAATTTTCAGGTAGAGATACGGGTGATAAAAACCACCGGTGATACAGTCCAGGATGTTCCCCTTTCTCAAATCGGAGACAAAGGATTATTTACAAAACAACTCGAAGCCGCTTTGGTAAATGAAGAAATTGATATTGCGGTCCATAGTCTTAAGGATATGCCTGCTAAAGAAGGAGAAGGGCTTACAATTTCAGGAGTACTGAAACGTGAAGATCCGAGAGATGCACTTGTCTTAGCAAAGAAACCGGCCGGAGTTGATGGGCCCAAAGACGATCTGCTTCGCCCCGGTATGGTTGTCGGCACTTCGAGCTTAAGGAGGAAAGCGCTTCTCAAGTATATATATCCTGCCATCACGGTAGAATCGATTAGAGGAAATGTCGATACGAGACTAAAGAAACTCGATGAGGGAAAGTACGATGCGGTTGTGTTAGCTGCAGCCGGTCTGATACGGTCCGGTTTAAGCAGCAGGATAAGTAGGTCTCTCGATCCCGAAAAGTTTGTCCCCTCAGGCTGCCAGGGAATCATCGGGCTGGAAACAAGAATCGGGGACGGAGGTTCCGGGGACGGAGGAATAGGGGCACTGGTCGAAGCGATAACCGACTCGATCAGTCTGGAAGCCGCTCGTGCAGAACGGCAATTCCTGGCAACATTGGAAGGGGGATGCAAAACCCCCGTAGGCTGCTATGCGGTTATAAATGATGGTAAAAAGGGAGAGGAAATGACAATAACCGGTATGGTGGCTGAGCTCGATGGATCTGCGGTGATCCAACAGTCCCGAACCTGTTCTCGCGAAGATTCGGTTAAAACAGCTCATCATTTGGCTCTGGAAATAAAATTGGCCGGAGGGGATGCCATTCTTGAAAAAATTCGGTCCGTTGAAAGGCCCGATGCAGTGTCCGATGCAGGGACGGAGGAACACAATCGGGAGGATCATCATCGCGGGTATGTAGTTCTGGTCGGAGCAGGTCCGGGCGATGTCGGTTTATTTACCATTAGAGGGACGGAGGTGCTTAATAGGGCAGATGTTGTCATCTACGATTACCTCGCCAATGAGAAACTCCTCGAGTACTGCAGGGAATCGTGCGAAAAAATATACGTAGGTAAAAAGGCCGGGGCCCACACCCTCTCACAGGATGGAATAAACGATTTGATTATAGAAAAGGCCCGTGCCGGAAACAGTGTGGTCAGGCTCAAAGGGGGCGATCCCTTTGTATTCGGGCGAGGCGGAGAAGAGGCTTTGGCTTTACGGGAAGCAGGTATCGAGTTTGAGGTTGTTCCGGGGATTACGGCGGGTGTTGCAGCACCTGCATATGCAGGGATCCCTGTAACTCACAGAAAGATTGCAGCCAGTGTTGCCTTTATAACCGGGCACGAAGCAGAGGACAAACCGGAAAGTACAATAGACTGGAAGGGGCTTGCAAACGGTGCTGATACCCTCGTTTTTTATATGGGAGTCAAAAATCTTCCATTAATAGTACAAAATCTAATGACCTACGGGAGAGCACCCGAGACGCCTGTAGCTCTCATTCGGTGGGGATGCACACCCCGGCAGGAGACGATTACCGGCACGTTGGATACCATTGTAGAAAAATCGGAAAAGCAGGGCTTTAAGCCGCCTGCGGTAATTATGGTAGGGAAAGTGGTCGGACTGAGAGATACCCTGCGATGGTTCGATAAACGTCCGTTATTCGGTAAAAATATCATTGTGACCAGAAGCCGCACCCAAGCCTCGAAACTAACGGAAGCGCTCCGAGCCGAGGGAGCGGGTGTAGAAGAGTTCCCTACTATTGAGATCCAGAAAATGGAGGATCTTACAGATTTGGATCGAGAAGTCGGGAGGCTTGGTTCCTTTTCCTGGATTGTATTTACTTCAGTAAACGGGGTGGAGATATTCTTCAACCGCCTTTATGCACTGAGCAGAGACGCCCGTCATCTGTCCGGGGTCAAGGTCGCGGTAATCGGTGAAGCTACTGCAGAGATAGTACGTGATTACGGTATCGATCCTGATCTTGTCCCGGAGCGGTTTACATCGGAAGGTACTATCGAGGCGTTTAAAGAGATGCGCGGAGCGGTTGCAGGAGCGAAGGTCCTTATTCCCGGTTCCGAGATAGCTCGAGATTACCTCCCCACCCATCTTACTGAGATGGGGGCTGAAGTTGTACAGATACCCGTCTACCGGAACCTAAAGCCTCACTACACCCGGGAACAGGTAGAAGCAGTACTTTCTTTCAGCGGGGCTATTTCTTCTCCGGTGTCGGGGTTGGTGACGTTTACCAGCTCATCAACGGTAAAAAACTTCGTAGATATTCTCGCAGAACATGGAATACAGGACCGTATCAAAGAAATACAAGGTGCTTCCATCGGGCCGATTACAACGGAAACTGCACGGAAATTTTGTGTTCCGATACTGCTGGAAGCAGAAACGCACACTATTCCCGGTCTGGTCGAAGCAATAAAAACATATTATCGAGGTAATCAATGATAGGAATATCTAAATTATACTGCGGTGCGGTCGAACCTTCTGATCCGCTCCGCTATGGAAGGAAATCCGAAAAACTTCCTTCTCATCTTCTTCAGTTTTCTGAAGACAAAAAACCGGTTGTGGTGTGGAATGTCGGGCGAAGGTGCAATTTGCGGTGCGTACACTGCTATTCCCACTCGCAGGACAAGCAGTACGATGGGGAGCTCACGACGGCCCAGGCCAAAGAGGTAATCACTGATCTAGCCTCATTCGGCTCTCCGGTACTCCTTTTCTCCGGCGGTGAACCGCTTATGCGGTCTGATATCCTCGAGCTTATCGGATTTGCCGGGTCAAAGGGAATGAGGGCGGTCCTTTCAACAAACGGCACGCTGATTACACCGGAGACGGCTAAGCAGCTCAAGGATTTTGATCTTTCGTATGTCGGGATCAGTCTGGACGGATTGAAGGAGACACATGACAGGTTTAGAGGTGTAGAAAATGCTTTCGATATGGCCATCAGCGGACTCAGGAATTGTCAAAACGCGGGAATAAAAGTCGGATTACGGTTTACCATCAACAAGCGAAATGCCGAAGATATCCCCGGAATCTTCGTGCTTATACGCGAAGAAAATATCCCCAGGGTCTGTTTTTATCATCTGGTATATGTGGGGAGGGGGAGCAAGCTGATCACCGAGGACCTCTCTCATGAAGAGACGAGAACGACCGTTGATACAATTATTGATCTTACCAAATCGTTATTTGATGAGGGCAGACCGACAGAAGTACTTACCGTGGATAATCATGCTGACGGCGTTTACCTCTATCAGCGGCTGTTGCAGGAAGATCCGGTCCGTGCCGCACGTGTAATGGAGCTTCTAGAGATGAATGGAGGCAATTCTTCCGGAAACGGGATCGGCTGTATAAGCTGGGACGGGTCCGTACATGCGGACCAATTCTGGCGTCATCATTCTTTCGGTAATGTAGCCGATCGTCCGTTCAGCGAGATATGGACGGACCGGTCGAACGAACTGATGATGAAACTCAAAGAGAAGAAGAAGTATGTAAAAGGACGGTGTGCGCGCTGCAACTATCTGGATGTGTGCGGAGGCAACTTTAGAGTGCGTGCCGAAGCGGTCACCGGTGATATCTGGGAAGCCGATCCGGCGTGCTATTTGTCGGATGAAGAAATCGGAATCGGAGGTTGATGATGGAATTTCCACAGACGAGAATGAGGAGGTTAAGGAAGACGGAGCAACATCGGCGGTTGGTCCGGGAAACAAAATTATCGGTAGACGATTTTATTATGCCCCTGTTTGTGCGTCCCGGTAAGGGTATAGCACGGGAGATCCCCTCTATGCCGGGCAATTATCACTTTTCAGTCGACACTCTTGTGGAGGAGTGTAAGAAGATCCGGGATCTCGGTATTCCCGGAGTAATTCTTTTCGGTATTCCCGAACACAAGGATGATACCGGAAGTGAATCTTTCTCAGAACGGGGTATTGTCCAGCAGGCAATCCGGGCGATTAAAAACGAGGTTTCTGATCTGCTTATCATTACCGATGTCTGTTTTTGTGAGTACACCAGCCATGGTCACTGCGGGGTGATACGAAACGGAGATGTTGATAATGATGCCACTCTCGATCTGCTGGCCCGGCAGGCTGTCTCCCACGCTGTTGCCGGTGCGGACATGGTTGCTCCTTCCGATATGATGGACGGAAGGGTCGCTGCAATACGTGAAGCACTCGATGCGGAAGGATTTTCCGGTATTCCGATTATGGCCTATGCCGCGAAATATTCATCCGCCTTTTACGGGCCGTTCCGGGATGCCGCAGAATCGGCCCCCCAATTCGGGGACAGACGCAGTTATCAGATAGACTCGCCTAATGCCAGAGAA
>CAZQKT010000013.1:0-7308 GCA_964594055.1 uncultured Spirochaetales bacterium
CGGCGGGAAGTTGATTTTATCATTACTCTCGACGGAAATCCTCTCCGCTTTATTGAGTGTAAAATGCGTTACAGGGAGACCAGCCGAAGCCTCGTCTATCTTAAAAGGAAATTCCCCGCCGTTGAAGCCTTGCAGGTAATCTTTTACGGAGATGATGATTTTATCGATAAACACGGTGTAAGGATTATGCCGGCGGCCCGGTTTCTGAATACGCTACTGTAGAAAAATGCAAAGTGTAATTCCCTATGACCTTTATCTATCCTGACCTCTACTTTTTAGCATTTGTTCATGAAACACTATAGTTTTTCCTCTTGTACTATACTGTCTACGCACTTGTAATCTAGTAAAGGCAGCGGCTCTGTTAGAAAAATACTTCTCGTCGAAGACAATTGAAAAAAGACCGTAAAGTAACTATAGTAAAGACATGGATCATGTAGTTGTCTCTCAACGTGTGAAACCACACATTGATGAACTGAAACATATTGGGGTAAAGCGTCTCGCCGTATTCGGGTCTGCAGCGAGAGGCACAACAAATGATACAAGTGATCTGGATATTCTCGTTCGTTTCGAAGACAATAAAAAAACGTTCGACAATTTCATGGAACTTAAGTTTTTCCTTCAAGAGATTTTTCCGGAAGTACACATAGACCTCGTACTCGAAGATTCCCTAAAAGAAACTATTCGCAAGCGGGTACTGAGCGAGGCCCGGGATGTCGCGTGACCTGAACCTCTACTTTGATGATATTTTACAAGCAATCGCTTACATTAGAGATTTCACTGCTGGAATGGACTACTCTGCATTTGTTCATGACACACGCACTCAACATGCTTGCATCAGGAACCTGGAAGTAATAGGCGAAGCTGTAAAGAAAATTCCCGAAGATACCCGAATAGTTCAGCCGGAAATTTCCTGGCAAAAAATCGCCGGTCTGCGGGACATACTGACCCATGAATATTTTGGCATCGATACAAAGATCCTCTGGGATGTGATTACCAACAAACTTGATAGCCTTTATATGGCAGTTCAGGTCCTAAAAACCAATTATAAAACTGATTTATGAATCGTTAAAAAGTCATATCCAATGCCATCGAGATTGGGTGCCGGGATTATATTGACGGTCTTTTCAATAAAGATGGAGCAAGACAAAGAGAAAAATCAGTACGAGCTCACCCTCTCAAATACCGGCAGCCCTTTCCCGGAGGATATCGATATAGACAATCCTCAAACGTTAGGCTTACAATTTATTTCGGCACTGACGGCACAACTCGGCGGCACAGGAGAGCTACAGCGGGAACCGAACATGGTATGTACCATCCGGTTTCCGATAGTAGATGTTTCTTTGATATGAACACTTATTGTATTTGCTCTTTACACAGGAACAAATGGGGTTCAGACTATATTTTCCATGTTGCGGAGAAGCACATTCTCTACCTATCTGCGGATAACCCGCTGATTACTACGAGACCTTTCTAAGCGCTTTGTTTAGATCAGGATGCCCTTTCTTTCATTCCGTGAGTACCTTCACTTGGAGACCGGAACAATTCACCAGGTATATGACCCTTTTACCGATACCGGTACGCTGCCGGTCAGAAGCTTCTCTTTTTCGACCCGGCCATCTACTCGGTACTAAACGGCGAAATCAGGAGTCTCCGGGAAGCAATGGCGGCTACATTATCCTCATATTCAGGATGGGATGTCTACGCACTAGTAATCTAGTAAAGGCAGCGGCTCTGTTAAAAAAATAATTAAAAAATAATTAAATTGAAACTGGACCAAGAATGTGCTACCTTTTCGAGAAAGGGGGTGCTGAAAAAATGAAAAAACACAAGAATGTATTGCTCCTATCTCTCCTTTTTCTGTTAACGATTCCCATCCTCACCTTCACCGGCTGCGACTTAGACGACCTCTTCTATATACCCGGTAGTACCCTGCCGCCGAAAATAACCGACGCTAAGCCGATCACGCTGCCGGACAATGTCACGATCACCTCCATTTCCGGTTCCTCGGAAAACGAGGAAATAAGTTCGTATCCTATTACAATAAAATTGTCAAACTCTGCATCCCGTTCCGTTACCGTAAAATTTTCAGCGGGTTCGAACTTCTGGTGTGAAAATGATTCGGCCCAGAATTTGATTATCGTCTACGATGTATCCATCAAAATTTCAGCCGGCGAAACGATAACGGAGGATTTACCCACCTACTGTCTCAATTCCGGCCTTGACGCCCCGGATGAAGAAGACTCGTTTGTTGTCGGTACAGTATACACCGACGGATGTATCGGCGAGATTATCGATATTTTAAGTGACAAAGATCCCAGCAAATTCGATTCTTTCGACATCAGTTTCATTCAGAAGGCCGTCTGGGAATGTATGGATAACGGCAAATTGACAAGCTTTACGTTGGAACAGCTGGAAGATTTATAAAAGTTTTGGAAAGCATAGCATAACTCAAGAAGCGCTCTGTCAAGGTAATGGACAACAGTAACAATTATCATATACCATAGAGTAACTATGGGTTTACTCATCATCATGCTGGCAGGAGCGGTCATTGCCTGCTTCAGTTTAGGATATAAATTTCGAAGGCGCTTTAATCTCTCCATCGAGTGGCTGGTATTCGTATTTTCGCTCTTTCTGCCCCTCTTCTCACTGCTGTTTGTCTTTCTGCTCAAACAGCATTTTTTCTCCCGAGAAGCCCTCTTTATCGGAATACCTATGGGGCTTTGTTTTGCTTTTGCCATTTATACCTACCATAAAGTCATCAATATGGCAAAATTGAACGTGTCCTGGACCATAATCCAATTCAGTGTGCTACTCCCCTTTCTTTTCAGCATCTTTTATTACAAAGAGAGCCCGCCGCCGGCTGCTCTCATCGGGGTAGGTGTCATATTTCTGTCGATCGTTCTTTTCGGTACCAAGGATGAACACACCAATAAGAGGGCCATTCCCGATATCCGCACCGGGCTTCTTCTTTTCACGGCAACATTTCTCTCCGGTGTCAATCAGATTTTTATCAAAATCTACGCCTCGGTCTTCGATAAAAAAGACACTTTTACTCTGTTTATCTACAGCGGAATCACCATGGCGGTCACCATGGCCTCGATCGTCGTTGTAACCCGTAAAAAACGGACCGGAGCAGCTGCTTCCGCGCATCCGCTCTCCGATACCAGTACATCCGATATGCCCGCGGAGTTCAACCAGGTGACCGTCCCCCGAAAACGTCACCTCCTCCTGCTTGCATGCTACATGGGATTTTTCTCCATACTGGGCATGGGGCTGACTATAATCGGGCTTAAAACAGTACCCGGCTCAATCGCCTATCCGCTCCGTAATGCGGTCAATATCATTGTTGTCTTCCTCCTCTCCCATCTTTTTTTTAAGGAAAAAGCCAGGAAAATCGAGTTCGTCGGTATCGCCGTGGCTATTGCGGGCATTGTCATTCTCTCTTCATCCATGGTATCATAGTTTCGTTATCTTTTAATTTTCATAAGTAAAGGAAACCTCTTGTCATGTATGAAACCGAATTATCATCCGACGTATTATCCGGCATCGAACCGCAGAAAAAGTTTTTCATCGGTATTGATTCGGACGGCTGCGTGTTCGACACCATGGAGATAAAACACAAAGAGTGTTTCTGCCCGGCATTCATCAACCACTTCGGACTGCAGCCCGCTTCGAAATACGCACGCGAAGTGTGGGAGTTTGTCAATCTTTATTCCCGTAGTCGGGGTATAAACAGATTTAAAGCGGTGCTCAGGGCAGTGCACCTGTTCAATGAACGGAAAGAGGTAGGGAAGCGGAATGCCGCCGTCGGCCTGCTCGAGGGGCTCGAGGAGTGGGTGGAAAGAGAACAAAAACTCGGCAACCCCGCCCTCGAGGCGGAACTTCGGAGAAACCCCCATCCCGACCTCGAACTCGCCTACCGGTGGTCACTCGAGGTGAACAGCGCGGTCGAAAAAATTGTACGTAATGTTCCGCCGTTTCCTTATGTACACGAAAGCCTCGCCGCTGTTCGGGAAAACTCGGATGCGATCGTCGTCTCACAAACACCTCAGGAAGCACTCCGGCGGGAATGGACCGAACAGGGGTTGAACGAATACGTCCGCATGATAGCAGGCCAAGAGATGGGCAGGAAATCGGAACATATTAAGCTGGCAGCAGCGGGGAAATATGATCCAAGCCGCATGTTGATGATCGGAGATGCTCCCGGCGACCTCGCGGCGGCCCGAGATAATAATGCTCTCTTTTATCCCGTCATTCCGGGAAATGAAGAGGCCTCCTGGCAGCTCTTCTACGAAGATGCCCTGGACAGATTTTTCGAGGGAACGTATGCTGGAACGTATGAATTGAACCTAATTGAAAAATTTCACTATTCACTTCCGGAAGAACCGGGATGGAAAAGGAGTTTTGTATGAATCAAAAAGCTGATATCGGACTGGTCGGTTTGGCCGTCATGGGTCAGAATCTGGTCCTCAACATGAACGACCACGGTTTCTCGGTCGCTGTTTACAACCGCACGACATCCAAAGTGGATGATTTTTTAGAAGGTGGTGCACAGGGACGGGAGACCATCTATGGAGCACACACAATAGAAGAGTTTGTTGATCTGCTGGAGAAACCGCGAAAAGTGATGCTTATGGTCAAGGCGGGAGAGGTCGTAGACAAGTTCATAGAGATGATCTCTCCGTATCTCGAAGAGGGAGACCTTCTCATCGACGGCGGGAACTCCCATTTTCCGGACACCACCCGCCGCACCCGGGAATTGGCTGAAAAGGGACTGCTCTACATCGGGACCGGTGTTTCCGGCGGAGAAGAAGGGGCGCGGCACGGACCGTCTATTATGCCGGGGGGAAATCCGAAGGCGTGGCCCTTGGTCAAAAATATTTTTCAAGCAATTGCCGCCAAAACGGACCAAGGGGAACCGTGCTGCAACTGGGTCGGGGAAGAAGGAGCAGGCCATTACGTTAAAATGGTCCACAACGGCATAGAGTATGCAGACATCCAGCTTATCTGTGAGGCGTACCATCTGATGAAGGCCGGGCTCACTATGACTGCCGACGAACTTCACGAGGTGTTTTCCCGGTGGAATTCCACCGAGCTCGACAGTTATCTCATCGAAATTACGGCCGACATATTCGGATACAAAGAAAACGGAGAACCGCTGGTGGAGAAAATACTCGATACTGCCGGCCAGAAGGGGACCGGAAAGTGGACCGCGGTCAGTTCCCTCGATATGGGAATACCGGCGACCCTCATCGGAGAGGCGGTGTACAGCAGGTTTCTCTCCGCTTTGAAAGATAAACGGGTGACAGCGGCCAAAGTATTGACCGGCCCGGCAAAAGATGCAGGCGGCGACAAAACTACTTTCGATAAAACCGCCTTTATAGAGGACATCCGAAAAGCGCTTCTCGCCTCAAAAATAGCAGCGTACACTCAGGGGTTTATGCTTATGAAAGAAGCTGCAAAAGAGTACGGATGGAACCTCAACTACGGCGATATCGCTCTCATGTGGCGGGAGGGATGCATTATCCGAAGTGTCTTCCTCGGCAATATCAAGGCCGCCTTCGACAAGGACCCCGATTTGGATTCGCTCCTTTTGGACGACTATTTTCGTAACCTGGTAGACGAGTGCCGGCCCTCCTGGCGGCGGGTAGTATCACGGGCCGTCACCGTCGGTATCCCGGTACCCGCCTTTGCTTCCGGGATCAGCTTTTACGACGCGTACAGAAACGAGAGGCTTCCGGCCAACCTTCTGCAGGCGCAGCGTGATTACTTCGGCGCGCATACCTATGAAAGGATCGACCGCCCGAGAGGCGAGTTCTTTCACACAAACTGGACGGGTACAGGAGGGGACGTCAGCGCGTCAACCTACGATGCTTAGTAAAGAGAGTTTCAAAAAAACGAGATTACCGAATATCACATCTATAAAAAGCCGGTATCGAAGTGAAGCCGAACCGACGGCAGATATTCTCTTTTGTATGGCTCGCCCGACTTTTCGGCATAACGTTCGGAATAAAACTGATAGAACGGTTCCATAATCCCTGAAGCACGGAAAGTAAAAGAAGATGAAGAGCGGCATGAAAACGAGCTCACCAACATGATCGAAGAAAAACGATAAACGTAAAATCGTTGACAATATGTTCCGCAAATGGTACAGCTAGAGTGGAGAGCGAAATGAATCAAACAACTTCAAACAACAGAAAAACCTTGATCGAAGGGTTCGATATTGAGATGGTAAGCCCCGCTTGTCACCCCGGCGCGGAGCAGTGGAACGCCCAGGCCCATCTTAACACCGATATACGTGACGTCCTCCCCTATCTCAACGCCCGCTTCGAAGAGGCACAGTACGACCACAAGGCCCAGGTCCTGCTTCTTAAAAGAAACGGCAAAAAGAGTGCATTCAGACCGAACCTGATATCGACCGCCCCGGTTTTCGACCGTGAAGAAGGGCAGCAGTTCTTGACCGAGCTTATAGCGCTTGTAAATGAGACCTGGCGGGACCGTCATTCTCTCGAACCGAGCTACGAACGGAAGGAGCTTCCCACCGTGATGGAAATCTACCGGCAGCTTCCCCGCACCAACTGCAAAGAGTGCGGATATCCCACCTGCATGGCGTTTGCAGCCGCCGTGCGAGACAGTAAAGTGGATTTAGACTGCTGTCCTCTCACGCATTCGTCTTCATCTTCCGCATAAAAAACCGTTTTCCCCCGTACTCGGCTGTAGTAAGCCGCTCCTCCTCGAGCAGTTCGTCTACGATGTTCCACTCCGCGCGGTTTCGCTTCAGGAACCCCGCAACATCGTCCTCACCCATGGGATGGACCGATGTAATATTGAGAAGGTCTTCCTTAAGAGAGCCGGTAGAGCCGAACTCTCCTACCGGAAACCCCAATAAATACTCGGAATTGAGTCCGTATGATGAAAAAATTTGGAACGCACGGTTTATGGCCTGTTCTTCGGGCGGGGTGACCCAGCTCACCGCGGGGGGTCGGGTCGGCACGCCGATATAGGCGATATCGGGGGCAATGCCGGATATGAACTCTGCCGTCTTTTTTGTCTCCTCCTCACTGTCGTTTACCCCGGAGACCAGCATGGTCTCGGTTACCAGCGTACCGCTGTACTCATCGGCAAACTGTTTCAATCCTTCTAAGATCGATTCGAGGGAAAGCTTTTTATGGGGCCGGTCGACACGGCGCCACACCGGTTCAGTTACGCTGTCCACTTTACAGGAGACCCAGTCCGCCCTCTTCAGGGCGTCCCTGACTTCGGGGTCCCATAGGAGAGAGCTGTTTGTAATGACTGCGATCTTCGTGG
>CAZQKT010000013.1:7408-30357 GCA_964594055.1 uncultured Spirochaetales bacterium
GAACACAGTTCGATTTCATCCCCGAGTCTGCTGTCGAGTGTTGGCTCGCCGTCGGGAACAAAGGTGCTGTAATCAACAAGCTCCGATGCACTCTCCGCGTTTTCGAGCCGTTCCTTCAGTTCACTATAAAGCTCTTCCGGTTCGAAAAACGGTTCCCGTTCAACGGTCATCCGGTCCGCGCGGCCTAACTGACAATAGATACACGAATACGTGCAAATTTTAGGCGGTATGTTATTTATTCCTAAACTCTGACCGAGCCTTCGTGAAGGCACCGGTCCGAATATATGCTGCATATCATCCTCCTAACTCGAAAAAAGGATCTCGTAGGCATCACTAGCGATTTGCAGCTCTTCATTCGTCGGAACTACGCAGATCGCAGTCGGAGAATAGGCCATGGAAATGATACCCGGATTGGAACCGTTTTCGAGGTTCTTCCTGTAGTCGAGGAATATCCCTAAGTTTTCCAGGCGGTGGCAGATCCTCTCCCGCATCCGGGTCCCGTGCTGTCCGATGCCCCCGGTAAAAACAAGAATATCGGTCTTAACGATATTTGCCGCATATGCTCCGATATATTTTCGAATACGGTATGCATACACCTCAAGCGCTTCGACGGCATGTTTGTTCCCCCGTTCCGCTGCCGCTTCGATGTCCCGAAGGTCGTTGGAAATGCCCGATATGCCGAGGAGTCCGCCCTTCTTATTAAGTATCTCCCCGAGCTCCTCATGGGTGTAGCCCCGTTCCAAGAGATAGAGGACGATCGCAGGGTCGAGGTCGCCGGAACGGGTCCCCATGACCAGCCCTTCTAAGGGAGTGAATCCCATCGAGGTGTCGATAGAACGTCCGTGAGCAATAGCAGTTATGGAAGCACCGTTGCCGAGATGGCACGAAATCACATTCGTATTGTCGATGGACCGCTTCATCAGCTGTACCGCTTCGGTAGAAACGAATCTGTGACTGGTGCCGTGAAAACCATACCGCCGTATCCGGTACTTCTCGTACAGTTCCCGGGGGATGCCGTAGAGGTAGGCTGCAGGGGGGAGGGTTTGATGAAACGCCGTATCGAATACCGCTACCTGTCCCTTTTTCGGCAGGAGTGATTCAATCGCCTCGATTCCGGTCAGATTAGCAGGGTTGTGCAGAGGGGCGAGTTCGATGTTTTTTTCAATGGCTTTTTTTACATCTTCGGTGATAACAACCGACGATGAGTACTCCTCTCCTCCGTGTACGACCCGGTGTCCGATCCCGTCGATTTCATCGAAATCATGGAGGAAACCCCTCCTTTCATCGGTAAGTACATCCCGGACGAGCTCCATGGCCCGATTGTGATCGGGGACCGACTCCTCTTTTTCGTATTCGCCATGGATTGAACTCTGATGGACGAGTCCGGTTTCCTCTCCGATACGTTCGACAAACCCTTTGCCGAGACTCTTTCTACTCGGCATAAGAAAAACTTCATATTTTAACGAGGAACTCCCGCAATTGATAACGAGAATCCGTTTCTCACGATTGTTGTTGGATTTTTGTTGCATAGGAGTTTAGCTTTCTGCGGCTTTCTCTATTAGATGAAACTGCTTCCCGCGGCCCTGCTCGTGGAGTACGGATTGTACATACAACGCTAGAGAAGCCCCGTCGAGACCGCAAGCGCTGAGAAGCTGACTCCGGGTTGCATGCTCAACGAACGTATCGGGGACCCCTCTGCATCGGAAATCTACCGGAAGCCGGTGCTTTTTACACAGCTGCATGATGTGCTCGCCGATACCGCCCTGCTCCGCACCGTCTTCGAAACAAAAAACGGTTTGATACGAAGAGAGGACTTGGAGCAGATAATCTTCGTCGAGCGGTTTGATAAACCGCAGGTCATACACATCGGTGCCGGTTTTTTCTCTGCTCAGCCGGTCGGCGGCATTGATTGTTTGTGATAGAAGAGCGCCCACACCGATAAGCAGAGTCCGGTTACCGTCTTTGCGCAGGAACACACCCCTGCCCGCCTCCACGGGAGATGAAGTCTCCGGAAATGAGAGACAGACGTCTCTCGGATACCTGATAACAAAGGGTGTTTCCAGCTTTACCCCGTAATCGAACAGCTGTTCCATATCCTCCATCGATCCGGGAGCAGTAATCGTAACACCGGGGATGCTTCTCAAAAGAGGGACATCGTAGACCCCTTGATGGGTATCTCCGTCACTGCCGACAAGGCCCGCTCGGTCGAGTGCGAACACCACCGGCTGTTTCTGCAGGGCGACATCATGGATAAATTGGTCGATCGCCCGCTGGATAAAGGTAGAGTATAGTGCTACAACCGGTTTCATCCCTGAAAGGGCCAACCCTGTACCAAACGTTACCGCGTGCTGCTCGGTAATACCGACATCGAAGAAGCGGTCCGGGTACCTGGTTTCGAAAAGAGAGAGTCCGGTCCCTTTGGTCATTGCCGCGGTAATTGCCACGATTCTTTTATCATTTTCTGCGTGATGTAGCAGAGATTTGGAGAACGCTTCGGTAAAAGTGAGGGCGTCCTTTTTGTCGATTTTTCCGTCTACAATAGAGAAAGGCGAGACGCCGTGATAGAGGGCGGGATCACCCTCCGCGTGCTCATAGCCTTTCCCTTTTTTAGTCACAACATGGACCACGATCGGCTTATGGAGCTGTTTTACGTTTTTAAAAACCGAAATCATGAGGGGAATGTTGTGACCGTCGATCGGCCCGACATACTCGAACCCGAGGTCGGCAAATATATTTTCCTTGAAAAAGACAGCTTTGAGACCTTTTTTTAACCGGGCCACCATGTGGAACAGTTTTAATCCGAAATACGGAATACCTTTGATGGTCGAATCGATTTTATTACGGATGTCCTGGTAGAAATTGGTAGCTATGAGCCGGCTCAAGTAAGAAGAGAGGGCCCCGACATTCGGAGCTATGGACATATTGTTGTCATTGAGGATGATGATAAGGTCTTTTTGAAGATGGCCGATGTTATTGAGCGCTTCGAAGGCCATACCGCCGGTAAGCGCTCCGTCGCCGATAACAGCAACGACCCTTCCCTCTTTTCCCAAAAGCTGCTGCCCTACCAATATTCCAAGACCGGCGGAAAGGGAAGTCGAGGAGTGGCCCGTATCGAGGACATCATGCCTGCTCTCACTCCGTTTGGGGAACCCGCTCAACCCGTCCTTCTGCCGAATGGTGTAAAACCGCTCCTGCCGTCCGGTCAGCAATTTATGGGTATAACATTGATGCCCTACATCCCAAATCAGTTTGTCCTTTGGAGATTCGAAAGCGGAATGGAGAGCGATAGTAAGATCAACTGTCCCCAAATTCGAAGCGAGATGCCCGCCGTTAGTACTTACTACGTTGATTATTTCTTCACGGAGCTCCGCAGCCAGCCGGGGCAGCTGCTCATCGGTCAAAGTACGCAGAATCTCCGGTGATTGGATTCGCGAAAGAAGCGAGGTGTGCTGTTTCATATCAATTTCCGCCTGTTTCAAATAATAAATCGAGGAAACTGTTCATATAGTAGAGAAGCAGTTCCATTTTTTTCTCGTCGATGAGGGTGTATCCGCCCCGCGTCTCGGGCTGTTCGGCCTCAGGTTGTTCCCCTGCAGGTTGCCCCGCTAAAGGCTGTTCTTCGGGCGGTTGTTCTTCCCCCTCCTCGGCGCGAGTGACGATCTCACGTATATCATCTTCCGTTAATACGGGCCGTTCGGAGGCAAGGAAACTACGGTAGGTAAATCTCGAATCGGTGATGTGGTTAAATGAAATCCTGCGGTCTTCGCTGATTGCCGAAGAGGTTACCCAGCCGCTTACGGTGACCGACTGGGCCGCTCCCTGCAGGGTTACGGTACGGGTGCCCTGGATGAATCCGTTGCCGTTATCATCGACTTCCTGGACCCGGACAGCCAGTTCCGTCCGGAGAGAATAGGACTCGTCCCCGCCGGTCACCTCGTTACGGGAGCTTCTCATATCGGGAAGGAACGAGAACATGTCCCCTCCACCGCCGCCTCCTGTAAACTGCAAAACCAGTTCCTTATCTCCGCTCCGTGACGCTTCATACTCGATGCCGGATTCACTATCAATTACTACAGTAAATAGTTCGCCGGGAGTAAGTGACTGTTTTTCAGCATAATACCCTTCAAACTGAGAGTTCCACAGACTCTCTCCGGCCCCGAACTGAATAAAAACAGCTGTGAGATAAAAGAGAAGGAGAACTAGGCGTATTTTTTTTGCTAAAAGAGTCTTACAAGACACTTTTTACCTTCGAAGGTTATTTCTTCTTATGTCTATTCTTTCTCAGCTTTTTTTTTCTTTTGTGTGTCGCAATTTTGTGTCTTTTTCTTTTTCTACCGCACGGCACTTGCTGTTATCTCCTTTATATAGAATATATAGCAGTTTGAATTATTTTTCACAAGGAAGCGAAACCGGCTAACTCAAGACCGGTTATTATGCTTGTATAAAATAATAACGTCAAGTAGGTTGCGTAAAGCTATAATTAATCGGTATAGTAGCATAGTGTTATGGAAGAAGTACAGGGTGTAATCTGGGTTCACTATACCGATGCTGCTATAAACCAAATGATCAAAAGCATTGGTGATGAGCATAAACCGGTCACTCACCATTTCAATCAAAATGAAGAGTTTTTTATCAACCTCGATGAAACATTTACCGTCCCCCACTTCCCGATCCATCATGATATTAAACAAAAGCAGCCTACAAAAGAGTATATATCAACACTCCGCAATTTTTTAAAACCGCTTATTCCGATGGTCCCGCAGGTATTCAAAGGTCTGACCTATTTCTTTGATCCGGGAGAGATTCACCGTCCCTGTTTTTTCCAAATATATAGAGCGGAGGACAATCAGTTCCTCTATCTGCTGCGGCTCAATCTTATCCATAAAACGTTCGAAGGTAAGACAATAAAGCGGGGGACCAACGATACGACCCCCGAATACCGCACAAACCGTCTGTTCCTCGAGGCGGACCTCATCCCGCTGGAAGAAGTGATCCTCAAAGAGGGAAGAGTTCAGGCTTTTAAAATAAAGCAGACGATATCACAGACATGGATAGGAGAGACCGGCAGGGGGTACTTCGTACAAGGTATCTGGATGGATTCGGAATTGACCAAATTCTTCTCAAAGCTGTTTCTCCCCTGGGGAATGCGGACATACCCGTATTATCCGTTCGTATGCAAATTCAAGACGATTTGCCATTCTCTCATCGACCTTTCTCCCGAATCGAGAAAAAAGCACGTCGTTAATCTATTCAAAGCACTCAAATTCGTCGAAGAAAAAATCGAAAAAATCCAGGATGGTCTCCGTCAAAACGAATTCGATGAAAAACTGGAAACATTTCAGGAGATGAAAGCGACCGTTCCCGCTCAATGGAACGATCTTATGGACTCACTAACCATTAAACGGTATCTCAACGATCAGGACATGAAGGAGTACATGGTTGAGGTTTGACCGCAACGAGATACGCGGGATGAAAGTTACGGTCATGGGGCTGGGTCTGCACGGGGGAGGAGCTGCATCGGCCCGGTTTTTCGCAACCGGAGGGGCCGATGTCACGGTAACGGACCTTCGAAGCGGCGAGGAGCTTGCTCCTTCCATCGAAAAATTGTCCGATCTTCCCCTCCGCTATGTGTTAGGACGCCATGAGACAGGTGATTTTACCGAGGCGGACCTGGTCGTAAAGAACCCCGCCGTTCCGGCTCACTCTCCCTATCTCAAACATGCAAAACGAGTGGAAACCGATCTCTCCGTATTTCTCTCCATCAATGAGCGCCCGGTGATCGCCATAACCGGGAGTAAAGGTAAATCAACTACTGCGTCCGCTGCCGCCGCAGCGCTCGAAAGCAGCTTTCCGGGGACCCGTTTGGGCGGGAATATTACGATATCTCCTCTGCTTTTCTTGGAAGACCCTTCTTTTACCGGTAAAAAATACAGCGGCCATCCGGTGGTTTTAGAAATTTCCTCCTGGCAACTAGGAGACTTGAAAGATAAAGGGGTATTAAAGCCGCAAATCGCCTGCATTACCACCATTCTTCCCGACCACTTAGACCATTATTCCTCTATGGAGGACTACATAAAAGACAAATCGTACATCTACCGAGAGCAGACTAAAGACCATGTTACGCTCTTAAACTACGATGACCCGGTCACACCACGGTTCGCTTCTGAAACGCGGGGAAAAATCATCTATTTCTCGGGTTCTCCGCTGTCGGCTGATGCTATGGGGGGATGGCTGGATGAGAACAACGGCCGGTTCAGAAACCGGGACGGTACTGTCGAGAAGATACTGCCGTCGGAACTCTCCCTACCCGGAAACCACAACCGTAAAAACCTCCTCTGTGCGGCGTGTATCTGCCGGCTTTTCGGCATGGGACCGGAAAAAATTGCGGCGCGGCTCGCTCACTTTCGGGGAATCGAGCACAGGCTCGAACCTCTCGGTGATAAAGGCGGAGTTACCTACATCAATGACAGCGCCGCTACCATTCCCGAGGCAACTGTCGAAGCGGCAGCCAGTTTTTCCAGGCCGGTCATACTCATCGCCGGGGGTACGGACAAAAACTTACATTTCGAAGTATTCTCGGACCTGCCTGCAAACATCAAACAGTTCGTTCTTCTCAAAGGAAGTGCTACCGAGAAAATGGTCGATTATTTCCGGCAGAACGGCGTCTCGCAATTCACTCTCTGTAATACGCTCGAAGAAGCGGTTACTGCCGCCGCCTCAGCGGCTAGGCCGAACGATATCGTCCTTTTCTCCCCGGGATGTGCATCTTTCGAGTTGTTCCGCAATGAATTCGATCGCGGAAACCAATTTAAAACAATTGTTAAGAATCTCTAAAAAAAATAGTTTCGGCGTGTACCGCTACCGTTTCCGGACCGTTTTATAATAGTAATTTCTCGCCTGCTCAGCGGCTCTATAGCCGCTGTAGAGGGCGGGTTTTAACGGCACGTCCCAGCATCCCGGCCTGTGCAGCACAGAGCCTCCGAATCCGGTCTTGAACCGGTACAGGCCGTGCAGGGGATGGCCTTTTTCCGCATGCGGGGGGATGCCGAACAGATCGTACCATAAACACCCCCTCTCTTTTGCCAATTCCATCGCCCTCCATTGAAGAGCATAATTGGGCATAACGTTCCGCTTCTCGCTCGAAGAGGCCCCGTAGAGATAGGTGGCCCCTTTGTTGTGAAAGCAGACGATAATACCGGCGAGGAGCTCCCCTTCCAACTCTGCAAACAGAAGCCCCAACTCCGGCGCCCCTCGATACGATTCGGCAAGTACGAACAGTTCCTTATAATACCCGAAATCATGGATCGTAATGCGGTCCCGACGCGCGGTCTCCTCGTACAATTTGTACCATTCGGGAAGCTCTCCAGGTTCGGCTTCCCGCACGGTTACACCTTTTCGAGAGGCAAGTTTTATATTGTATCGGGTCTTCGATTTCATCGCAGCGAGAATATCATCCTCATTAGGTGCTATATCGACAATGACGGTACTCTCCGGTTGAATAGCAGCTGCCGCTTTGCGCAGCGGCTTTCTAAAAGACGGTCCGATCGTACTTTTTAGCCAGGGAAGATCGTAGCGGATAAAAACCGTACTCTTCGGCAGATACTCTCGAAGCTGCTTGGACAACGTTACAAGCAGCTCTTCTCCGGCTGTCGGGCCGGCAGCGGGGAACGGGGCGAAAGGTCCATCCTCAAACGATGATGAGAGCAGCGGCCCATGGGGAACGTAGGCGAGAGAGAGTCTCTTTGTGAGCTTACGTACCAGTACCAAAAACGGTATGTTCTCTCCGATTTGAGGGTGTGAGAGGTGGAACGCAAAAGGCGTTTGCCCGCTCAAAGATTTTACCGCGGCCCAAAATCCGGTTTGCAGCAACACACTATGGTTGTCGATCTCACTGAGGGCCGCACTGGTGAGTGTAAAACCGGAAATCACTTACCCCACTTTCCCGGAATCAATCGATTCGGTGGTTATCGGTTTCCCGTTACACACCAGTGGCGTACTGCCCACGTACACGGTATTGTTTTTAACGGTAAGCGGCATTTCAAAAAACTCATCGATTTTAATGCGCTTTTTTGTCATAGGTCCTTCGCCGGCAGTTTCCCCGGTCGACGGTTCCTCTCCTTCGAGGACAACCGCATCTCCCGGTGAGGCATGATCGACAAACAGTACTTCGATATGGGAAGGATGCGGAGCGGATGCGGGTCCTTCCGGGGGGTCTTCTTCAGCAGGTGCTTCCGCTGCCAACAACATCCCCTCGCTTTTCTCGCCCCGCAGTTTCGCGGGTTTGAGGTTTTCAACGAGGATGATGTTCCGGTCGAGGAGCTCTTCCTCTGTATAATACGGGACAAGCCCGGAAACGATCTGCCGTATCTCGCCGTTCCCTACATCGATCGTTTCGAGGTAAAGTTTGTCCGCCTGGGGATGGCGTTGGACGTCGGTGATTTTCGCTACTTTTAGCGAAACTCTCTCTGCAAACTGTTTTTCCAGTGATATCTCTTTTTCTTGTTCCATTTTCTCTTTCCTCTCTTTTTGGGTCCCGGAAAATCGCAACCTCAAGTTTTCTATCTGATCGTCTTCCAATATCCGGAAAAGGATGTTCGGTTTCCCGATCGTAGACAGCCCTTCGAGTTTTCCGAGATCGTCCCAGCGGAGTCCGGTCAAGCCTAAAAACTTCCGTATCCGCTCCGCTGTCGTCGGCAAATACGGCCCCATAAGAATTGCTAAATCTTTTACCAGGTATACCAGATCTCTTATAAGTACCGAGGCTCTCTCCGGCCGCTCCTTACGCTCTTTCCACGGCTGTCCGTCCTGGAAGGCCTTATTGCCCATTGCCGCTAAGGCAAACAGCTGTTTGAATCCTTCCCTCAGTTCGCCACGTTCCAGCATCTCGGTGATTGCACCCTCGAAACGGCCCGCCTCTTCCCAGAATTGGGCGCTTTTCTTGGCCAATTCCAAGTCGATTCCGCCCGCGCCGGCATCTCCGGCCCCGGGTACTTCTCCGTCGTAGAAACGGCTTACGAAGGTAAGCGTACGGTTTACCAGATTGGAGAGGTTTCCGATGAGCTCGGTATTTACTTTTATCTGGAAATCCTTCCAGGTAAAAAGAGAATCCGCCTTCTCCGGGCGGACATAATAGATGTAAAACCGCCATACATCGGAGGGGATACCGGTGTCCTTTACGTCGTTGCCGAACACTCCCACCCCTTTGCTCTTGGAAAACTTGCCGCTTTCATAGTTCATATATTCGGTAGAAGACATGTGATACAAAGTGGTCCACGGCTCGCCGGTCCCTAAGAGAGAGCTTGGAAAAACAACAGTGTGAAAGGGAATGTTGTCTTTCCCGATAAACTGAAACAGCTCCACCTCTGTGGGGTCCTTCCACCACTTCTCCCATTCGTCGGTGTGGTTCGCCGTAATGGAGATGTAGCCGATCGGAGCATCGAACCAAACGTAGAACACCTTGTCCCGGAACCCCTCTTTCGGGACCGGAATTCCCCATTTAAGATCGCGGGTGATGCACCGCCGGCGAAGCCCGTCTCGGATCCAGGCCTGGGTCATCTGGACGGCATTACGGGCCCAGAACCCTTCTACAGACTTTTCATCGATCCACTTCTGCAGTTTCGGCAGAATTGCGGGAAGATCGACATAGAGATGGCTCGTCTCTCTCATCTCCGGGCTTCCGCCGCACACCCCGCAGCGGGGGCCCACAAGCTCCACCGGGTCGAGCAGTTTTCCGCACTGCTCGCACTGGTCCCCCCTCGCCTCTTCGTAGCCGCAGTGGGGACAGGTCCCCCGGACATAGCGGTCTGCTAAGAAACGATCGCACCGGCCGCAGTAGAGCTGTTCGGTCGTCTGCTCGGTGATATAGCCGTTTTCATCGAGTTTATTGAAAATGCCCTGAGTAATTTCGGTGTGCTTCGGAGTCGAAGTCCTGCCGAACCGGTCGAATGAAATCGAAAACCAGTTATAAATATCGGTGTGCACAGTATAATACCGGTCACACAGTTCCTTCGGGGTTATCCTCTCTTCGAGGGCCTTGGTCTCGGTCGCAGTACCGTACTCATCCGTCCCGCATACGTACAGTGTTTCATATCCCCGTAAGCGGCAAAACCGGGCGAACACATCCGCTGAGAGTACCTGGATCAGATTACCGAGATGGGGGATGTTGTTTACATAGGGGAGCGCGGAAGTAATCAGTCTTTTTTTCATAACCTGTCCACTATAAGGATTCGGGTTTCACCCTGTCAAGAGAATCTCCTCGGAGCAAAAACGGGGTGCGATTGTCCTTGACTTGATCTCCCGTGATGAGTACCCTTATCATACAAATAATAGAAAAGGAGGCGCTATGTCCGAACATGATGTTACGCCAAGCAAGAAGCCGTTTACGGTAAAACCGCGGCTAATTATAATCATTATAGCGATTATCGTCGCCATAGCCTTGCTCACGTCGATGTTTTTCGTCGTAGATCAGACTGAACAGGCGGTAGTGCTTTTATTCGGCAGGTTTAACCGTATCGCGGGTCCGGGGCTCCACGCAAAGATGCCCTTCGGGATCGAAAAAAACTACAATGTCCCCACCCAGGTAGTGCATACTCTGGCCTTCGGGTTTAGGACCGAACGGGCGGGAATTAACACGACGTACTCTCCGGGAGATTATCCGGAAGAGTCTATCATGCTTACCGGAGACCTCAATATCGTCGATGTCGGATGGATCATCCAGTACCGCATCATCGACCCGAAAGCGTGGCTGTTTAACGTGCAGAACAGGGAAAAAACGATCCGGGACATCAGTCAATCCGTGGTCAACCGGCTCGTGGGAGACAGATCGATACTCGACGCGATGGGCTCCGAACGGGCCAACATCGAGATTAAAGCCCAGGATCAGATGAATAACACGTTCGGCTCATATAAGCTCGGAATAAATGTTGTTACGGTAAAACTTCAAAATATTGTTCCCCCTAAAGGGTCGGTCCAGGACGCGTTCGAAGATGTCAATAAGTCGATCCAGGACATGAACCGGCTTATAAACGAGGGGAAACAGCAGTACAACTCCGAAATCCCCAAAGCGAGCGGACAGGCCAAGCAGATCGTACAAAACGCGGAAGGATATGCCGCGGAGCGGGTCAACCAGGCCAGAGGTGATGTGGCCAGATTCAACTCGGTATTCGAAGAGTACCGGAGCTCACAGGAGGTGACCCGGACCAGACTCTATATCGAAATGATAGAAGATGTATTCGAAACCGATGAAGGGACGGACATCATAGACAAGAACCTCGACAACTTCCTCCCGCTTAAAGCCCTCGGAAACAACACACTCCAGGGACAGAGTAGTACCGAAGGCGGGACGACGCAAGGAGGCACCCAATGAAAAAACTAATAACGATTTTAGTCATAATAGCAATCGTCCTAATTATATTCCTCCTTCTCGGACCGTTTTACGTCGTCCAGGAAGGAGAACAGGCGGTCGTCACCCGATTCGGAAAGATCGTCTCGGTCTCTACGGACGCGGGGCTGAAGTTTAAATCACCTTTGATTGACAATGTGGTCAAGTATCCGAAGAAAATCATCTCCTGGGACGGAGCGGCCCAGCGGATCCCCACGGAAGAACAGCAGTTTATCTGGGTGGACGCCACGGCGAGGTGGAAAATATCCGACCCGCAGCTGTTCTACGAAGCGGTAACGACCCTGGAACAAGGGTACGGACGTCTCGACGACGTTATCGACAGTTCCGTCAGGACCATTATCGCCCGTTATCCTCTCCGGGAAGCAGTGAGAAACACTAATATCATCAATGAAATAGAGCGTAAAGATGTCTACCAGCAGCAGGCGGAACAGGAAGCGGAAGTAGAAGAAGGGGGGATCGAAGAACTCCGCGAACTTACCCAAACCGATACCACCTATGAAACGATCAGGACCGGAAGATCGCAGATATCCCAAGAGATGTACAATCGTGCCGCCGAGACCACTCCCCAGTACGGCATCGAGCTCGTCGATATCATTATCCGGCAAATTCGCTATTCCGATGATCTGACCGAAAGCGTGTATCAACGGATGATCAAGGAACGAAACCGGATAGCGGAAGCGTTCCGTTCCTACGGTGAAGGAAAGAAAGCGGAATGGCTCGGTAATTTAGAGCGTGAGAAAAAGACCATTCTCTCTCAAGCCTATGAAACGGCAGAGGAAATCAAGGGTACCGCCGACGCGGAAGCGACCCGGATTTACGCGGAATCGTACCAGCAGGACGAGGAGTTTTTCGAATTCTGGCGTTCTATCGAATCGTACAAACGGATGATGCCCAAGTTTAGAAAGACCCTTACAACCGACATGGATTACTTTCGGTTCCTCCACGATCAGGAGGGGGGCTGATAAGTACGGCAGGTACTACCAACACGGGTTTACCTGTTACGTAGTCAGTAGTAAAAAACGCCCGGGTTTCGGCCCGGGCTTTTTTATTGCCTGCACGCCGGACCGGTTTAAACCGGCATAATAAAGGGGACCTGCTCCCGGGGTATCTGGTAGATGTTGTTCTTGAGCACTTCTTCCATCCACTCTTTTGCGGAAAAGAGCGTTACCTCCTGCCGGATAACTTTCTGCAGCGCTTCGTTGTATTCAAACACTTCTACCCGAAGCATCTCCTCGCCGATTATCTCGAGGAGCTCGTAGTAGGTACTGCTCATCGAAGAACCGAACTGTTTATACCACTCGCCGGGATTCATACATTAATCTTACTATACCCGGATAGATTTGCAATAATTTTTTAGGAAAACCGTTTTTCTGCTACCGTCTCGAGTGCGTCGATCTTATTTTCAATCTTCGCATAAAGCTCCGGGGCCGTCTCCTGTAACAGTTTCGTTCTCGCAAGCCACTGTTCGAACTCTTTTCGGTATTTCTTATGGGCCAATTTTTTAAGAGTATGGGGGACCATCCGTACAAAATAGAGGGGGTTGAATCCGTTCTGCTCGATCCGTATAAAGAGTTCTTCGAGCTCTTCGATTTTGTCATTGCAGATACAACGGTTGAGTTTGGCCTCGAGGGCAGTAAGTACGGGTGTGTCGAGTTCCTCAAAGGCAGTGGTACAGCGCAGTCGGAAGAAATCATCTGTGGAAAGAACAATGCGCTGCCCTTCTATTTCAGTAGAGACGGTACCATTTTTCTCATCCACTTCAAACTCTTCGACTAAAGACGAAAAACGGAATGCCCGTTTTAGCAGATTGCCGACCCGTTTCCGGTGTAACAGTGCATCAATTTTAGTACGGTCCGCCTGTAAGGAGCTCCGGTGTGTATCGACGATGAGGACGAACTCGATGTTCCGATTGAGTCGGGTAATACTCTGCTTGCCTCCCCGGTATGTGGTGTACTCATTAGTAACAATATCCAGTTTTCCCTTCTTTGCGCACATCTCCTTCAATTCTTCGAACGGGATAATCCCTTCCGTACTGTAGCTTATAAGCAGATACTCCGCTTCCAGGTTTTCGAGAAGCTCCTCGAATGCTCGGCGGGCTTTTCCCCGGTAACAATACGCGGACCGCGTATCGGTCCAATCTTCTCTGATCGCAGCCTTACGGGTAAACCGTCCGTCGGCACTACGGCTGTTATCAACGGCCGGCTTGTCCCACAAAGCGATCGTTTTCAATAAGTGATAGTTACTGCCGTATTGGTGCTGATTGTACGGCGGGTCGATGTAGGCTATAACCGGGACCTCCCCCGTCTCCCGGAGCCTGCGGGCCAAAGCAGACGCCTCGGACCGGACAACACGAGAGGGTGAAGAAGAATCGACGAGCACCGGATATTCGAGCTGTACCGGAGCGAGGATCCGACAAAGGGCATCCCCGCTGTAGCCCCCGAACCCCCGGTGGTACGCCTTAAACACTCCCGAAGTATTCGTATGGGTCGCAGCTTCGTAGAGCAATAACCCAATCAACAGCTGTTTTTCCTTTTCCCGGCGCGAGAGGGGCCGGACCAACTGGGGGGCGGCATCAACAGCCCCGACGGGGAAAAGAGGCTCCGGATAGAGCCGTTCGATCTCATTGCGGACCGCATCAATACGCAGTCCGTTTTCCCGTGTATAAAAGAGCCGCTCCCTCCTGTAGTCTGCCTTTTGAGGGTCTTCTTCCTCCGGAGCGTAATAACGGGCAATATACTGTTCTTCCAAAGGAGGCGGGGGAAGTGAGTTGAGATACCGAAGCACCTCCTCGATGCCGCCTTTTTCCCGGTACATATTCTCGAGATCAGCCTTATCGATACCGACAAAAGCATTCATGAGTATCCAGGAGTATACCTCCCAATCATTAGACACAACAGAAAACCCGAGATATTTGGCAAGCTTCGATACCGCCCCGCTCCCTGCAAATAGGTCGAGGAAAGCGGGTTTCTTGTGGGGGTCGGACACACACCGTGTAACTGCACGATAGATAAGGGGAAGCAGACCGCGCTTATTTCCGATATAGGCGATAATGTGCGAGGTGAGATAGGGGTGATAAAAGTCGATATCTTGCAGAACCACGGTCCCTTTGCTACTATGCGCAGGTGATAAAAAAAAGAGTATCAACTTTATTGGCTAACAGCAACAGTATCGAATCCCGCGGACCGCTCGATACACACATAACCTCTCTTGCCTACGATTCACGAAATGTAACCGAAGGGGCCCTCTTTTTCGCCCTCTCCGGGCTGCACACCGACGGACACCGGTATATCGAAGAAGCACGTGCGCGGGGAGCAAGGGCCGTTATCCATTCAAAACCGCTTCACCGGTATCACCGAGACATCACGTATATTCGCACCGGTAATCCCCGCACGGACATGGCACCGATTGCAGCTTCGTTTTACGATCATCCTTCACGTGAGCTTACCGTTATCGGGGTAACGGGTACGGACGGGAAGAGCACGACGGTGTATCTCATCCAACAGCTGCTTGAAAAATCCGGTTTCTCCGCCGGATTTATATCCACAGTCCAAATGCAAACCGGAAAAGAAGCGGAAAAGAACAAACTGCGCCAATCGACCCCCGAAGCTGTGGATATTCAAAGAATTCTACGCACCATGGCGGACAACGGAAAACAGTACGCCGTAATCGAAGCAACGTCCCACGGACTCTCGGCAAAAAACAACCGGCTTGGAGAAATTTTTTTCAACACGGCAGTATTTACCAACATTTCTCACGAACATCTCGAGTTTCACGGTTCGTTCGAACAGTACCGCCACGATAAGGCCGAGCTCTTCCGTTCCCTCGACCGCAGCCGGGACACCGGTACAAACGCACGCTCCCGACAAAGCGGACCGTTCGGGGTAGTTAACGCGGATGACCCCCACGCTTTTTATTTTCGAGAGGCCGCATCAGCACCTGTGTACAGTTACAGCCTCAAAGACCCGGCAACCGATCTCTTTGCCGATGAGATCGAACTTCTCCCCGACCGAAGCAGATTTCGCCTTATCTGCGGGAATACACGCGTGCGGGCGGCCGCACCGCTTCCCGGGCAGGTCAACATCGAAAATAGTCTCGCCGCACTGCTTACGGTGATAAAAGCAACCGGCGGACAGCCGGAAGAAATTGCCGCACTTCTCTCCTCCTGTCTTCCCCCTCCGGGGCGAATGACCAGTATAAGGAGAGGACAGCCTTTTACCGTCATCATCGATTACGCCCACACCCCCGGTTCTTTCTCGAAACTGCTACCCGAGATAAAGAAAAGCTGCCGCGGGAAGCTTATTGTTCTTTTCGGCTCCGCCGGAGAGCGGGACAGAGAAAAGCGCACCCTTCAAGGCTCCATTGCCTGCGAATGGGCGGACATCGTCATTCTCGCCGATGAGGACCCCAGAGGAGAGCAGCCCCGGGCCATTCTGCAGGATATAGCGGCCGGTTGCCCTTCGAAAACAGAGGGCGTCGATCTGTTTCTTATACCGGACCGGGGCGAGGCGATCGGGAAAGCGTTTGCCTGTGCCGGCCCCGACGATACAGTGCTGCTGTTAGGGAAAGGCCATGAGCAGAGTATTATCTACAGCAATACGGTCATCCCCTGGGATGAGGCCTCAGCAGCAGAGGCAGCACTTTCGAGGCTCGGGTATACCGATGTACTTTGACCTGTTCGTCATTTTTTTTTAATTTTAGCAACAAGCTTTGTACCACTAATCTGTGCTTAAAAAAACGAAGAAAATGGAAACAATAAAACCTCATCAATCGAATCAACACCTGCAAGATACATAAGAAGCCGGTCTACTCCCAATGCGACCCCGGAACAGCGCGGAAAATCTCCGGTAAAAGCGTTCACAAAGTCCTCGCTTATCTGTGCTTGCAGATGTTCCGGGAGTCGCCGCTTTTCCTCCTCTATATAGCGAAGGACCGCCGCGTGATCGGTCTCTTCCGTAAAACAATTTGCCAACTCCATCCCCCCTGCATACAGCTCCCACCGTTGACACAATTCAGTTCCCTCGATCCGCTTTGCCAAACAGTTGACCCGGGCCGGATAATCGTAGAGGACCACAGGCCGGTCTTTGGGAATCTCAGGCTCGACTCTGGTCAGAAAGAGCTTGTGGTAGAGTTCTTCCCAGGACTCTTCGGCACTTACAAAGATTTCTTCCGATCTGCATGCCCGGGCGAGTTCCGTTCGGTCTGTTAGATCGGCAAGACCGCGTCCTATCACACGTTGGAACAGTTCGTCTACCGAAACTCTTTCAAACGGTGTGCGGCACTCTATCCGGGAAAACGGCGATAGTACATCGAAGAGTCTCTCCGTTATCCCGATCGATTCGATATATCCCGTATCCACGGTGTACCACTCCAGCATGGTAAACTCCGCATTATGGTGTGCTCCGCACGCATCACTGTTTCTGAAACATTTACACAGCTCAAAGGTGCTGCCGATCCCTTCGGACAAGAGCAGCTTGTGCCACAATTCGGGCGACGGAAGCAAAAACAGAGCCTGTTCCGTATCAGTTGCAGATACATACCGGGTCCGGAAGAGTTTGATCGTTGATTCCGGAATAAAGTATGGTGCCAACTCCGGTGTCGATAGTTCGAGATGTCCTCTTTCAATAAAAAAAGTGCGTATCGCAGTGATGATATGCTGCCGTAATGAGAGAATTTCTTTGTTTAGTAAAAAACTCATATAGAAAACGCTTTCCTTTTTTTACTGGTTTTAGCATATTTTACAAAAGCTGAATAGAATGCTACAGAGAGAGGAGGCGTATGATAAACTATATATCCCATTTATTCCTGATAGCGGCCGTTTTTTTCTCCGGTGCCGTGTCCCTTGCGGCGCAACCTGCTCCGGAAGGGGAACCTACTCAATGAGAGGACCTCCTACACTCAAGCCGGGAGATTCCTACGCCGGATTTCATGTCCTCTCGGTGCGGTCCGTCCCCGAATACCGCTCCATTGGAATACATCTCAAACATACGGCGACAGGATGCAGAGTGTACCATCTCTTTAACGAAGATGAGGAAAACCTGTTCTCATTCGGATTCAAGACCCCTCCTCCGGACAACACCGGGGTAACGCATATCATCGAGCATTCCGTCCTCTCCGGATCTGAGAGGTTTCCGGTAAAAGACCCGTTTATCGAATTGATAAAGGGGAGCATGAAAACGTTTCTCAACGCGATGACCTACCCGGACAAAACGATTTACCCGGCAAGCAGTATTAACCGAAAAGATCTGTTCAATATGATGCTCGTAGACGGAGACGCGGTTTTCTTTCCGCTCTTAAGAAAAGAGATATTTTTACAGGAAGGCCACCGGCTTGTTTTAGGAGAGAATGACAATCCGTTTATTACCGGAGTTGTCTATAATGAAATGCGGGGTAACTATTCCTCCCACGAATCGATCGTAGGGGAATGGTCGTACCGGAGTCTCTTTACCAATTCGCCGTACCGGTTCGATTCCGGCGGAGACCCCGATCAAATCCCCGAACTCACCTATGAACAGTTTCTCGATTACCACAGAACGTACTACCATCCTTCAAATTGTTATCTGTTTCTCTACGGAAATATCGATACGGAAACATACCTCGATTTTCTCGACAGCCATTTTCTCGCTTCATTTACCGCACGGGAGGTCGAAGCCTCGATTCCGCCCGAGAAACAGTGGCAAAAACCAATAACACTGGTTAAAGGGTATCCCGTTGCCGAAGACGGGCCTTCAAAGAACAAGACCACAATTTCGATTAATTGGCTCTGCAATGACATAACGGACACTGTCACGGCCCTCGGTATGGAAATACTCAGTGAGACGCTGCTCGGCAATCCGGGCAGCCCGCTCCATAAAAAGATAATTGATTCCGGAATAGGAGAGGACCTCTCTCCGGTAAGCGGCTACGACGAGAACATAAAAGAGTCGGTCTTTTCAGTCGGTGTACGGGGGAGTAATCCCGACCAAAGCGGTGCGTTTACCGATCTCGTACTCGGGGAACTGCGGGATTTGGTTTCGCAGGGCATACCGGAGGACGCATTAGAAGGGGCTATATACCGGACGGAGTTTCGTAACAGAGAAATCCCTGCAGGCATACCGTTAGGGCTGCGGCTTATGGGCCGGGCCTATCGGGGATGGATCCATACAGGAGATCCGGAAAGCACCCTTCTCTTCGACGACTCTATGAAGATAATCAAAGAGAAATTCAAAGAGAGCCCCTCGTTTTTTGCCGCATTACTGGATTCTCTGATCATCCGCAATCAACACCGAAGCACTGTAATCATTAAACCGGACCCTTCATGTACGAAAAAGCGGGCCGGCCGCCGCGCCGAGCTCATCGAGCGAAAGATCAATTCAAATCCTGAAGAAAACCAAAAAAAGATTGCCCGGGAAAATAAACTGCTCGATATTTTTCAAAAAACCCCCGATTCCACAGAAGACCTCGAAAAGATACCGTCCTTACACATCGATGATCTCCCCCGCACGGTGCGGACAATTGATACCACTACAGAAACCGTCTCCGATGTCCCTGTCTACATACATCCGATGTTTACGAATGATGTACTCTACTTCGACTTCGGTTTTGAAATCGGACCGTTAAACCGGGAAGATCTTTCCGCCCTGCCCCTGTTAGGGAAATCCGTTTACAGTACCGGGGTCCCGGGGCTCGGTTACGACCAGACTGCCCGTGAATTATCCACGTGTACCGGCGGATTCGGTTTTACCTTAGAGGCCTCCACACACCTTGTAAAAGCGCCGGATTATAGGCGGTTTTTCTTCTTCCGGGTCCGTACACTGAAGGACAATCTTTCCAAAGCGATGAACTTGGTCTTTCGGTTTTTCACGGAACCTGAACTGGAAAACACCTCCCGCATTAAAGAACTGGTCCGGGAGATGCGTAACGATATGCACGCCGCCCTGCTTCCGCGGGGGCACGCGTATGCGACACTCAGAGCGGGAGCTGCACTTTCACCTGTGGTAGAAACTGAAGAACAGTGGCGCGGAATCAGCCAGCTTCTTTTTTTGTCTTCGTTGGGTAAAAAAAGCGATGCTGAGTTCGACTCCATCACGGAAACCCTTGTACCGCTCCATCGCCGGCTTTTTAGAAAAGAACGGCTTTTCATCAACTGTACATGCCCGGAAACAATGCGTTCACCTGCTATAAAAGAACTAGAGACATTTATCAACGATTTTCCCGGGACCGGGAAGAGGAAAACGCGCATGCTTTCACCGCAAATCAGTTCGGCGGAAGGGCCGCTAAAAGAGGGGTTGCTCTTCCCTTCCTCGGTAGGGTACGCGGGCTTTGCACTGCACGGGGTGTCAATAAACAGAGAAGAATACGCCTATGACTCCGTCCTCTCCCACCTTCTCTCTACCGGCTTTCTCTGGCAGAATATCAGGATGACCGGAGGTGCATACGGGGCATCCTGCTCTCCTAATGCTACGGAGGGGTTATTCAATTTCTCTTCGTACCGTGATCCCGATGTCGGGACCTCATTACAGGTATTCCGAGAGGCCCTCGAGTACGCAGCGGCAGGCGAAATCGGTGATGAGGAGTTGCGGAGAGCAATCATCGGTACGGTGGGCAAGGAATCCCGCCCCCCCACACCGAGGAACGAAGGGTTCATCGGATTTAGACGAAATCTCTACGGTATAGATGATTGGATGCGGCAGAAGAAACGGGACGCCGAGCTTGCTCTTACAAGAGCGCACATCCGACAATCCGCCCGGAGACTTTTGGAGCGATTCGATCAAGGAAGCACTGCGGTTCTTGCAGGAGACACCCTCCTCGAGAAAACAGAGAAGATAACCGGGCCTTTTACAACGATTACACACTGTAGTTGAAACAGGTATTGCAGTTTAAAACGTGATGTTCATATTGTTCTCAATGGTCTGCCGTATGAAATGCATAATATCATCTGCAGATACACTGAGGGAACTGGATTCGGCGAGCTTTACCGAGTTCATAATGCCCAAAAAATAAACCATGAGAGCGGCGTACATCGTATTTTTACTGAACTTATTGAAAAGCTGACTCGATTTGGCCATCGGCTTAATGGTGGAAAAAATCAGATCGGCGAGTTTATCGATTTTCTCTTCGATTTTGGTATAACTGACAGCTTCTGCTAAGAGAATCGTAATAAGATCGAGATCGCCTAACAGTTTGGGAAGAAACTCATCTACGAGGAGTTTTAGTTTCTCTTCGTTACTCCCTGCATTTCGAAACGCCTCCTCGAGACGTAATTCGAGATTATGCCATCCTTCATCGATTATAACACGAACAATCTCTTCCTTATTTGTAAAATAGGTGTAAATCGTTCCTACCGGGAGCCCCGTCTCGTCAACGATATCGGATATGGAAGTATTATAGAAACCTTTCTGAGAAAAAAGGGTCTTAGAAGCTTGAAGAATAGCAGCTCTTTTTTTCTCATCTTTTATTCGGGCCATACGCCACTAATAGTATTACCTTTTTTCCTTTGCTTCAATGCCGTATTCTTTGATCTTATTAAGGAGCGTACGCCTGGTTATTCCGAGTTCATCCGCCGCAGGCTGCCGTTTGCCCTCATGGCGGAGCAGCGCGTTGACAACCGCCTCTCGTTCGAGCTCCCTCAAGCTGCCGGATTTTACCGATTTCGGTGTTTCACCATGTTCCTGCCGGACCCGTTCCCGCTGGAGCGGAAAATCATTTTCACTCAGCTCTTCCGCGTCACAGAGAATTATTGCCCGCTCTATGATGTTTTCGAGTTCCCGAATGTTCCCGGGATATTGATAGTTTGTGAGAACAGCAAGGGCCTCTTCGGTAACACCGCGGACCGGCTTGCCGATCCGCTGAGAAATATCCTTTATAAATAACGCCGCTAAGTGAGGGATATCTTCTGCCCGTTCCCGCAGGGGGGGCAGTTCGATATGGATAACATGTAACCGATAAAAGAGGTCCTCCCGGAATTGTTTCGACTTCACCTGCTCTTCGAGGTTTTTATTGGTGGCCGCTACAATCCGTACATCTATGGGAATCGAGCCGACCCCTCCGAGCCGCTGCAGTTTTCTCTCCTGGAGAACACGGAGCAATTTAACCTGAAGCTGGACCGGCATCTCTCCGATCTCATCGAGAAACAGCGTTCCCGATGAAGCCATTTCGAACATCCCTGCTTTACGCCGCTCCGCACCGGTAAACGCCCCTTTTTCGTAACCGAACAACTCGCTTTCGAGCAGGGTGTCCGGAATTCCTCCGAGATTGATGGGAATAAACGGGTTGTCCTTTCGTTTTGAAAGCTGATGGAGGCGCCTCGCTACGACTTCCTTCCCCGTTCCGCTTTCTCCGGTAATCAACACAGTAGAATCGGTGGGGGCTACCTTCTCTACGAGCTTTCCGATTTCGATCATGGTACTGTTTCTGCTCCGGAGGGGATTATCGGTTCCTTCGGTGGAGAGCAGATGCTCCCGCTCCGTTCGCAGGTCCGCCTGCTTTTTGAGCCGATTTCGCTCTACTGCCTGGGTAATTCTCATAAGGAGTTCCTCAGGATCAAACGGTTTTACGAGATAATCGGCAGCACCGAGCTTCATTGCGGTTACAGCATCTTCGACGTCCCCGAACGCGGATATCATCACTACCGGGATATTCGGCCCTTCTTTTTTCATCCACGTAAGCAGTTCGAGTCCGGTAAGACCGGGCATTTTAAGGTCCATAATGACACCGTCGTACACTTCTTCCTGGAGCAGTTTTTGGGCGGAAAGTCCGTTTTCCGCTTCTGTGGAAGTAAACCCTTCTAATGAGAGAAATTCTTTAATGGAGGCACGGATATTCTTTTCATCATCGACAATCAAGATGTGCATCATTGCTTTTCCCTTTCTTTTTTCAACTTGATTATAAATTTCGTACCGCCCCCTTCTCGGTCCTCCACGGCAATAGTCCCCCCGGCCGCCTCCACAAATCGTTTCGCAATGGACAAACCTACCCCGGTCCCTGTAGTCTTTGTGGTGAAAAAAGGATCAAATATTTTCTCCTTCGCCTCTTCGTCTATTCCGGGCCCTCTGTCGGCTATTTCGATCTCAATGTGGCGCTTTCCCTCCCGGAGAAAGAGCTCAACCGGAGCACCGCCGTTCATACTCTCAGAACCGTTTCGAATACTGTTTTCCAAAACCGAACGCAACTTTTCTCGGTCGAACCACACCAGGAAATGCTTTTGCTGATCGGGTCCTGAAATAGTCACCTCGACGGCGAGCCGGTCCGCAACCTCATGAATAAACTCGGGCAGCTCGATTGGCTCCGGGTTCCCCTTCGAGTCTTTGAAAAAATCCCGCACCCGGTCTACAAGATGTGTGATCCGATCAAGCTCCTCTTTCATCACGTCCAATTCACGGAACTCCCGCCCGTCGAGTTTCCGTTTGAGCAGTCCGGTCTGCAGCTGAATAGCACCGAGCGGATTCTTGATCTCATGGGTCAATATTCTCGCTGCCTCGCCTAATTGGAGCAGCTGTTTTTGCCGCTCTTCCTGTTCCCGATAATCTTGGATACGCTTGAACAGATGAAAAAGCAGAACGATCAGTCCGCT
>CAZQKT010000013.1:30457-44036 GCA_964594055.1 uncultured Spirochaetales bacterium
CTCCACTGCCGAAAAAAGAGAAAGAAAGCAATGGCGAGAAAGCAAAAAAGAAACCCGGAGGCGATAATGAGCAGTCTCCGCTGTACAGCAATCCGTTTCTGCATCGCAATATGTTCCCGTCAGGAGTCGAGGAAAGACTTGATAAGATACGCCGCGCCGTCGGCTAAAGCGTTGAGATTATAGCCGCCTTCTAAAAAAGCGATAACCCGTCCGTCGGCACACTTCTTTGCAACTTCGGTGATTAGTTTCCCGAATGAGTAATACACTTGGGAAGAAAGATGCATACCCGAAAGCGGGTCGAGCGTATGCGCGTCAAACCCGCACGAGATGAGGATAATTTCAGGCCTGAAACTTTCGAGGGCCGGGACCACTTTTGCTCTGAACTCACGAAGATAATCTTTTACCCCGCTGCCCGAACCCAGCGGTATATTGAGGGTATAGCCTGTCCCCTCTCCTCTTCCTTTTTCCCGAACAGACCCTGTCCCGGGGTAATGAGGAGATTGATGAAGACTTATAAAATAAACATTATCGTCTTCTTCGAATATGTGCTGTGTGCCGTTTCCGTGGTGCACATCCCAATCGAGAATTGCGACTCGATCGATTTGGTAAGTCTTCCGAATATACCGGGCAGCTAGTGCAATGTTGTTAAAAATGCAGAACCCACCGGCGGAAGCGATTTCAGCATGATGGCCCGGGGGGCGTATATTGCAAAACCCGCATACTGAAACCCCGGACATGACTGCATCACACATCGCCAGACCGGACCCGGCGGAAAGACGGGCAATATCGTAGGACCTTTTACACACCGGTGTGTCCATTGAATCGAGGAAATGGATATCACGTTCCACCTCTTCTCTTACACGCTGAACGTAAGAGGGAAGATGGACCATTTCAATTTCCTCCTCGGTAGCGAACCGGCTCTCTATACGGTACAGTTTTTTATACAGGCCCGTTTTTTGTAGTTTTTCATGGATTGCAATGAGACGTTCCGGCCGTTCCGGATGGCCCATCCCGGCATCATGCTGTTTAAACCGTTTATCAAATAGATATGCTGTTGTTGCCATTCTTCGGGTGCTCTTCTACAGAATGTGTTCGAGAAATCGCTTCGTCCGCTCTTCACGGGGATTATTGAACAGATCGTCCGGGGCGCCGGTCTCGATTACTTCACCTTCGTCCATAAAGACGACTTGATCGGCTGCTGCTTTTGCGAACCCCATTTCATGAGAGACGACCAGCATGGTCATCCCCTCTTTGGCCAGATCGAGCATAACATCGAGCACTTCTTTAATCATCTCCGGGTCGAGCGCGGAAGTGGGTTCATCAAAGAGCATCACCTTCGGGTCCATGGCAAGGGCCCGCGCAATTGCGACCCGCTGCTGCTGTCCTCCCGAGAGCTGTTCCGGATACGACTCTTCCTTCTCGGCAAGTCCCACCCGAACAAGCAGTTTCCGCGCGATTTTCTCCGCCTCTTTCCTTGCAACGCCTTTGACGATGCGGGGAGAGATACTGATATTCTCCAGTGCTGTAAGATGGGGAAAGAGGTTGAAATTCTGAAAAACCATTCCCACCTCTTCACGTATCTTACGAATATTGGCATTGTGATCGGTTACCTTGTCCTCGTCGATCCAGATCTCACCTTTGGTCAGATGTTCGAGGCGGTTTACACAGCGCAGCAGCGTGCTTTTCCCGCTTCCGGAAGGGCCCACTACCAGAACGACCTCTCCCGCTTTCACTTCTATAGTGGCATTTTTTACCGCAACAATTTTGCCGAACATCTTAGTAGCATCTTTTATTCGGATCCGCGTTTCTCTTTTCGTGTTCTTCATACCTGTTCTCGAACGTTTATCTGCATTAGCTTCCCCGACGGTCCAGCCGTGCTTCCATAATTGCCACCATCTTTGAAAAGAAGAGTGTAAGGAGAAGATATACCAGAGCAACCACCGTATAACTCTCAAAATAGGTAAACGTCGTGGATGCATACTCCCTTCCCCTGCGCAGGAGATCCGAGACTGCGAGGATCGACACGAGAGAAGAGTCTTTGAGCATCGCTATAAACTCGTTTCCTATCGGGGGTAGAATCACCTTGAACGTTTGAGGGAGAATGATGTAGCGCATCGCCTGCCCCCGGCTCATTCCCATAGCAAGAGAAGCTTCCATTTGCCCTTTAGGAATGGACTGGATGCCGGCCCGAAATATCTCTCCCATATACGCACCGTAGCAGATGGACATGGCCAATACCGCGGAAATGATACCCGAGAGCTGGAAAAAACTCCCCAGCGCGAAATAAATATAGAAAAGCTGTACGAGCAGAGGAATACCCCGGATGACCTCCACGTAGACGGTAGCAATCCGGTTTACAATTTTGTTCCGTGATATTCTTCCTAAGCCGGTAAAAAGGCCGATGATAAGGGAAAGTCCTATCGAGATGAGAGTAACTTTGAAGGTTGTCAGTATTCCGTCGGGAATAAAACCGTAAATCTCGAGATACGGATCGGGGCGGAGTATAGGAAGAATTATCAGGACGGCAAGGGCCCCGAAGAAGGAGAGCCGCCAAGCAGTAAAATGCTCTTTATCTCCTTCCTCGGGTATGAGTGCCCCGTCGGTAATTTCAATTTTAGATTTCTTTATCTCAGCCACTTATCTTTCAGTTCTTCGTCGACACCTTGATCGAGGACTTTTTTAAGCCCTTCGTTTATCATGTTAAGAACTCTATCGTTTCCTTTTCGAACTGCAACACCGTAATATTCATTGGTAAACGGCTCCCCGACTATTTGGAGCGTCTCGCTGTACTTATCATTCTGAAGAGCATAATCGGCTGCAATAGGAGTATCGGCTACTACACCGGCTATCCTGCCGTTTGCAAGGTCTTCGATAGCGAGACCAAGTTCATCGTACGTTTTGAGCTCCACGCCGTCAACTTTCTGGACTTCCATAGCCCCGGTTGTCCCGATCTGAGCCCCTGCTGCCTTTCCTTTCAGGTCCGCGAGGGTGGTAACACCGCCGGTGTCTCTTCGTACGATAAGCACCTGACCGGCATTGATGTAGGGAACAGAGAAATCCATGGATTTCTTCCGATCTTCGGTAATTGTTACAGATGAGATAACAGCATCGTAGTTTTTGTTGCCCAAGCCGGCGAAAATACCGTCCCACGCCGTATTTCTAAACTCAACCTCGAATCCGCCTGCCTCTGCAGCTGCATTCATCAGGTCAATATCAAACCCCACCAGCTCTTTGTCTTCGTTGATAAACTCCATCGGCGGCCAGGTGGCGTCCGTTGCGACCACGAGTTTGTTTCCCTCCTGCTTTCCCTCGGCGAAAGAAACCAGTGCGGCAACTGTGATCAAAACCACAATAAAAACACTTCTTACTCTTGTTGCTCGTTTCATTTCCGTGCGTCCTCCTCTTATTTGCTAGAACAATTTGTAATTTTGTACGGTCAACAAACCGCTTCTCCTATTTAGAACCATTAATGCAAAAAAGTCAACGTTTTCTATTTTTTAACGTTTTTGATACCTTTTTCTATTTTTTCGATAACATACTCCCGCAGGGCGTTGATCGTTACTATTTTATCGATAGAACCTACCTGTTTTGCCCGTTCTACCGAATGGACCGCATCGAACCGTGCTGCAAGTTCGCTCTGTTTTTCCGTAAACACCTCATAAAACAGCTCATCGTACTGTTGTCCGGTCATCCCGTTCTCTCCGGTTACCTGCTCCCGCGCCTTTACAATCCGGGGGTCCCGGTAGGTCTCCTTTTCCACCATGCGGGGAAAAACAACAGCGGCCGCGGGCCCCCCGCCGATGACCGAGGCGAACGACCCTTCGATCGCTACAGCGTGGAGATTTTCATTCAGCGCCTTAGAAAAGACCACATACGCACCGCCGTGATACCGGGCAGTGACGATAAAGATAATAGGTCCTGAGAAATTGACAATAGCTCTTCCTATCTCGGCCCCGTACTCGAGCTGCAGTTTTCGCAATGATTCCGGAGAACCGTCAAAACCGGAGAGGTTGGCCAGTATAACTAAAGGGAGTTTCCCGCTGAACGCGTTGATCCCGCGGGCAATTTTTTTCGATGCGATCGGATAGAGTGTCCCGCCGCTGTACGATTCAGGCCCGTCATACGGGACTTCGCCGATCCGTGTAAGCGGTCTACTTTCGATACCTAAAAGCCCCGCACCGAACCCTCCGATCCTCGCTTCCCACACGATACCGGTCTCCCCATCTTGTAGTACTTTCCACCGTTCCACTAGTTCACAGTCGGAATCAACGAGCGCGGCCATTACCTGGCGCATATCGAACGGCTTTTTCCGCTCCGGGTTCGACTTCTTAGAAAAAATGTCCCCTATTGTCGAAAACCCCTGATTGTACAGATCGTTATATCGAGTATTTCCGATATTCCGGTCAGTCGTATCATTCGTTGAAAGCCGCTCCGGAAACCGTGCACCGCCGGAAGCGTAGGTCAGCGCATAATGGCGAAACAGAAGGGTGTACGCCTCATGGAGGGTTTTCGCCGGCAGCTGGGCCTGACCGTTGGGCCCCATTATCCGTTTAAGCCCGCCGATGCCGATATTGTCTTCAGCAGATACACTGCCCGAATAATCGAGGGCCTTTTTACCGGTCAGAAGCATTGCCGCATCATCCGTCATAATCAACAGACCCCTATTATGCATGAGCATGGTCGATTCAGCATTCCAATACGATTGGGCCCCGACATTGATTCCCGCAACGACGATATTGATTTCCCCTCCACGCTGTGTGAACTCAACAATCCTCCGCAGTGTCCGTGCCGTCCAGTCGAGGTTCTCAGTACCGCTGTCCATATCGATCCGCGCGCCGGCGGAAATCGGCAGCCACTCCACAGGAATACCCCTCTCCTCGGCCATATCTAGTGCAGCTATCACCCGTCTGCATTCGGATTCCGCCAAGGCCCCCATGTCCCGCGTGGGATCGGTGAGCAGAAGGACCCGCTTCACCCCTTTCGGATGGGTGGTAAGATAATTTGTAATGATCCCGAAGACAATATTACTTGTGTTCTCGCCGTACTCCCTTTCCTTTACGGATAGAGTACGTTGTTCGCCGGTAGTCTCATCGATCTCGATATCGAACTCTTCGAACTCGCCCTTCGGAAACGGTTCCTTTAATGGGTAGCCGGTGCGGGTGACCATCTTGATCAATTCGTACGGATACAGCGTTCCCCGCTGGCGGGCCCTTACGACTTTGGCGACATAACGGTCCATCGGTTTCAAGGGTTCTTCGGAAGGTCCTCTGCTTTGAA
This sequence comes from uncultured Spirochaetales bacterium, assembly GCA_964594055.1. Lineage (GTDB taxonomy): Bacteria > Spirochaetota > Spirochaetia > SPDA01 > CAZJBZ01 > CAZKZZ01. The sequence continues at coordinate 35,735 of CAZQKT010000013.1, forward strand.
GCGTAAAACTGGTCCCGGAGATGTTATCGAAATCCAGTTCAATCTCTTCGATGCCGCTCCCGTCGGGTGTGGGCCTGCGGGTATAGACAATCAGTTTCTCGATGCCGAGGTCCTCCGAACGGATTGCCAGTTTTCCGGCATAATCTCCGATCTGATGGAGCGTGGTGTTCAGTACACCGCGTATATGAATGATGATCCTGTTCCAGTAGAGACGTCTTTTTCTCTTCGCCTGTTCGGCGCGCATCGTATAGACCGCCTCCATAAACACCTGTTCGAGTGCGATTATACGTCGTATCTGTTTGTTCCCGTCCATTTCCATCCGCGCGGTAGGAACATCGACAAAAGCGATAAACCGTTCATCCCTCTCATTTTTCGGGTCTGTAATCCGGACAAGCCATACCGAATCCGAAGCGTAGAGCTGGTTTCTTTCGAAATTCCGTAATCTGCCTACCCGGAGCTCCCGCTGCTGAAGCGGGTTCATGCAGGTAAGGGAAAGATCTTCTTGAAGCTCTCCTGAAGAGGTTTCCGGAAACAGGGTCCGGAAACTCTGACGGCCTTCACGGTCGAAGACACCGACTGAAACCCAGCTGCACGGAATTGTACGGTTCGAGAGCTTTTCACAGAGTACCATGCCGGCCGCTGCAGGGTCTTGGTCGGTCACTTTCAACAGAATAATTTCTACAGACGTCTTTTCTACGGAAGTCTTTTCTTCCTCTCTGCCCGCAGTATCTTGTGCCGCAGATTCGACTGCCTGCTCGAGTATAGAAATCGATTTCTCACCATCATCCTCACGACACGGGAGCATGAGAAAGGTCAAAAACCGGGTCCCCCGATTTCGGCTCTCGGCTTTGTAGATCGGATGGTCTCCTGTACCTACGAACTGTCCCTTCTCGTATTCCCTGTCCCGATTAAACCGCCTTGCCAACACCTCCCAAGCAAGCGTTTGAAGTTCTCCGGTCGCACTGCAGGCGTAATCGACAAGTTCCGCAACAATATGATGGCCGGTGTCGATAATATTGCGCATATATCTGCCGGCTGTACCGTTTTTTCTTTCATGCTTGATGATAAGAGACAATAATCTACCGATTTTGGCCCTTTTCTCCGCCTGAATACTGCCTAAATATGCTTTATCAATAATTGTGTAGCGGGTATGGTACGCTGCATCGGCTAAGGAGGGTGTTTGTTTCTGGGTCAGATAGATGACCTGGTCGAGTGCATTTGAAAGTCGGGTATGAATGGCCCGGGGGACCTCCAGTTCTTCGAAAGCAAAAAGTGTCTGCTGGAGCAGTTCTTGTTTTTGTTTCATCTGTACATGAGATTTATACATCCTCAGCAGTGCAAACCGTTCATCATCCGGCTGAGGACCGCTGCTTTCCGGATACCAAAACAGTGCATTACGAAGCAGCTCGAGAAATTGCTCCGGAATTCCTTTCTCCCGGTCTATGTCCCGCCGAAAATAATGGCTGAGTAACTCCTGAGACGAGGCAGTACGGGCCGCCCCTGCTGAAGCAATATTCCCGGTCACAAAGAGAGGTTCGATTTCCGCGAACATCTGCACCCCGGAAAAGAGCGTCTCGGTTACATGCTGGGTGAACTCACTGTTCTGTTTTGCAAAATCCATCATACGACGGAGGAGGGCCGAAACTTCAAAGGTGTGATCATAACCTAAAAATACCGCCCTGTACTCCCGCTCCAACATATCCCACTGTTTTTCACTGTCATCCTCAGCATCGATAAATGTAACCGGCTGCCTTACCTGCTGTGATACTATCGCTTCTCTCTCATCGGATGCTTCATCTTCAGTTTTCACATCTACGGAGAGTAGCGGCTCCCCTGCTGCAACCTGTTCCCCCGGTTTCACCAGGATGTCCCGGACCAAACCCGGCTCCGGTGCTGAGAGGAGGATTTCCATTTTCATTGCTTCTAAGGAGACGAGCACATCCCCTTTGTTCACCTCCTGTCCGGGCCGGACATGAATTGAAAGCACCATAGACGGCGAAGATGCTCGAACAATTCCGCTCGATTCGATTTCAATCAAATAGGGGACCCCGTCTATTTCGCACTGCAAATTATCACCCCGGTGTACGGTCTGTACCCAGTACCGTGTATCCCGATACATCATCAGACTGTTCGACTCCCGTTTGAAGTATCGAACCGGAATGACGCAGTTTTCATATTCGATGTGGTAATGGTTGTTTCCCATCGCCTTTACAATAAATGAGTAGGCGGTATGCTGCGCTTTGAGATTTACCTCTATTCCTTCGGTAGTGCCGACTTCCCTCGGCTGTCCGTTCGCCGAGAGCTGCTGCTTAAAATTAACCAGCTCCTCGTAGCTGTGAATAGTATATTTTTCTACGGCAGCGGCCAAGAGTGCCGCGTCCCAATGCGGCCGTTCGATGACCTCCTCTCTGTTTTGAATAAACTCCTCGACAAATCGGGTATGAACTCCCCCCTCTTTGATTTGGGGTGTCGAGAGAAGCTGTTTTAAAAACGCCCGGTTCGTTGTTCCCCCTTCTATGCGGATATGCAGCTCGGTGAGTGCGCGCTTCAACCTGGCAACGGCCTCGTTCCTGTCCCTGCCACGTGCAATTATTTTTCCGATCATCGAATCGAATTCATTCGGGACCGTGCTCCCCTGCCAGACACCTGCATCTACTCGAATACCCGGGCCGCCGGGCTGCTTAAACAAGGTCACTTTTCCCGGAGCAGGGGAAAACTCGAGGTCCGGGTCTTCCGCATTGAGCCTGACCTCGACGACACTTCCCGCAGAGGGATGTAAACCGCTGCTCGTCCTAGTCCCTCCATTGTTTCCCTCTTCGTAGAGAGGAAGCCCCATGGCAATCCGCAGCTGACCCTGAACGAGATCTATCCCGAACAGCTCTTCGGTAATCGGATGCTCGACCTGCAGTCTTGTGTTTACTTCCATAAAATAAAATTGGTCCCGGTCCATATCATAGAGAAACTCTACCGTTGCGGCACTTTCATAATCGACGCGCTTAAGTAGCCGTGCCGCAGCCTGTTCTATCTCCTCGATTTTATCCTCGCTAAAATGAGGAGGCGGGGTCTCTTCGATAATTTTTTGGTTCCGCCGCTGTACGGAACAGTCCCGCACCCCGAATGTGGCCACATTCTTGTGGCGGTCCGCTAAGACCTGTACCTCGAGGGGCCCTCCTTTCTCCACAAGCCGCTCGGTAAACACCACGGTATCACCTGTTACCCGGACGGTCTCATCCCGGGCAGATTGGTACCCGGCGGCAAGCTCATCAAGAGAATAAACAAACCGAATGCCTCTCCCTCCGCCCGCATTGGCAGCTTTTATAATACAGGGGTAACCGATCTGTTCAGCGATACGTTCCGCCTCTTCCACTGTTTTCACCGGTCCTTTGCTCCAGGGTACAACCGGCACCGAAGCTTCTTCGGCCAACTCTTTGGCTTGGATTTTGTCTCCTAACAGATACATGGCCCCGGAAGAAGGTCCGAGAAAAACCAGTCCGTTCTCTTCGATCATTTTTACAAAAACGGCATCTTCAGAGAGAAACCCCCAGCCGAGCCACACTGCCCGACAGTCGGTTTCCCGGAACAGATCGATCATCAGCTTCCGATTCATATATGAAAAGCCGCCGTTCGAAGGAAACGGTACTGCAACATCCGCCTCCTGAACAAAAGGTGCATCTTTTTCCACCTCGAGATAGAATACGACTGTTTTAAGGGATGTCTGCATCCGTATATTGAAATCTCGTACCGCCCGGATAAAACGAAAAGCAGGTTCGCCCCGGTTCCCGATACCAATACATTCTGTACCTGTTAGTGATTTTTGGATACTACTCACAAAAGCCTCCGTGGGGATGGTAAAAAGCATGGTAAAGAGAGCAGGTACGGCTGTCAAGATGCGGTTGATTGCCCAATCCGGCCTTTTATGGGAAGATACGAGAGAAATGGACGAGAAAGAGATACTACACCATCTCAAAAAGTGCACCCTTTTTGATGCTGTGAAACAAAACGAAATCGCAGGTGTACTAGCGAGTGCCGGCTGCATTGCCCGAAGCTACGGCCCCGGTGCTATTGTTGCATTTCGGGGCGACCACTATGACAAACTGCTGGTAATTTTATCGGGGAGCGTTATCGCCGAGTTCCAGGATTATCAGGGCAAAGTCCTGAAAGTCGAAACGTTGCGGCAGGGAGAGGCAATCGCTACTGCCGTCCTTTTTTCGCCCGATAATTATCTCCCGGTCACACTTACTACCGATGCTGAGACAACAATTTTCGAAATTCCCCGGAATTGTATCCTGGAGCTGATGAAAACAAGCAGTGCCTTCATGGAACAGATGCTCTACGATATTGGAAATCGACTGACAATCCTCGCCGAAAAACTGTATCTCATTCAGTTTTCTACAATAAAACAGAAGCTCGCCGTCTATTTTCTCGATCAATCGAACAAACAGGGAACGGAAAGTCCTGTTCTCATGGTTACAAAAGAAACCCTCGCTGAGATTTTCGGTGTGGCCAGGCCGTCCCTTTCCCGCTGCTTCTCAGAACTGACGAACGAAGTGGTCCTGGCACAAGAAGGAAGGATCATCCATATCTTAGAACGAGATGCTTTGGAGAAGATGGCGGAAGGAGAATAGGCGGGTAGAAATTTTATTCCCACACCGTTATTCTGTATGTAGCGGTACCACCGGTAAAAGGTAAAAAAAATGCTTATACGATTGATTCTTCTATTTACGATCATTCCCTTAGTAGAACTTTTTCTACTCATAAAGATCGGCACCGTCATTGGTGCTCTCGCTACTATTGCCATTGTAATCGTTACGGGGGTGCTCGGTGCGGTGTTGACCCGTAGACAGGGTACCGGTATCTGGCGCACCATTCGCATGGAAATGGAACGGGGCGCGGTTCCGGCAGAAAAAATGATGGACGGGCTGCTCGTACTCATAGCAGGGTTCGTTCTCATAACACCCGGCATTATAACCGATATCTTCGGATTCTCTTTGCTCATTCCGGGTGTCCGGCAGCTGTATAAGAACTGGTTAAAAAAACGGCTCAAAACAATGATGGAAAGACAAAATTACCGGTTTTCCGGTATGTTTTACGAACCGAGGATGAAACGGGTCGACCCTGAATCTAAGGACAACGGTGATCACTCGTGACGGTTTAATACTAATTGTTTTTGTCAGAAAGTAAGAAAAATGGTTTGCGCACAGCACGCAGATCGATATACTCTATACTATGAAACAGAAGGTACTGGTTGTCGATGATGAGGCGATACTAGTCCTCAATACCGCAAAAGTACTCGAAAAAAACGGCTACGCTGTTGCCACTGCAAAATCGGCAGATGAAATATACTCTCTCTTGGAAAGTGAAGATACACTTCCCGATCTCATCCTCATGGACATTGATTTGGGCCGCAACAGGCTCGACGGCACGATTGCTGCAGAAAAGATATATCGGCAGTATAATATTCCGATCGTATTCCATTCGGGCCATACGGATGAAGAAACGCTTGCGAAAACGGAACAAATTACGAAGTACGGATATGTACAGAAAGCACCGGGGAATGAACAGTTTCTTCTTGCCACCGTGAGGATGGCGTTTAAACTCAAACACGCGGAGCGGGAATTGACTGAAAGTGAAACACGGTATCGTGAGCTTTCGGGCCATCTCCAAAGCTTAAGAGAAGAACAGAACGCCTATATTGCCCGGGAGATACACGATGATTTAGGGCAGGCCCTCACAGCTTTAAAGATGAACCTCTCCTTTATCCGGCAGGATGTAGAGGACAAACCTGAGGTAATCACTACAATCGAGGAGATGCGCACGATTCTCGACATGACCGTAAAAAAAGTGCGTGAACTATCGAAGGAGCTCAGGCCGGACGTGCTCGACACTTCGACAATCGGAGAAGCACTCGAATGGCAGGCAGGTGAGTTTGAGAAATATTCCGGTATCCCTGTTATTTTTCACACCTCAAAGCGGGATTTCGGACTTTCACAGGAGCAGTCTCTCGCTGTATTCCGCATTGTGCAGGAAGCGCTCACTAACTGTGCCCGGCACGCTCAGGCATCAAAAGTGTACTTGACCGTCGAAACGAAGAATAACAACCTTACCATTGATATCCGGGACAACGGGGCCGGGTTTCAGGTTTTCAATGATACGTATATACAGTCGTTCGGAATAATGAGCATGCAGGAGCGGGCGTTCTCCTGCAACGGAACCCTTACAATAGACAGCAAGGTAGGGGGAGGAACAAAGGTGTCCCTACGCATTCCTCTGGAGTCGGATTCGTGATTACCGTTTTTATCGCAGACGATCACAATCTCATTCGGGAAGGGTTTAAAAAACTCATCGAACGGGAAGACGACATTGTACTGGCAGGAGAGGCTGAGAACAGTGCCGAACTGTTTTCCCTCTTAGGGAAAACCCCGTTTGATGTTCTCATACTCGATATCAGCCTTCCCGACAAAGACGGCCTCGATATTCTAAAAGAACTCAAACCGGCATATCCGGACTGTAAAGTACTGGTTTTGAGTATGCATCCGGAAGACCGTTATGCGGTGCGGGCGCTGCAAAACGGTGCATCGGGGTATATTACCAAAGAACAGGCCTCGGATGAACTGGTAAAAGCCATTCGGAAAGTTTTTGCCGGAGGACATTACGTAAGTGATACCTTAGCGGAACAGCTTGCCTCTTCTTTTGGCCGGAAACCGGCGGCAGAGCCCCACAAGCGTCTTTCCGACCGCGAGTTTCAAATTCTGCTTCTTATCGGAGGGGGCAAGAGTATAAACGAAATTGCCTGCAGCCTCTCTTTGAGTGTAAATACCGTCAATACCTACCGAAGGCGCATTTTCGAAAAAATGGACCTGCATTCGAACGTTGAGCTCGTCCAATACGTGATGAATCACAACCTCATCGATTGATTTTCACCTCTGCAACGTGAGGCTATTTCAAAATTAAGACTAATTTTGAAATAGCTACCTTAATATAACATGAAGTTTTTGGTAATTTATTCTATTATGAAGCATTATTCACTATTAGAATCAAAAACTTCAAGGCTTCTTGCAAAAATAACCGATTTTTGCAAGAAGCACATGTAACAAAAACTGTTACAAAAAAATAACACTTTCTGTGATACCGCCCTTGTTCCTGACCTCCTATACTTGATCATGAGGCAAAGGACAATGGTATGAAAGTTTTAATAGCGGACGATTCCCCCCTTATCAGGATGAACTTACGGAAGCTGCTCTCCTCTGTAAAAACAATATCCACTATTCTTGTATCACAGGACGTACCTTCGACTATCGAACAGGTGACCGGCGCACAGCCGGACATCATCATCCTCGATATCCAGATGCCGGGCGGGACCGGATTTGATGTTCTACAATTCATCCGAGAGAGAAACCTCTCTATAACAACGATCGTGCTCACAAACTTTGCTTCGGAAAATAACAAAAAGAAAAGCACCGAGTTAGGCGCGCAGTACTTTTTTGATAAATCAAACGAGTATGAACGAATACTCGATGTACTCAATACCGTAGAGCAAGGAGGAAATTATGGCGGATGAAGATACAATGTTTATTGACGCCGATGACGAAGCGGACCAGGAGAATAAGTATCTTCTGTTCAAACTTGGAAAAGAGGAATACGGGATAAACATTGCTATGGTCCAATCTATCGAAGAGATGCAGACCATTGTAGCGGTCCCCGATATGCCCGACTATGTCAAAGGGGTGATCAACCTGCGGGGCCAGGTGATCCCGGTTATCGACCTTCGCATTAATTTCGGCATGGAAGAGCGGGAGTACGACGATCGGACCTGCGCCATAATAACCCGAATCAAAGAGACAAACATCGGGCTTATTGTGGACACCGTCTCCGAAGTAGAAGATATTCCCGAGAATAATATCGAACCGCCCCCCGAGTTCAAGAGCGGGTCGGGAAGAGAACATTATATTGCCGGTATCGGAAAGGTAAACGACGAGGTGAAAATCCTCCTCGATGTATCAAAACTGCTTCAGGATACCGACGTTCAAGAAATAAAAGAGAAAGCAAAATAAGGAGGCGCTTATGAAAGCCACTAATACCAATAACAAGGTATCATTTTTAAAAAGTATCGGCGGAAAAATTACATTAATTTTTGTTGTCGTCGTTATCATCTCAATCGGAGCGGTGACCGTACTCTCCATCATGCAGTCATCGGAGGCGTTACTGACGGCATCATTCCACGAGCTCGAAGCGGTTCGGGAAGTCAAGACAAATCAAATGAATGTGTATATACAAAACCAGCATAATGAAATGGACTTTCTTA
>CAZQKT010000014.1:0-42882 GCA_964594055.1 uncultured Spirochaetales bacterium
GGAGGACGGCCAGTGCCCGGGACTGCTGTTCTTCGAAGTGAAACCGGAAGGGAAGAACAACATAGTTCTGCGCGCTTCTAAAACCGGCCCAGAGAGGTGACTGAAAAAGGTTGTCCCCTGTATTCAGATCAATTGTACGAATAGGTGTTACATCTACTACCATAAAATCATGTAACGAGACCGGTAAAAGCACTGTACCGGGCGGGCCTTACCAGGTTGCTATAGCTTGCCACCCCCCTTCTCGGGCAGCGTGGTAAGCTGTTTCAAGTACAGCCTGTACCTTCAACCCGTCTTCGAGCCCCGGGTCCGGCTGCCTCTTTTCAGCTACAGCCCTCAAGAATTGGTACTGGTTTTCCGCATGGAGTCTCGACCATCCCATAATCGTCCTCGGCGGAGGAATGACCGCTCCCGGGTAGTTCTGCAGCGTCTGCAGCTTTTTCCAGCCCCGTTCCCCACCGTACTCACCTTTCGCATCGTTTTCATCAAACCAGGAGAGAAACAGGGGGTCCATAAGGGAATACTTTAACGCCCCCTTCTCACCGTGGATTTCGATAGAAAGATCATCGAGGGTCCCCGTGGCAAAGCGGGAGACTTCGATTGTACCGACTGCACCGCTTGTAAGCTCTACCTGCAGCCATGCCGCATCATCAACATCGACCGGCTCAGTACGGCTCTCCCCTTTCGACACGTACCGTTTTTTCATAAACGTACGGGTGTAACTCCGCAGCTGCGCAACATCACCTAAAAGAAACCGGACCAGATCGATAACGTGGGAACCGAGGTCGAACAACGCACCTCCTCCCGATTTTCCTTTATCCGTCCTCCAGCTCATCGGCCGGTCGGGATTTTGATATCCGGTGTGCAGATAATTGGCCCGAAAATGATAAATTTCACCGAGCCTGCCCTGCTCCATCATCCGGCGCGCTTTAAGCACTGCAGGAGAAAACCGATAGTTGAACGTCATGCCAAAGAGGACCCCGCTATTCTCGACCGCTTGTTTGATTCTGCGGGCCTCTTCAAGATTACGAGCAAGCGGCTTCTCACAGTACATGTGTTTTCCCGCTGTTGCCGCTATTTCTACCGCCTCTACATGGGCAAAATTGGGGACATTAATATCAACCACCTGGATATCGTCCCGCCCACACATCTTCTCGATATCGGTGTACCAGTCGGGGAACCCGCCCTCTTCAGCCGCCTTCCGGGCGGTTTCCTCCTTCGAGGTACATACCGCTTTCAACTCGAACGGGGGAAGAACACCCGGATAATAAAGCGGGATGTCTCCGTAAGCCAGGGTATGTAATTTTCCGATTCCTCCGTATCCGATTAGTCCAATTCCTACTGTCGTCTCCATATTCGGTCCCTTACTCTACTTTATCAGTATAAACTCTACTCGCCGGTTCTTCCACCGGTTTTCGAGGTCACCGTGGGGGACAATCGGCCGGGTGCCGCCCAAACCCGCAACGCTCATTCTCCCCGCGGCAATTCCCCGTTGTGTGAGGGCTTGTTTAACCGATTCCGCCCGAGCCAAGGAGAGCGGCTGCAGTTCTTCTTTTTCTTCGCGGGCCGCCCGCTCCGGCTGGTCCCAATAGACACTCACCGCGTGCCCTTCGAGTCTGATATTGTACGTATTGTATTTTTTGAGTTTCTCTGCCAGAAGGTCGAGTACCCGGTTGTTCTTCTCGTAGAGCTCTTCATCCTGTTCGACAGTGACCAATTCCGCCCGGTTGGGCATGAAGTTGATACTCGAGATCCGTATCTTCAGTTTCCCGTCTTCTCGTATGACAAGTACATCGATCGAAATTTTTCCCCGAGAGGTGTCCGCATTTCCGAGACTATCTTTGATATACAGCTCATACGGATAGTCCTCGGCTGATTGGACGAGTTCGCCGTCATACGCTTTTCCGTCCCAGATGAGCTCTTCTGCGGGGGTGTCCGTTCCTGAAAAAGTGTAGAACCTTCTGCCGGTAGGATCATTGATCCGGAAGGTCCATTCCTCCACTGAACTCGCCTCCTCCGTGGACAGACCTATTTTCAATTCATCATCAACCCCGTCATTATCAGGGGAAAACGGCTGCGGCGAGAAAGAAACATCCACTGCCGGTGGAGAAATGTCGAGTTCGAACGGCTTCGTATCCACCTCTACTAAATCCCCCTTAGCATATTCAATCCGGAAGCGCGCCGTATAGGTGCCTTCGATAATTCGCCCGGATTCCGATTTTCCGTCCCAGCTGATCGAACGGGGCGGAGGTGATGCCGATCCTGAAAAACGTTTCTGAAGACCGTTTCTGCCGTGAATTAGCTCGACCCTCCACGAGGCAATACCGTCTTTGAGACCCACTGTCGGAGAGAGAATGACAGTATCGAGAACGTTGTCACCGTTCGGAGAAAAACCGTAATGATTAATAGTAATAAAACCGTAGGTATATCTGTTATCAACGGTAACGAGCTCGGTTGCGGTTACGCTGTTACCCGCGGCGTCCGTAGAAGCGGCCGAATAGGTGTACTCTCCATTCTTCACTTTGTTCCCGAGTTCATCCGTACCGTCCCAGGCAAACGGTTCCGCCCTTCCTTTCCAGGTGTATGTTTTTACGATTTCTCCTTCTTCATTAGTAATTTTACCCGTCCATAATTCCTCTCTGCTCGAGCTCTGCTCGAACGGGACTGAATCCTTTCGGTTGTCTCCGTTAGGAGAGAAAAGGACATACTCGCTGTTTAATCGAATCGTAGGCGGCGTGGTATCGAGGGTGACCGGTCCGGTTTTAGCTGTGGCGATATTACCGTGTTCATAGACAACTTCTAAAGCGATATTGTATTGGCCGTCCGGGAGAAGCTCCTCTTTATCGTCCTTCCCCTTCCAGGTTATGGTATCGGGAACAGATCTCCTTCCCTCGGTCCTTTTCACCACACGGCCTGCGGCTGTACTGACCTCTATTTTCCAGGATTCTATACCTGCAGGTTCTTTTACCCGCGGGACCACCGAGACCCCCTCTTTGACTCCGTCACCATTCGGGGAAAATGCCTCGATATCGGTGGAAAGATACACAGGGGTTTCCCTCGTGTCGATCGAAACTGTTACGGCGGAAGATGTTCCGGTGTTTCCTGCTTTATCAGTTGAACTGAGCCGGTAGCTGTATCTGCCGTCCGTGGCCAGTTTTCGATCATTTTTACGTCCGTTCCATTCAAACTCCGCCGGAGCCTTTCCAGTCCATGTAAACTGCTTTACCACCTCGCGGGAACTATCAAAAACGGAACCTTCCCACACATCCTCTTCAGAAGTGCGCTGGGTAAAAATGACGACATCCTTCCTCCCGTCGCCGTTCGGTGAGAAAACGGAAAGGTCGCGGGAGATTTCAGCTTCAGGGGCGGTTACATCGAGGACAAACCGACCGGTAGCAGCAGTCGGTTCATCCCCGCTCCTGTACACTACCGTCAGTTCGGCCCTGTAGCTACCTTCGGGCGCTCTGTTTCCTGACTCGGTTGTACCGTTCCAGGAAATTCGCGTCGAAGGAACACCGTTACCCGCGAACCTCCGCACAATATCTGCGCCTCCGCCATTATCAGGAAAAACGACCAGCATCCAGGAAACAATGCCCTCTCTATTTCGCAAGTCGGGCAGAAAACCTATGTCGTCCTTTACTCCGTCCCGGTTGGGAGAAAACGCATCATATTCAGCAGAGAGAAAGACCGGTTTTTCCTCTGTGTCTATCGCAAAAAAGATTTTCTCACTTTCCGCACTATTTCCGGCCGGATCTGTCGAACGCAGCTGCAAGGCGTACCGGCCGTCGGGGGCCATCACTTTTTCATCACTTCTGCCGTCCCACACAATCTGCTCGGGAACTTTTCCTTGGAAAGAGTAGCTCTTCACGATCCTGCCGGTCGAACCGCCGCTTTCCACTTCCATAATGTCCGCCTGCCAAACTTCCTCTCGGGAACTGTCGTTTCTAAATGTTATGACATCTTTGTTTCCGTCGTCATTAGGAGAAAAAATGGAAAAATCTGAGGAGGTCGTTACAGTAGGTTCCGTTACATCGAGGACAAAACGGTCACTTGCTGCTTTCGAGACGTTACCGTTTTCATAGGTAACGGTGAGGAGGGCATAATACTCTCCTTCATCACTGCGAACACCGGTTTCCGTTCTCCCGTCCCATTCGAGCTGCGGGGCCGCTTTTCCGGTCCCGGCAAAACGCTTGACGGTAGAACCGTCCCCGGCCGTTATCTGCAGTTCCCATGAGTCCACGCCTTCCTCAACTTCGAGGTCGGGGAGCAAGGTGATTGTGTCCTTTCTCCCGTCATTATTCGGAGAAAAAGCTCCATCACCGGCAGCCAAATCTATCGGTGTTTCTACGGTATTCAATTCGAATACCACCCGGTTCGATACCCCGCTGTTGCCCGCCCGGTCCGTAGATTCGAGGACCAGCTCATATGTTCCGTCGGGCATAAGTGTTCCGTCTTCTGCGGTTCCGTCCCATCGAATGGTTTTGTCCGGAACACCTGACCAGGAGTAGGAGCGGACAATCGTACCGGCCTCGGTTACCAGCCTGCCGGACCACGTATCTTCTCGAGAACCGTCTACAGTTAAGACTATTTCTTCTTTATTGCCGTCGCTGTTCGGTGAGAATATCGTATCCTGAGGGATGATCCGCGCACTTGGTTCGGTAAGGTCCAACGTAAAGGGGGGAGAATCTGCTACCGGGTTGTTTCCGTTTTGGTAGACAAGACTGAGGACAGCATGATAGGTGTCTTCCGGGAGTGGATTACCGGTTTTGTCCGTACCTTTAAACGTATACCTTTCAGGTATTTCATCAGTACCTGCATGGCTTTCTACGACTGCTCCCTTGCTGTTTTTAAGCTGTACTTCCCAAGAGACGATTCCCTGTTTTACGGGAATATCGAGGTCGAAAGTCACCTCGTCTCTGATGCCGTCTCCGTTCGGGGAAAAATCGGCGCTGTCGATGGCCACAGTCAACGGGGTCTCTTGGGTATTTTTTATAATGTTTTCGATGGACTCAGTCGTAGTGTTTCCGGCACGGTCGGTACTGGTAATCCGGTAGGTATACGCGCCGTCGGGGACGAACTCTCCGGCGTTATTTTTACCGTCCCACTCCAACGGTTGCGGAGATTCCGATTCCCAGGTAACTGTCCGCATGACCGTATCATTCGTTGATACAATTTCCGCTTTCCAGAGGTCCTCGTTCGAACCGGATTGTTCAATTGGGATGGTGTCTTTATTTCCATCTCCGTTTGGAGAAAATATGAGATTGATCTGTTCAGGTTTTTCGACCTGCACCGAAGGATACGTAGTATCAACGATCACCGTGTACTCTGCAGAAACACCCTGGTTCCCGTTGTCATCCCACGCTTCGAGTACGAATGCATAGGTACCGTCCGAAACTGTTTTCTCTCCCTCTGCGGTCCCGTCCCAACGCAGTTCTTCGGGTATAACGATACCGCTCTTTTTCGAGAAAAAGCGATCAACGACGTTTTTAAATGTTTGTGTCTCGGGCCGCTTTTCCTTGTTCCTGATTTCCTGCACCAACGTACCGTCGGCATCAAAGATTTTGAGGTTGTACCCTTTTATATACCGTTCGTCGGTGATATCTATCGGTAAAATCAGATTATCCGATGTCCCGTCATTGTTAGGTGAAATATAGTGCACATTCTCATACGTTACACTAATCTCAGGAGGGTCTACATCAATTTGTCCGAGAGGAAGATTGACCCCCGCACTCATCGCGATTATGTCATTCTGAAGGGGAGCTATAGCGACTACCGGCTTTATCTCGCTTCTGTTCCAACCCCGCTCGGAAATAAACGATGAATCTTTTTTAATATCGGTCTTTATAGTAAAAGAGATCCCTCCTGCAAGCGGGAACGAACGTGCATCATACGAATCGATTATAAGAGATTGAACATCGAGGTCCGTACTCAGATACAGCGTCACTGTATCGAATAGGGTAAATGAAGTCCCGACATCCATCCGAACATTTTGAAAAGAGGGAAATTGAAAATCCGTCGTAAAGGCCCAATCGACATCCTCGGTCTTTATAAGGGAGAACCCCAGCCCGATTGCCGGAGTAAAGGGTGACGGATATGCCGTAAGGGGGTCTTCGACCGGAGCATACCACTTGCCCATATTCTGCATTGCAATTCCCCACCGGAAATCCTTCAATATCCCGAGATCACCTGCCAAATGAATAAAACCGAGGTCGGCACCCAGACCCCAATCGAATGTTTCATTACTCCCAATCGTAAAATTCAGTCCTGCACCAACAAGGATATGGGGATAGAGGTCTTTTGCAAATGAAAAACGCATGCCGCCCAAAGTCCCCAAGGGGAGTCCGGTGTCGTCCCCCGTATTCGCGGAAGAGAGAAAATGGGCAGACCCTGTAAAAACTCCCACTCGACTGGGAAAACTTGCACCTAAATTGATAACAGTTCCGGTATACGCGGCAGGGTCGGTCAGTTTCGTCAGTGCTGCATAGCTGAGATCCAGCGTTGTCCTTTGGGTGGCCCCGCTTGCGGCCGGGTTATACGTGTCTCCATAAGGAGAACCGGTAGAAGTAACACTAGTGCCGCCAGCCAGTAAAAAAGGTGAATAGAGATGATATATCTCCTCACCCCCATCAGGCGGTTCATACGCCGCTCCGGCTGCAGCGATTACACATACCAACGTAGTAACAATAAGTAATTTTTTTATCTGCATTCGTCTGTCCTCCTACATGCACGACCTCTTTCATATAAAGATAACACAATCCGGAGGATTTTGCACGTACATGTGGCAAACAGATGCGGTATAGAATGGTCTCGGTATAGGTCAGAGAAACATGTAAAAATCCGGAGTGAGCTCTTCCTCTCCGAGGGAGGGTACGTCCGGCTCTTTTTCGGGCTGAATGAGTATCTGAAAAAGCGCATCTTTTACAATAGCATCGATTTTCCGTTCCGATTCGGAGCCCAAGTTCAAAAAACGGACCCCGAAACCAAAAGGAAGATTACTCGAAGTGCTGCGAGGATCTAAAAACTCGCAATCCGTTATCATCTGGAAGTTCTGGAACTCGATCCTGATCTGCCCCTGGGTTCCCGGGACGGGACAACCCCTTTCCGACTCTAAAAAAGCCCCTCCGGCTCCGAATGAGCGGATCTTATATTTTTTTACCTTTCCCGAGGTCCCATCAAGGTACCCGTTCAATATCCAGTCGAACCTATGATGGGCCCGCCTATTCTTCGAAAAGGAACTGTTGATGTACCGGCACAAGCTTTTCTCGAGCGTAAATAGGTTGCATCCCGCTGATGCGGTGTGCTACCTTTTCATACACATGATAAACAGTCATCACGAAAACGACCAACACGTACAGCTGTTCAACAAAATAGCACTTTTTTATAAAATTGCTTTTCCATACCAAGTTTTACGGTACCGACAGATAATAAAAAAAAACATGCATCTGTTTGAAATACCGGCAGGCGCTACGGTTTTAGATATTGGATGCGGGACCGGGGCATTTACGTACGCCCTTCGGGAATATGGGTACCGGGTCACAGGAGTTGATGCGGCGAAGAACATGGTTGAACTCGGTATGAAAGAAGATCTCGACTGCAGACATGGCGACGTTCGCATCGGTCTCCCCTTCGAGGACAAACAGTTCGACATGGTGGTCAGTGCTTTCGTGGCCCATGGGTTGACACAGCCGTATAGAAAGCAACTATTCTTAGAAACGAAACGGTTGGCAAAACAAAAAGTTATCTTTCATGATTACAACAAGACCCGCGGCCCGTTGACTGATGCTGTAGAATGGCTTGAAGGGGGAGATTACTTTAGCTTTATCTATTCGGTGGAAGAGGAACTTCGAGAACTGTTCCCTTCTGTAACCGTAACAAATGTTGCCCGTCAGGCAGCATGGTACGTGTGCGTACCGTAAATTGATTATTCCGTCTATGTAATTGGAGGCACATTGTGGCTGAACATCTGAGTGAAGTAATTAAAGTCGATGAAGAAAAATGCGTTAATTGTCACGCATGTATTTCTGTGTGTCCTGTCAAATTCTGTATGGATGCGACCGGAGATTATATTAAAATCAATGCTGATTTGTGCATCGGCTGCGGGCAATGCATCGATGCCTGTACACACGAAGCACGAAGTCATGTGGACGACTTTTTCTCATTTTTCGAAGCCCTCGAGCGAAAAGAAAAAATAGCGGCAATTGTCGCACCTGCAATAGCGTCCAACTTCCCGGATAATTATCTTCGTTTTAACGGCTGGCTTAACAGTATGGGAGTAGATAACATCTTCGATGTCAGTTTCGGTGCAGAACTGACCGTCAAATCGTACATCGAGCATATCAAACAGAATTCCCCCGAGATGGTAATAGCCCAGCCATGTCCTGCTATTGTGTCGTATATTGAACTATATAAACCGGAGCTGCTGCCGCACCTCGCCCCTGCCGACAGTCCTATGCTCCACGCAATAAAAATGGTCCGGGAGTTTTATCCGGAGCTTAAGAATTATAAAATCGCGGTCATCTCCCCATGCCTTGCTAAACGGCGTGAGTTCGATGAAACCGGAATCGGGGATTATAATGTTACGATAAAATCTATTGCCCGGTATTTTGAGGAGCAGCACATCGAGTTGCAGCACTTTCCGGAGACAGAATTCGATAACCCGCCGCCTGAGCGCGCAGTTCTCTTTTCCTCCCCCGGCGGCCTGCTCCGCACGGCAGAAAGAGAAGTTCCGAAAATCAGGGACAAGACACGTAAAATAGAGGGCCCACAGGTAATCTATCACTATTTAGACTCTCTCCCGGAAATGAAAGGAAAAGGGTTTGCCCCTCTTCTCATAGATTGCCTCAACTGTGAAATGGGATGCAACGGAGGTCCGGGGACGACCACTAGAGGGAAACCGTTCGATGAAGTCGAATTTTACATCGAGAAACGGAAAGAGGAAATGCAGAATCGATATTCAAAAGGCAAAGCAAACATATCGAAACAGGGATACAATAAACTGCAGAAAGCTCTTACAACCCACTGGAAACCGGACCTCTACAAACGATCATATCGTGATCTGTCAAAAAACAACACTGTAACGGTCCCGGACCGGGAAAAACTGGATTCTATCTATCTCGATTTAAAAAAACACAAGCAGGAAGACCATCTCAACTGCAATTCGTGCGGATACGGAAGCTGTGAAAACATGGCGATCGCTGTTTTTAACGGTCTCAACAAGCCCGAAAATTGTCATTACTACTTGCAGAAAGTCCTCGATGAGGAGAAACAGATTGCCGATGAACAGAGCCGTCTTTCCAGAGAAACAGCTGAACAGGCGGGAAAAGCCCAATCACAACTCGAAGAAAATCTTGCTGAAACTGAAAAAACCCACCAACGGATGAAAAACGTGTACCAAACCAACATTTCCGTCGCGAGAGCGGTTACGGAAAACCTGACAGACCTCGATGCCACGAACAGCGAAGTCTCAGAGTTTGCATCGAAACTGTTCAATCTGGTAAAAATGCAGGAAAAATCTTTTCACATGATCGTCGACAGCAGTAAAACCGCTTTTTCGGTTATCGATGAAATAAATCCGCTCCTCGAAGCTATCATCGATATAGCGGAGAGAACAAAGCTCCTCTCTCTCAATGCTTCAATCGAAGCTGCCCGAGCCGGGGAGTATGGAAAGGGGTTTTCTGTTGTTGCAACGGAAGTCAGGAACCTCTCCGAAATATCCCATACCGAGACCGATAAAATACGGCCCTACTCAGAAGAACTGCGCTCCACGTTCGAACGGATATCAAACGAGATCAACCGGGTTACTAAGCAAATCGGTGATAGTATCGATTTTGCAGAAAAAGTATCTTCTGCAACGGAGGACATTGCCCAAAAATCATCGGTCCTTAAGAATGAGGCGCACAAGTTGACGGTTGCTGAGGAAGATTTCGATATGGCCCATGGACCTAGTCAATGATTTCTCTATATTTGGGGTCCAACGGAGTTATCGGGAAAATCGTGGGCTTTCCGACGGGTCTCTCACTCGCTTCTTTTGTCGGGTCACCCTCCGGTTTCTCCGGAATCAACTGTGCAAGATGGTACGGATCAGCACCGTACTTTTTTGCGAGAAAATTGATTGATTTCTCATCAAACGGCATCTCATGATAATTGACCAGCACATGGGCAAGTTTATGGATCGGCGTCTGCATATTTTTCTGGACTTCACGGACTAACGAGACTGCCCATCCTGTTTTTGTGGCAGCGGTAAGGCCCCACTCCAATGAGGCGAGATAAGGAGCGTTGGAACTTTCAACGGCATATTGTATTTCAAATCTACTGATAGTAAGCTCTTTTTCCAGAAGCATGGCCATATCTACAGCGAGTTTTTTGTATTCTTCGGTATAAAAGAAAAGGTCGGATATTTCATGGGGATGATTCAAGGCAAGCTGCTTGTTTTTTTTAATGTCCAATTCTGCCAATAAAGACCCTATACCTTTTGCAAAACGGAGTTTGCTGTTTTTGGACAGGGCAACCTGTCTTTGAACAATACGTATTCCCCTGCCGCGCTCCTTCGGGCCTAAAAGTCTCAATGGAAAGTTTTTAGCAGCGTGATTTTTTGTAGAGAGATACTTCTCTTCGGCTCTCTCTAATGCTTCATACTTTCGCTGAAGCTGGATGTTTGCACTCCGGAGAGATTGGTAGAGATCGATTGCGGACTGTAGTTTCGCAAGATCTTCTACAAGTTTAGAATCGGGCTCCTGTTTCCTCCTACGGAGAGGAGATCTACCCATCTGTTTTTTGATGTCACGGTAGAGAATATCGATCGCTTTTTGAATATTTTCGTACATAACCGCCGGAGTGGTAAACACCGGTGTCGCCGCCGGAACAATATCCACCTGATCGTATTCGGCAAACAGCACCGCCAAGTTCCGTAGTCTGCTGTTCCTCAGATAAGCGGCCTTTCTGAAAGCAAGCCTCGCCCGATCAAACGCTTCCGAGGCATCGGTAAACTCCCGCGAACCGATATACCGAAGAGAAAAAACAGGGATAGTACGGTCGGCGAGCAACTCGTACGCCAGTGTAAATATTTCTTCAGCATCGTGGAGGCTCATCAGATCGAAATTGTGCTCTTCTCCTGCGGCAAGCACCCTGCTTATGAAACCTTCCGTTCGAACTCTGCCGGTCCGCTTCCTCGGCGGTTTCCCCTGCATTCGCAAAGTGAGCAGATCGGCAACAGCGGGGGAATACCGTTTTATTTCCGTGACGGCCTTCTCCAATTTATCAGCTATCTGTTCGTATTCATCTTCGATTTTGGCGAACAGACCGTTTTTCCGATATATCTCGATCCGCTGGGCGGTATCTGCGAGGATACTCTGCTTGGTACTATCATAGACGGCCGTTCGTACCGTTTCGGCTACTGCATCCGGGTTCTCCAGAAGATATTTCGCGGCGAGCAGTATTCTGTCTTCTTTTTCGTAGTAGAGAAGTGATTGGTTTCTGGAAAAAAGAATCAGGTCCGGAAGTCTGTCTAACGCCTGAGTGAGAGCAGCTTCCGCCTTTTCGATTTCCTGACCCCGGGTCATTTGATAGAGCAGGCGCATCAAAACGGCAAACAGACCGGCTATAACCGTATAGATAGCAAAATAAATAAAAAGATTGGGCGGTGCTGATGTACCGTAGCCTAAGATATATCCTCCCTGCAGGGCCAGATAGGTTACCGGACCTGCAGTCCAGGCAAGCTGGATAACGGTCCGCCCCCAGGTTTCTTTCCGAACTGCTTTGGTTACCCGCTGAATGAAGTCTTCTCCCAAGTACTCGAGATTCGAAGAGAGCGTAGACCTCTTTTGTCTCTGTATGGACCTGAGGTGTCGTTTCATATCATCTTAGTATAGAGATTTTTATTCGTTACACTTCTTAAAAATCGCAATGCCGTTATGGCCGCCGAAACCGAGCGAAACAGACATGACATTGTTAATTGTTCCCTTAACCCCTTTATTGGGTACATAATCAAGGTCGCATTCCGGGTCGGGTTCCTCCATGTTTACAGTGGGAGGAAAGTACTGGTCCCGAATAGCCAATACGGAAGCGATTGCTTCTACGCCGCCGGCACCGCCTATGAGATGGGCTGTCATACTTTTTGTCGATGAAACTTTGAGTTTATAGGCGTGCTCACCGAAAACCTCTTTGATGGCTTTCGTCTCTATGGGATCATTCATCGGAGTGGATGTTCCATGAGCATTGATGTAATCAATATCTTCCGGTTTCATTCCGGCAAGCTGTAATGCCATGCGCATCGCCTGGATTCCCCCTCTTCCTTCCGGATGGGGAGCAGTCATGTGGTTCGCATCGCACGACATTCCGTTCCCTGCATATTCGGCATAAATCTTTGCACCTCGTGCCTTTGCATGTTCATACTCTTCCAATATAAGAATACCGGCACCCTCACCGAGTATGAATCCATCGCGGCCCTTTTCAAACGGCCGGCACGCTTTTTCCGGAGTGTCGTTATATTTTGTACTCAAAGCCTGAATAGCGCAGAACCCACCTACCGCAATTTCGGTAATGGGCGCTTCAGCTCCCCCGGTTACAGCAACATCGAGAATGCCGTCCTGGATCCAGTCCGCCGCCCGGCCGATGGCATCAGTCCCTGAAGCGCACGCTGTAACTATGGAGTAACAGGGGCCCTGGGCATTGAGTAAGATCGCAATATGGGCCGGACCGATATTGCTTATCATTTTCGGGACAACCATTACAGGCACCTTGCCCCGTTTGAAAAGTGTCCAGTAGGATTGTTCGAGACTCTGAATACCGCCGATGCCGTTTCCAATAATGATGCCGATTTTTTCGGGATCAAGAGAATCGTTTTTCAGTCCGGAATCTTCCATTGCTTCCAGTGCTGCTGAAACACAGAACTGGGAATAAATATCCATTTTTCGGGCGTCTTTTTTATCGAGATACTTGCCCGGATCAAAATCTTTTATCTCACCGGCAACTTTCGATGCATACTGTTCCGGATCAATACGGGTCATCGGACCCACACCGTTCCTTCCCTCCTGTATGCCCTGCCAAAACTCATCTGTGCTGTTGCCGATCGGACTAACCACACCTAAACCGGTAACCACAACACGCCTTTTCATGTTTTTCCTCCTGAAGCCTATACTTAAAACTGTACTAGTTCAATATTCTACATTCCCAGTCCGCCGGTAATATGAAGCACATGTCCTGTAATATAGGAGGCCATCTCCGATGCTAAAAACACAATACTCGCTGCCACTTCCGAAGGCTCACCTAAGCGGGAAAGAGGGATTTGGGAAAAAAGCGCCTCTTTCTGATTATCATTGAGTTTTTCCGTCATCGGTGTTCGGATAAAACCGGGGGCGACTGCATTCACCCGGACATTTCTGCTTCCGATTTCTCTGGCCAAACTTTTCGTAAGCCCGATAAGCCCGGCTTTCGACGCGCTGTAGTTGCACTGTCCTCCATTGCCGATAACACCGACAATGGAAGCGACATTTATGATAGAACCGCCTTTCTGTTTCATCATATGCCGGGATATCAGTTTGGAGATATAAAATGCACTGGTAAGATTTACCGACAGTACATCATTCCAGTCTTTACCGGACATGCGAAAAATCAGCCCGTCTCTGGTGATGCCGGCATTATTTACTAATATATCGAGCTTTTCACAGCTTGTGAGAATTTCATTTACAACGGCCGAGATCTCTTCTTCGTCGGCAACATTGGCCTGTTTAAAAAAGACCTCCACTCCGTTCTCTTTAGCGAGACTCTCATACTCTTGCATATATTCGCTTTCGTTGAGATCGATAAAATAAACGGATGCCCCTTCCGATAAAAACGCCGTAACAATTTCTTTGCCGATACCCCTCGCACCCCCCGTAATTAAAGCAGTTTTTCCTTGTAATACCATCGAATCCTCCTTAGCCGATACTCTCGATGAGCTCGGCGGTACCCGCAGGTGAACACTCCACATCCCCGCTGTCGATGGCCTTCCACAATCCGGTAAGGACCTTTCCCGGCCCTACTTCCAGACATCGTTTGTAGCCGTCGTCGAGCAGCTGCTTCTCTTCATCCACCCAGCGTACTGTAGAGACGATCTGTCTTATGCACAATTCACGTGCCTCTTCACCGCCGGTGATGCGGCCTGCAGTCACATTGGAGTATACCGGTTTGACCGGATCGTTGAAACCGACCTGCTTCAATACACCGGCAAACTCTTCTTTTGCCGGTTCTAAAAGCGGTGAGTGGAACGGGGCCGAAACTTTCAACCGGATATACCGTTTTGCCCCTGCTTCCTTGCAGAGGTGTTCCCCTTTTTCGAGCCCTTCCGCTGTCCCGGAAAGCACGATCTGGGTCGGACTGTTATAATTTGCGATATAGAGTCCGTCGAGCTTTGCTTGTTCGATTACCTCGGTTATCTTTTCAAATGAAAGACCGATAACGGCGGCCATCCCCGGAGCACCGTCCCCACGGTTTAGGTTCTTGCTCACGTTTTCCATGATCTCTCCCCGTGCCTTTACCAGCGGGAATACATCTTCTACGTTTATAACACCTGCTTCGGTCAGTGCGGAATACTCTCCCAAACTGAATCCGGCAAAACCGTCCGGCTCTATTCCCATATCTTTTATATACGCGGCGGCACTGAGACTGACGACCGTCATCGCCACCTGGGTCTTGTCTGTCTGTTTCAGTTCATCTTCGCTGCTTTCGAAAAGCAATTTTTCAACATCCATTCCGGTACTTTCTGCTGCGGCCCGGAATATCTTTTTTACTTCACCGCTCTTTTCCCAGAGGTCCTTACCCATACCCGGATATTGAGCTCCCTGCCCGGGAAAGAGAAAACAGGTTTTCATAGATGACTCCTACTAGAATCTTTCTCTGCCGGAACGTATCATAACAGATGGCCTCTGTCAAGAAATCACAGCATCAATGCCGCGGCGGGAAATCAAATTCCCTTTCGAACAGCTCCATTAAGGCAGAGCACAGTTTCTCTTCGTCCTCTCCGTTTACCGTAATCTCAACCGTATCGCCCTCGCAGAGACCCATAGCCAGCAGTCCCATATGATCACAAAGGTCCGTTTCCATGCCCTTCCCTTTCACTGTTACATCGGCGTTCACCCCGTTGAGAGAATGGATGATTACCCCGGTGGGACGTACATGAATGCCCATCTTGTTCTTAACTGTAGCCGTTTTCGTAATCATAATGCCCGGTACAGATTATAGTATGGTTTTTATAATTTCAACAATAATAATCCGGAATCAATTTTCCAAAATGGTGATCTCCACCCGCCTGTTCTTCCGCATCCCCTCAGGAGTGCTGTTGTCGGCAATCGGCTCACGCGAGGCCATGCCCCGAGTGATGATCTCATCGGCCTCTTTCGCACCCAACGTCAAGAGGTAATTACCCACCGCTTTAGCCCGCTGTTCGGAGAGGGTCTGCCGGCCTTGAGGTGTGCCGGCCAACGCGGTATGCCCGGTAATGAGTACGTCCCGTTCGGAGTATGACTCGAGAATACCCCCGATTTTTCTAAGCTTCTCTTTCTCCGACTCCCGAAGGACCGCCGAATCGGGAAGAAACTGAATATTTTCGACGCTGATGGTAACCCCTTTTTCATCACTTCTCACCTCGATATCGGTAACCCCTTCATCTTCGAGCCTTTTTTTTATCTCCCGTTCCATTTGTGCCCGGTCCATATCGGGAGATTCGATTACTTCCCCTTCCGCTGTGCCGGTGTAGGTGACACTGGTACCGTTGGACATATCGAATACAAACTCGAACTGCTCCTCATAGGAATGGGGACGGCCGATGAGATTGTCCCAGTAGAGGATCTGCTCCGAATAGCCGCTCAGCCGTACCGGATACATCCCGGAGATACTGTAGTGCTGTTTTGTTCTATGATATACGGAATATTTTATAGAAATAATATCGAGCTCGATACCGTCGACATCTTCTCTTCCCACATATTTGTAATTGACATGGATGGGAAAGGCAAACGGCTCTTCAATTTGGAAGTTGGACCTGAAATCGTGTACCTCCTCACCGGATGCCGACCAGGTCTCGCCCTCTTTTACATCCCGCTCGGGAAACGTCGGCACACTGCGTACTACCGGCATGTAATACCGAGGTTCGATGTCGTACACACCGAAATCATCCCGCCAAAATACCGACTTATAACCCTGGGACCAGCTGTACACCCCGGCGGAACCGGATGACCGTTCAGATACCTGAAAAGAGGCCTGTAGCAGCCCGGAATCTTCCTTTGCTCGAGTGACCTCAATAGCAACTTTATTCAGGATTTCAGCGTTATGGGAAAAGGCCCCGTTTATGTAGACTTTTTCATCAACCGTGGTGACCGTTCTATATTTCTCACCATCCCGGTATGTAAACCGAAATGTTTCCGCACAAAGCGGAGAGGCAAACAGTACCAACAGTGCAACTACCGGCAATAAAAATCTATATGTTCTCATAAAAATCTCCTCATTCTAATATATCGCAGACTGACTACAAAAATCAGCTTCCTTGACAAAGGCCCTTACTGCTTATATGGTTAAAGCAGTATATGAGTCTCCTGAAAAATTGCTTTTTTCAGGTACCTATTTATTCCCGTAGGATGTAAAAAGTGCTTCAAAAATTCAGTCAACCCGTAGCGGAAAAAGCAACTGCAGAATATATTACGAAAGCAGGCTTTAAACAACCAACGATTCTTCAGCAAAAAGTCATTCCCCAGATACTAACCGGTAAAGAACTTGTCGTTGAAACCCGTAATTGTGACGGAAAAACCGCTGCACTCCTGATTCCGATGATTATGCGTATCGCGGCTGACGGAGCACATCTCAAGGCCCTCCTTCTTGCTTCGGATACAGCACAAGTAAAAAAATTCAAAACCCTCTATCGCCGGTTTTCCTCGGACCTTAAAAATCCCCCCCATCTGATTGCAGTCGGCTTAGAGGAAAATGTGAAAAAGGAACTGCGATTGTTTTCCCGTCGGCCCGATATCATTGTCGGCACAACCTCCAGGGTGATTGACCATATCAGAAGGGAAAACATCTCTATCGATACGGTAGAGCTTACCGGTATCGACGTGTCCGAACAGGTAGAGCAAGGCTTCGATCAGGACATCCATTACATTTTCTCAAAAATGCCTAACAATCAACAGACCGTGCTCTTCTCTCATATGATCGAACGGGAAGAAGAGACGACTCTGTTCGACGTCATAAAGCGGCCGACTATTTTCTCCTATTCAGATTTTCATCAAGCCGAAGGCAGCCATATCTATTTTCAGGTAGAAAAGAAAAAAGAGAAAACGGATCTCTTGTGTAACGTTTTTCGGGCGAAAGAGCTGTACGCCTGCCTTGTTGTATGTAAAACCGATACAATTGCCGCAGGTATAGAAAAGAAACTGAATCAGGAAGGAATTTTTTCCAGAATCGTTACCGGAGACCTGCCAAGAGAAGTAAGGTCGGGCATCAACAGAGATTTTCAGTTAGGCAAATTTCGAGCACTTATTACAACCGTAGGATATTCAACCTCAGCAGATGTGAGGGGGATTAAAAACATTATTTATTTTAATCCTCCAATCAAACCTAAAACGTACATCAATAATATCTCCCATGTCGACCGGAATAACGACTCATATTCCATAATTTCAATTGTCGACAAAGACGAACTACCATTAATTACCCAGTTGGAGGAAACAACGAATATGGATATCAAGAAAGAAGAGAATCCGGATGAACAGGATGTAATCAAGGGTACAATCAAAAAAATACTATCAACGATTAAAGAGGAAGAAGACCCCGAAGAACTCAACTACTATAAAAAATTGTTCAAAAAGCACGTGCCGATTACGATGCGGGCATATGTTTCGGCCTATCTTTTAAAATACTTGCTCCATGGTGATAAAAAACGGTCGAGCAAACTGAAAACGATGTTTGTCAGTGTGGGGAAAAACCGGAAAGTGTATCCGAAAGATCTAGCCCGGCTCTTCTCAACCGGTCTCAACATTAAGAGAAACCAAATTGGGAATATTAAAGTACTCGACAGTTACTCCTTTATCGATATACCGGAAGAACTTTCTGAAGTTGCAATAACCAGACTGAATGGGAGTGAGTTTCGGGGAAGAAAAATAACCGTTAATCACGCCCGTAAGAAAGAAGAGAAGAACCAGTCCTGATACTCCTTATTTTATCAGCGTGGTAAAGAGAAGGAACGCAAGTACGATATTCCCTAAAAGGCCGACCGCAAAAGTCAGCGCTGCAGTCAACTCAAAGAGATGCGCACGTTTTGCACACTCCGATGAAAGCAAGGCCGGGTTTCCCGGTATTATGATATACTCGGCAAAAGGATCGTGCGGAGCTTTCAGTTTACCGCTGTCCTTCCCGTCGGCCGGGCTTCCGAACAGATAATATTCTCCTGTAGACTCAATCTCACTCCACTCCAACAGTGAGCTGGTCCGAATTTTGACATTCCCGAGGCAATAATCGAAGGGATGATTATGGAGGCCGGACACTTTTTTCAGAGCATACGGTTGTCCGTCTGCCAAGGTTACCTCGGCATAAGAAACGTGGGTACTATCTTGAAAAAACCGAAGCGGTAAACTCAGCAGGTCACGTTCAGCACGCAAAAACCGTCCCCGGTTCCACAACCTTCGATACAGAAAGAAAAACAGAACACCCGGTGGTAACACCACCAACACCGGTAATAGGCTTGCAATGAGGCTGACGAAAGCGGGAAAACGGAGGAGAGGGT
Source organism: uncultured Spirochaetales bacterium (assembly GCA_964594055.1). Lineage (GTDB taxonomy): Bacteria > Spirochaetota > Spirochaetia > SPDA01 > CAZJBZ01 > CAZKZZ01. The sequence continues at coordinate 18,740 of CAZQKT010000014.1, forward strand.
CCCGAAACAGAGTATAAGCATGGATAAAAGAGCCGAATGATCCTGCTGTGATGGAACCGGGTGTAAAATTGTTCCAGTATTCGTTTTTCTGTCGTCCCGCCCAGATCGCCCGCCGGAGAAGCGTCTGTTCGGGGCCGTCATAAATGACCACAGTAAGCGGGTCTCCTTTCTCAGATATAAATATCCGCTGCCCCCCGCTTTCGCGAAGCGGACCGCTTACAAATATCTTTGTTCCTTCAGGAAGAGAAAATATCCGGTTCCAAGAGATTTTCTGAGGGGCTTCATCCTGGAAGAGTTCGCCGTTCAACTCTACCGTCACCTCTTTCTCTGCGTGAGAAAACGAAGGTAAAACGTGTACGGAACAATCGGTCAAGTCCGCACTCACCGTTACCGTATCGTTTTTAAGCCATACCCGCCCCCCCTGTATCGCTTCGAGCATTCCGAGAAATCGAAAATGTCCGATATACCCCTCGGTGAGTTCGGGATTGTCTCTACGCATTGCCCTGTAGGTAAGGTGAGGATAAAACGAACTTTCGCGTATTCGCTCTCTGAATTTTCTCCATTGAGAGCGGACATTGAAAGCACCTATTCCGGGAATGAGAATATAAAAGATGGCAATTAGTAGTACCGTAACAACAAAAGGATTCATTACTTCCGTAACTAGATAGTGCAGAATAAGAAATGATTATGCAAGGTCTCCATATCATCTTGCAAAAATAAAACGAATACCGTAAGCTACTTGTATCATGATTGAAAGAATAATCGTCGGGATGATGTACACGAATGCCTATATTTTCCAGACAGGACAGAAAAGCTGCCTGATTATCGATCCGGGCGGAGATGCAGATAAAATCATATCCAGCCTTACCCTTAAAAATCTCACCCCTCAGGGAATTCTCTGTACACACGGTCATTTAGACCACATTTCTGCTATTGCCGAGATCATCGAATACTATAAAGAAAAGGGACGTGATATCCCCATTGCCGTACATAAAAATGACAAGCACTACCTCGGTGAGACTGCAGAAACAGCACATCGAAACAGTCTCGAAGAACTGGGCTTAGGCGGCGATGAACTGTTCACTAGTCTGTTTAAACCTGTTCCAAAACCGGATGTTCTTCTCAAAGAAGGCGATTCCGTCTTTGACAGTGAACTGGTCACACTCCATACCCCCGGCCACACGCAGGGCAGTGTCAGCTTTTACTGCGAATCGCAGAATATACTCTTTTCGGGTGATACCCTTTTCTTCGAAGGCATCGGCAGAACTGACTTAGACGGGGGAGACGGAAAACAGATTTTAACCAGTATTAGGAAAAAATTATTCGATTTACCCGATGTGACCCGTGTATTCCCGGGTCACGGCCCGGATACCACCTTAGAACGGGAAAAGCGTCATAACCCTTTTCTCAATTGATCGCCCTCATGGACGCCCTAAGCAGAGACCCTACTCAAGCAACCATATTTATAAACAGACCGGGCTCGAGAAAATTGTGAGTATACGGGGTAGTATTATCGGTGAGAAGTGCATGGAGCCGGTCCTGATAGTGGGAAATCATGGCAGTGAGTTGCTCTGAATCAAGATCATCGGACCGGGCCGTATGGTTTGGTGCGGCCCTTTGAAGATCGCCTTGAAGGCTTCCGATCTGCTTGATTAGGGTGTCGAGAATCTTCAGCTTCACGACGGGGACACCGCTTTTCCCATTTTCAGCGGGAATTCCTTTCACATGTTCAAATTGCGCATACAGATGTTTTCCCCCCGCAACGGGAATCGAAAGCTTTTCCGAGGAATACTTTGCCGTTACGAGTTGATAAAACGGGATTGTCTGTGATGCTTGAACAGAACCTATATTCATTCTTCCATTCTCCGTTTCTAGTATCGGAAAAATGAAAGATAAATTAAGGCTCTTTCACTGTTGCTGTTTTTTATCGATTTTTTCGTTCATCGGAGGTCTTGCATGCGATGCACATCAATGCATACGGGATCGCCTCGAGCCTCTCTTTCGGGATTTTCTTGCCGCAGCTGATACATACTCCATATTTCCCGTTTTCGATGCGTGAAATCGCATTGTCGATAAGGCGGAGCCTTTTGATTTCGTTATTACTGAGAGCCTCTAACGTTTTCCTATCAATATCATCAGCGGCCACATCCGCGAGGTCCTTTGGGTCCATATCTTCGATTATTGCTTTAAAGTCTTCATTTTCAGAGATGAGATTCTTTATGATATCTTCTTTCATAGTAGTTAAGGTTGTTTTCATGTTTTTTTCAAAAACTTTATCCATTTATCACATCCCCTCTTATATAATTATCTATACTGAAAATGGTGTGTTCCCGGTTTTGGCAACATAATGTGAACGAAAATATTCAAAAAGTCAACTGGTTGACAAAGAGTTTTTTTTCGCATTACTATCTCTACAAGGCTTTCCTTACCATACAAAGAGAGGGAAAGTACCAGCAACCAATATTTTGCAGCTTGGGAGGACATGTGGCAAAAGAAGAGGCAATTGAAGTTGAAGGCATTGTTAAAGAATCACTGCCCAACACAATGTTTCGAGTTGAATTAAAAAACGGACATCTTATTCTCGCCCACCTTTCCGGAAAAATGAGAAAGCACTATATCCGCATTGTACCGGGAGATAAAGTAAAAGTCGCACTTTCACCGTACGATCTCAATAGAGGAAGGATCATTTACCGCGAACGATAAACCGTTGCCGGTTGGGTCACCCTCCCCATCCCCATTCCCTGCCCCCGGGTCATGATCGAATAATCACCCAAACAGCACCGGAGCCGCCTACTGACCGTTCGGGCTCCCCCATTTCCCCGGTAAGCGGGGAAATTTCAAGATACCTGCGCACTTCCCTTTTGAGGACCGGACCGCTTGAAGAGTGGTTCCCCTTTCCATGAATAATGAGTACTTTTTTCATTCCTTTTCGTTTACAATCCTTGATAAACCGGTCCAGCGTTGTAATCGCTTCTTCCGTAATAAAACCGTGCAGGTCCAGTTCGGCTTGGGGCTGTAATTCTCTCAACTGTTTTCTCCGCCGAGCAGCTGCACTCTTACTGTTTTCATCGCTGTGCGTTCCGGCCTGTTCCTTGTCCTCGACCGGATGTGCTTTCAGCCGGCTGCGAAGCGCATCAGCAGTGCTATTCGACTGCGGAGAAAGTGGGTTTTTCCCTTTTTTTTGCTGCTTTTCCCACTGTTCAAGAATATCACCAAAACTCATACCGGGTCAAAAGTAGTATCTATCTCATTTTCTGTCAATAAATATATCGTTTTCGCTTAGCCACCCTTCCATGTTGGTTCCGGTCCTGATCAAATAAAATTTTTCTGTTCGAGATACTACGTGGAACGCGGTCCCTTCCGGGAGGGTAAACCACGTACTGCCCGTAGAACGGGGTATTTTTTTCACCTCCGCGCTACTTCGTACAACACCCCATCCCCTGTTCTGCCGTACATACAGCACGCTGCTGAAAGCACCTCCGGTAATGACCAGCACGAGAAAAAGCACAACCGGCCCGAGGACAAATGTTTGTTTGGTAAGAACGTACATGAGTATTCCGATTCCGGCAGCTGCAAGCAACACCGCTGTCACAATAAAAACAAAAATGGGGCTTATCGGCAGCGGCAGCGCAATTTGATTATGCAGCTCCAACTCTTTTTCCATCCGCTCAAGGGCGCGCCGTATTCCGGCGTGGGCAGGGTTTGCAAGTAGTGCTTTTCTAAGTTCGAACACCGTCCGTCCGAAATAAGCGTTGCGGTAAGCAGAATGCGCGCGGCGAAGGGAAGATACGGAATCTGGTGAAAGGGAACTTGAATTGTCGAGCGCATGCATCACTAATTGGGAAACCGATTGCAGGTCCTGCTTAGACCCCTTCTCCGCCGACTGTTGTGTCGGGGGTGATTGCGCAGAGGCCGTTCGGCCGTCCGAGGTCCCGGCAATTTTGGGGAGATTTTCCTTATAAAACAGGTGCTCTTTGGTGTTCACGATGGTACGGCTTTCTTTGTCGAGCCAATAAAACCGGGGGACTCGGATAAAAAGATCACTTTCCTCTTCCTTGCGGGAGAGAAAATAGGACTGCTCCGCTGTACCTGAATACCCTCCTAATTCAGCTCGTATGTTCCGGCTTACCTCTTGATCAACTACTACAAGACCGCGTGTTTCCGGCTCCGGAAGGGTGAGAAAATTGAGGTTCCCCTCTCCCGAAAGCCGTGTGTGAAGTATCAGGTCCGCACCGGCGGCTTCAACCCACACATCCCACTCAAAAGCACCTATTGCACCGCTCCCGGCTATCTGCTCCGGTCTTTGCTGTACCGTGATAGTCCGGGCGGAGGTGGAAACCGAGATGCTCCCGTCGGTGATAGAAATTGCGGGGATCTTTATCTCACCGGCAGTCAGCGGGGTAATGAGATACGCCGCTACCGGTACTGTATATAGAGTTGTTCCGCCGTAGTCGTGCGCCTCGATTGTACCGGCTTCCGGAATCTCCTCGACAATACTTTGCGGGACGGATAAAGCGGGCTGCACCGAGAAGGTCGTAAGCTCCTCGACGTTGCCTGCAACAATACGTACTGCTACCGGCTCTCCGGTAAAAGGAGCAGTATTCGAGACTGTTACCGACGGGTCAAACGGAACGCGGAGGGTGTCGGTACCATCCGGTATTCCGGAACGCAGAATGATATGATCGGACTGCACTGTTGTACCGTCGGGGAGGATAAACCGAAAGGGCCGGAGAACGGTCCTTCCCGCTCGGGAGAGTTGAAATACAAACCGAACGAGCACGCCCCTGCTGAAAGGGACCGGCTCTTGTGCACCGTAAAACGGACGGATGTTCGGCCCTGCGGTTTTACGGACCCCCTCCGGCAGCAGAGGTTCATCCACGGTAAGGGCGGTACTGTCGGTTTGAAGATAAAAGAGAACAGTAATCCATTGTCCTTCTTTTACGACCCGGGGGGATAGTTCGGTGTATACCATTTCCTGTTGGCCGAAGGCGCTCAATGAAACAAAAATGATTGTCGCAATGCACAATAATTTTGGACGCATACAAATTACCAGTCGTTTACCTTAGGATCCGAATCTTGCTGCTCGCCGGACCTCCACATTCCGGTTTCTTTTCTCCGGACGTACTCCAATATCCTGTCAATCGCCTGCTTGTCGGCATCGGCAACGCCCCTGTCGCCTTTCGTGCTTCCGGAATCGGTCCCGTTTTCTCCATCCTCGTCTGCCTCGAGCTTTTCCAACACATATTCCAGATTGATTTTTGCAGCGGTGCTTTCAGGCTCTATTTCCAACGCACGCTTAAAAAGCGTATACGCTTCCGCGTATTCTCCGAGTCGGTACTGTAAAACACCCCGGTTAAAAACAAGATTGAACTCGAGACGGCTGCTTTGAATATCACCGCTTTTCTTCCATTCAAGCCCGGCACTCTCATATTCACCTAAGGCAAAAAAGACATTACCAAGATTGTATACAACCCACTCATGGTACTCTGCACTTGCTTCGTTTTGCAGTACTTCACTGTAAGCAACAATTGCTTTCTGAAACTCCCCTTTTTGAAACTGCTGATTTCCTGCAGCTACGTCAACATGAGGAACCGTACACCCCTGAAGCCCGATACACAGTATAAGAAAAGACAGCGCTGTACGTATTGTACCTCTCTGTTTTACTCTTCTTTCCATCCGACAACCTCAACAACAATAATCAAAAGCAGCATAATGAGTGCAAAGAGAAGGAAAACCCGATACCGGTTTTTTTCGACTACTCGAAATGCCGTGTTATCTTCCTCACGTTTTATCTCTTTCAGTTTCGAGAAAATTTGCTGTTCGCCTCCCCGTTCCCCGATAAGGAACAATTCCCCTCGATTGTATCCCGCGAGGACCTCGAGCATATCATGTTCCAATTTGGTCACGACCCGCTCTCCTCTTTCATTTGTAACGTACCGGCCTTCAGAAAGCGGAATGAATGATCCCTCTTCGCTTCCTGTTCCGGCAATAAGAAGGTGTACGCCGTTTCTTTCGAGGTTTTGCGCGGCTTTTTTCGGATTACCGGCTTGGTTTTCTCCGTCGGAGAAGAGGACGACCGCTCTGCCGGATTCTCTATCATCGGGAAGCGCTGAGAGTGCCGCTTCGAGCCCTTCGCCGATATCCGTTCCCGGAGCAGTGACGATATCAATGTTTAGATTTTCCAAAAACAACAATACTGCCGCCCGGTCTTCGGTGGAGGGGACCACTGTGACCCCTTTCCCCCGAAACGCGACGAGAGCGGTCCTGTCCGGAATACCGCTTTCGACAATAGCTGAAGCGAGGGCGAGAGCGCGTCTAAAACGGGAAGGCGGGATATCTTCTGCAAGCATACTTCTCGAAACATCAAAGACGAGAGCTACATCCAGCTCTGTAATGTGCTCCCGGACCATCTCTTTTCCCCATCGAATACCGGACAAGCTCATAATAGCGGAAATAAAAAAAAGAAGGGTAAAGAGTGTCAAAAGCACCCACTTTAAAAAGAGGGTGCTTTTGACTTTGTTCCATCGCCATAATCCCACAAGAGAAAGTACCGATTTTCTACTCCTTCTTCCGCTTAGAAAGAGAAAAACAGCAACCGGAATTACGAGAAGCAGGGTCCAGAGGATGTGCGGATATTCCATTACGGTAACACCTCCCGCAGCAGCACCCTTCTTATAATGAACTCCGCACCGATGCAGAGGATCCCCAAAGTAATGAACAGACGGTGTCGCGGTTCATGCACTACTTCTATTTTTGAAATCTTTTTTTTCGTCTCTCTCGCATCGATTGCTTGAAAAATTGAGGCGAGGGAACTGCTGTTGCCGGCCGGGAAATAACGGCCCGACGTGTTTTGTGCTATTTCCCTCAACAGCTCCTCGTCAAAGCCGCTTTCGAACACCCCGCGGTAGTGTTTGCCCGTATTCGGGTCGGTAAACTCGAGCGGCACCTTCCCTTTTGTTCCCACGCCAACCGTGTAAACACGTATTCCTTTCGCCTGTGCAATTGCAGCGGCGGTCTGAGGGGGGACCTCCCCTGCATTGTTTTCGCCGTCTGTAACGAGAATAATGACCCGTTTCTCCGCCGTACTGGATTCAAGATGCAGAATGGCTACAGCAAGCCCCATTCCGATTGCTGTTCCGTCTCCCAGTTCCATTATGGCAAGCTCGTCGATTGTATCGAGAACAGTAGCATAATTGGTTGTGGGAGGGACCCGCAACGCGGCCTCTTTACCGAAACCGACCAATCCAATCGGGTCGTGCTCCCGTCTTTTTATGAAATCCCGTATGACGATTTTCGCCGTTTCGAACCTGTTTTCCGGGGCAAAATCTTGTGCCGACATGCTCGGCGACTGGTCTAGAACCAGCATGATATCGATTCCCCGATTAAGATATATTCTATTCCGCTTTATTATGACCGGACCGGCTACTGCTAGTATCAGTAAAACAACACCCGCCCAAAACAGAACGAACCCGGTCGTCCGCAGCACCTGCATCCACTGCAGCTGTGCTCGAAAAAGAGGTCCTTTCCACACCCCTGCCGGGAAAGAAACCACAGAACCGCGCCGCTTCCAGAAATGGCGCATATACATAAGCGGTGGCACTGCAGCAAGCAATAAGAGATAGAGGGGTGCATCCAAACTAAACATGCCGAATACTCCTTTCCTCCAGCATATCTGCAGCACTGCCCACTGTTTCGAGATGATTTGCTCTTTTTTCTACCGGAGCAGCTTCGCTGCCGAATTTAACTCGATCCGCAAAAGAAAAAATGGTACTCAATTTGTATTCTTGTTCAATTGCGCCCAATTGTTCACGGAGAAGAGGGATGAGTTCCGGCGTTGTCTTGCTGATCGTATTGCATGCGAGCCGTTTCTGTAGATACAGCCGTACTCCATAACACAGCTCACTATAGAATGTTTTCCCGTCATCTTCTTCCAGCCGACGGCCTAACCGCGTTATTGTTCGCATCAGTTTTTTATAGTTTACCCGCTTCGTATACCGTTCCGCCCATGCTCCTACTTTTTGTTTTATAATCCGCAAACCGGGAAACACGAAGAGAAGGACGACAACAACCCCGGAGCTGAAAAGAATACTATAGAGGACCGTTCCGGGAAGGAGAAGCTGGTCCTGCAGACCCTGGAAGTCCCATCCATGCCGTTCCACAAGGGACAGGGTGGTAAAAGGTACATTTTGTAAGGTGAACTCTCCGAGGTCGATCGGCGGAAGGGTTTGTTCCCCCAATCTGAAAGGAGTAAACGTGACCACGACCGTTGCACCGGTGTTGTTCTGTTTTATTCTCACCCCATGCACGGTGATTTCATCGTTTTTTACGAGGGCATCGGGTGGTTCGAGGGAAGGCAGCCCGGCGAAAGCGATAGAAATACGTGCTTCTACCATATCTCCTACATAATGCTCGGGCGGAACATAGAGCACGTTATCAACTGTATATTCAGTATCCGCAAAGACCGTCACAAGCGAAGAGAGGGCCAGTATGAGTAGTGCCGGTATAATCTTCATTTCTGCCGTTTCTTGAAAAATGCAAGCAGTTTTTCTGCCACATCATCCCTCGTATCGATGACCAGGGTATCTATTTTCTGTTTTCTGCACATCTGCTGCCACTTCTCGTATCTACTGTACCAGAAATCGTAATATGCCCGCTTAAACTGGGCCGACTTGCCGAAACCGGCAGTCTGTCTTCCGGTCTCCGAATCGATAAGCTTTAGATATCCTGCTGCGGGAAAAGAAAAATCGAGAGGGTCCGTAATAGTGACTGCAATCACGTCGTGTTTTCTTGCCAACAATGTCATTTCTTTGTAACCGGTCTCAGTCTTGAAATCGGTAATAATAAAGCAGATCCCCCGCCGGGGAAGGGACTCGTGCACGGTCCTCACTGCCAGGGCGAGATCGCTTCCCTTACCCGCCGGATCACATCGGAGCAAATCGTTGAGTAATCGAAGTGTGTGCTTTTTCCCCTTTCTCGGAGCGGTCCACTGTTCTATCCGGTCGGAAAAGAGCACAGCCCCTACTTTATCATTGTTCGATACCGCTGCAAAAGAGAGCAGGGCAGTGAGCATACAGGCGGCATCAAATTTATTCTCTTTTCCGGAACCAAAAAAAAGAGAGGCGGAAACATCGATGAGGAAAAAGAGTGTAAGCTCCCGTTCTTCCCGGAATGTCTTTACGTACGGTTTCCCAATCCGTGAACTTACATTCCAATCGATAAGGCGGGAATCTTCTTCGGGCTGATATTCACGGACTTCATCGAATTCGATGCCCGGCCCGCGGAACACACTCCGATAATTACCCGCAAACAGCCCCTCGGCGAGATTGAGGGAGACGAGCTGAATATTTTTGACTTTGTTAAAGAGTTTCGTCCGCTCCATTTAGGGAACCGGTATTTTCTCCAAACATGTGGAAATGACATCATCAGGAGTAAGCTCCTCAGATTCCGCCTCGTAGGAAAGAATTATCCTGTGGCGCAGTACATCATGGACCACATCCTTTACATCTTCCGGAAGAATATAACTCCTTTCCCGTAAAAAGGCCTGCACCTTTGCGCACCGATGCAGCGATAGGGAAGCCCGGGGAGATGCGCCGAACTCCAGATACGGCGACGGCTCTCGTGTGGATGCCACAATGGAGACGATGTATCGGTTTATTTTCTCATCGATCGTTACCTTTCGTATCTCTCCTCTCAGCGCACGTACTGCCTCCGGATCCATAACCTGCTCTACTGCCGTATGGATAGCATCCTCTTTGTCCCGCTCTTCTCGGGCCAGTATTTCCATCTCCTCTTCGGCGGTAGGATAGGTTATATTCAATTTCATGAGGAACCTGTCCAGCTGGGCTTCCGGAAGCGGATACGTCCCTTCGTGTTCAATAGGATTTTGAGTGGCCATGACAAAGTAAGGCTCAGGAAGCTTGTAGCTGGTATCTCCGATCGTCACTTGTTTCTCTTCCATAGATTCGAGAAGGGCGCTCTGTACTTTCGCCGGCGCCCGGTTTATCTCGTCTGCTAAAACGACGTGAGAGAAAAGCGGCCCTTTTCGCACAAAAAACTCTCCGGTTTGATACTTATACGCAAGGGTGCCGATAAGATCTGCAGGAAGGAGGTCCGGAGTAAACTGGATCCGGTGAAAATCCATCTTCAATGTTTCGGCCAAACTCTTTACTGCCAGGGTCTTGGCCAGTCCGGGGACCCCTTCGATAAGAATATGACCTCCGGCAAGCAGTCCTATAAGCATGCCGTTTATCATATAATCCTGACCGACGATCCGTTTTCCGATTTCTTTTTTTATCTGATCAATAGCAGGAGCAGTTTTTTTCATAAAATGTCCTTTTCTCAGGAACGGTAATCGGCATTCTCCTTTACGTACTGGTATGAAAGATCACTTCCGTATACCGTTACCGGTCCGTTCGGAATATCTCCTAATATAACAGAGATATCTACCGTTTTATCATGTTTCGGATATGTGACGGGAGGGGTCCCCAGGCTCCTTTCCTTCAAATAAGCGGAAAGCCTGCTTTCCTTTTTTTCATCCAGGCTGAATGCACCTGCAGTAAAAATGGTCTCGCCGCCGAGTGTAATGGTTACGTTTGAAAGATCGAGCGAATCTACAGCCGGACCACCTGTATGATTGCCGAGAAAATCCCCGAAGGAAGAGACGATACGGCCCACATTCGGGTCGTTGCCGAACACAGCAGTTTTTACCAAGGGGGAGTTTACGATTGCTTTTCCGATCTCCGTTGCAAGTTTGGTGTCCCCTGCCCCGTTTACATCCACCCGTATAACGTGGTTCGTTCCCTCACCGTTTCTCACAACATCACAGGCGAGGTCCCGGAGGACCGTGAAAAGCCCCTCTTCGAAATCCCCCTGCCGGAACGCTTTTCTTTTACACGAACTGAACATAAGTGCTGTATCACTTGTACTCTGGTCCCCGTCCACTGAGATACGGTTAACTGTCTCGTCTATGATGCGGGGGAAGAGCTTGCGAAGCTCTCCGCGGGAGACAGCGAGATCGGTGGCAACAAAAACAAGCAGTGTAGCCATATTCGGCTCGATCATCCCGGCCCCTTTAGCAGTTGCAGTAATGCGTCCTTCACCTACAGTGACGGAACGCACCTTGGGATACCTGTCCGTTGTCATGATCCCCTTCGATACTTCGAACAGAGTACGACGGCTTTCGTCTTTCCGGAGCCTCGAAACCAGTTCGGGAAGGGCATTACACATGGCATCTACCGGTAATCTCCATCCGATAATACCGGTCGAAGCGGGAAACAGACGGCCGGAAGGAATAGAAAGCAGTCCGGCACATCTGCGTCCGAGTGTTTCTACATCCTCCACACCGGTTTGTACACACACATTGGCAATCTTGTTGTTAATGAATACTCCCTGCGACTCCTTTTCTTCCAACCGTTTTTTCCCTACGATTACCGGGGCACCGGGGAACCTGTTCTTGGTAAACGTTCCGGCAAAAGAAACCGTCGGCTCATCGAGTACTAGTGCAGATAGTTCCATAGGCAGCGGTCCGTCGAGTTTTCGTTCAACCGGGTAGAACGAAATCGGGAGCGTTGCGGCCCGAAAACCTTCGGGGAGCAGAGAACGTTCCCTTACCGATTCGAGGTACTGCTGTTCCGATTCATACTGTTCCATGTGTATTATTTATAGTACGCTTTCCCGCGCCGTTGCAATACCGGGCATATCCGTATATAGTAGAGCCGCATGGAACGGACCAACTATCACACCCATATCACGATGTGTGACGGTAAGAGTGAGCCGGTGGAGTTTGTCGAGCGGGCACTGCAGTTCGGATTTGTCTCTTTCGGCTTCTCGAGCCACGCCCCCCTTCCGGCACCGGCAGACTGGACCCTACAGGATGAAGATATACTTCCCTACTGTAATAAAATCAGTGAAATCAAAGAACAGTATAGCGGGATTCTGCCCGTCTATCTCGGTATGGAAATCGATTATATCCCAAATCGAATGGGCCCCGCTTCCCCAACGTTTGAGGCCCTTCCATTGGATTATACGATCGGCTCGATCCACTCATTCGAACTACCCGAAGGGGACCGCTACGCCGGGATCGATGGGCCGGAACAAGAGTTCGAGACAGTACTTCAGGCAGTCTTCGACGGCAGCATGAAATCTCTTGTCACAAGCTACTTGACCCGTATGCGGGAGATGGTCCGGTTGCATGCCCCGGACATTATCGGACATTTCGATCTGTATAAAATGCGGAACCGGAACAACCGGTTTTTCAAAGAAACGGAGAGTTGGTATCAGGACGCTGTTCTGGCCACACTCGAAGAGATTTCCAGACACGGATCTATTCTCGAAGTGAATACGGGCGGTTTGGCACGGGGGAAGACAGACTCTTTCTATCCGAGCGAATGGATCCTCGAAGAGAGCAGAAGACGGGAGATCCCGGTTACCATCAGCCTCGATGCCCACCACGTTGATCATATAAACGGATATTACTGCGAAGCGGCCCAGACACTCCAAAGGGCCGGATACACCGAACTCTCACTGCTGCAGCGCGGCAGGTGGACTTCGCAGCCGATCGAACCGATACCGGTTTAGCAAGAGCGGGCCGTATGTCCTTCGAGGTCATCATTATACTACTGCTGGGTGCACTTCTTTTTTTCGCACTCATCATCATTGTTCTTATTACAGTGAGGCAGAAAGCCGGGTTGCCGCTTTCTTCGAATACGGAAGAACAGCGTGGGCAGCTGTCCCAGCTGGAGAAAATCCAAGCAGATATTGAACAACTCTCTCAGCTGTTTCTCGTCCCTCACACCCGGGGCGGAGTTGGTGAGACACTTTTAGAGGAATTGCTTAAAAACTGGCTTCCTCACTCTGCGTATTCGTTTCAATACGTTTTCGAAGAGGGACATCGAGCGGACGCAGTGATCAAGCTGGGCCGATATCTGGTAGCGGTGGATGCAAAGTTTCCCCTCGAAAGTGTACGAGCCCTTTTTACGGATACCGGAGAAATTCCTAAGATATCCGGTGATATCCGCCGTTCCGTCATCCGCCACATGGATAGTATAAAAGAAAAGTATATCCGGCCGAAAGAACAAACCCTGCAGTTTGCTCTGATGTATATACCCTCGGAACGGGTCTATTACCACCTTTTTGTTCAAGATGAAAACGGGGAACTGCTCAAAACGGCCCTTGCTCGAAGTATTGTCCCGGTAGGACCTTCCAACCTGTTCCTCTACCTTCAAACAGTCGCCTACGGGTTTCGCGGGTTTGCTTTGTCGGAAAATCAGGAGGCGCTGCTCGGGCTTCTCAACCAGCTAGGCAGGGATTTTTCTCTTTTTGCAAAATCCTTCTCCGTAACCGGAACGCATGTAAAAAATCTCCGGAAGTCTCACGAAGAGCTGCGTATGCGGTTTCGGGACATGGAGCGGATACTCGAACGGATTCAGAACCACGAGATGGACCAAAAGGGACATTAAAGCGGCATATTTTTTACATCCATGAAAACCGTCTTCATCTGCCGGTATATTGTATCGTTTCCTATTCGCTGCAGTGTCTTTAGTTTTTCAGCCACCTCTTTTTTCAGGGCCTCTTCATTGGATATGACCTCACTCATCTCTCGGTCTCTGAAAAATTTGAGAAGAGCAAACGCGGTATTGATAATATAGATGCAGGCGGAATTAATATCGCACCCCTGTAAGAGAGTAAGATTTTCATCGGTAATTTTTGTGTGCGTAAAAATGGTTTTTTTTGACTCTTCGAGATTTTCCAACTGCTTGATGCATTTATTGAGAATGTCCCTCGTACCTTTCGCGCCCCGTTCGATTTCATTAAAAATATCATGTTCCACTGCAATAGCATCATTCATCGATGTTTTCAGACTCAAAAACCGCTCGCGCGGAAATGAAGCGGTCTTTTTCTTCAGCAGCTTGAGCCTTTCTATTACCGAATCGAGCAGATTGATTTCCGGATAAAACCGGTTGTCCCCGGTAAATGTACCATCCTCGTTTTTATCGGTAGCGAATTTCCCTAAGAGAAACGGTTCAAATGCAGTCACAAAACCGGAAAGCAGATTGGGGGTGCAGACAAGCATTTTATGCATATCCGAAGTAAAATCTGCATGCCCATCTTCAAAACTGAAAGGATAGAGCTTTTCGAGGAGAGGATACTTCTCCTGTTTGTATTCTTCATGCAGATAGCTTGTTATTTTTTGATACTGTTTTAGCTTCTCTTTGTCCTGCGTGAGTGCGGTGACCAGTTTCTCGACATGGGCGGATATTTTTCTCTCCACCTGGAGTGAACAGTTGAACACTTTCGTATCAATTGCTTTCTCTGCATTCTCCCGGATCAGGTCTTTGAGCACTAAATACTTACGGGTCTTGATCATGTTAATGGCCAAGATAAAATTATAGAGGGAGGGCATAGTCAGATCACGGAGCAGCAGGCGGTTTATCAGCACTTTCAATTCCGCAATATCACTGGTAAACTCTTTTCCTTTTTCTTCGAGAACGGTCAACCCGCGTTCAATTTCAGTTATATAATCCGGATGGGAATGAAGGACGAGAAAACTGTTCTCCATCAGTTTATACCGGGCCACCAGGTTTCGGTGGTCGCCTTTTCTGAAAAAGAAGTTTGTCGTCATCAGCTCGAAACAGAGGTCGCGTAAGGCCATGAACAGGTTATACCTTTTTTTCGTCAAATAGAGCCATCCGAGTTGTTCGACTTTATTCAGAAACAGCCACAGCTCCTTTGCACTCTTTTGATGAAGTCTTATCATCTTCAAGCTGATATCGTCCTGCAGCTTTATCTTCGGAGGAAAAGCACGGGCCTCGAGCATGTGGGTTTTCTTCCCGAACTTATTCAGCATCCTGCTTTCGACAAAGATAAATTGAAAAAGGCTTGCTTTCTCGACAAACTGTTTTACTACTTTAGTGCGGGGATGAGCAGGTTTCTCTATACTTAGAGCATGGACCTCATCATCGTGCTTTACTTCCCGGCCTGAAAAACACTTGTCGAGTTCCTTGATCTTATTGATCTTCTCGTCAGTACTGATATTCATAACAGCGATCTGTTCGACCTTCTTTTTAAGATCGGGATGCCGTTTTTTCTGAAGAAGCACACCGAGAGTAATGAGTGATTTTGCCTCTTGTTCTAATTGATGATTATGCTGCTTTTCTGCCACTGATAGGAGATTATAAGGGATACTATAGTTTTTTTCCAACCCTATCGCGGATTATTTGTTATGTTAGGGGGAAGGGCTGAAATTCCTGGTAAACCGTTTGATTGCAATCGGCAGCGTGTTTATGGGCAGTTCGAAAACGATACAGAAAAGCAGCACTTGAGAGGAGAAAAACTCAGAGGCAATAACGATATCAAGGCCGATATTCATGTACAGTATTGCCACAGCAAGTCCTATCCGTTTTTCTTTGTTCAAAAACCAGTGACCAAAATAACCGAAACAGGCCAGAAATAGGTCTAAGGCGTAGGCAATAATAATGAAGGGCAGGATGAGATCGATGTGTTCCTCGATCGTAAATGCCCACTTGGCAATAACACCAGCAATAAGACAGGCTATGAGAAGTACCGAAATTGCATTGAGGTAGGGTAAGGCGCGTTTAATCGGCTTTTTGGCAATCCTCTTCACTAGTAACGTGAGAGCGAAGGGTACGAGAATGAGCTGCAGAAGGGTAAACATCATTCCCCGTACGTCTATTTGAATAGTCTCTCCCGCAAGCACCTTCATCATCAGGGGCAGCTGAATAGGAGCAAGTAACGTCGTGACTACAACGAGCAGCATGACAAATGCAGTATCACCTTTAACAATAGTGGTGAGTGTCGGGGCGATAATGGCTACCGGAGAGGAGACAACCAGAAGAAAAGCCACCGACAAAACCGGGTCAAAAGATCTTGTCCCGTAGTAGATGGCGGCAGGGAGGGCCACCTTCGAGACGAGGATAACGATAATAAGCAGGTGTATCTTTTTGAGATGAGAGACAATTTCTTTTAAATCGATCGAGAGAAACGAGATAGTGATGGCAACTGCGAGGAAGAGAATAACGTAATCACCCAAAAAACCGAGCGTTTCATCGAAGAGGTAGCCGGAGACGATGGCGGTAATGAGGACGAGGCCGAAAAAACGAGGGACAAGTTGATACCATTTCATGATATGCCGCTACTCTACTGCCCAACCAAAAAAGTTGCAATAAGAGGGAGATGGTCGGAGTAACCCTTTTTTATAGTGCTGTTCCACCGCTTAGGCAGACCCTTTTCATTCAGTAGAAAAGAATGGTCTACGACTTCGAACTCCTCGAACTGGAGTCCTTTCTCGTCAAACAGCCCCGGAGAAAGGATGATGTTGTCTATCGTTTCCCATCGGCCGCGGTAGTAATAACTCCCTTCTGCTTCGGCATCCGTCCAGCAGGAGTAGAGCTTTGTAGTTCCGGTGTCGTTGGAACCATGATCGCGGTCCGCGGTGTAGACGATTGACTTACGCGTAAACTCGTCCGGATAACGTCCGTTTTCCGGAATGAAGGCAGTTTGATAGGCCCCGGCGATGCGGGTGTACTCATCGATGTTTTCGTTAAAGTCCCCTGCCAGGACAATGTCCGCATCAGGGTCTTCCTCGAGAATCGCTGCAACGCGCTGCTTTACAACCCAGGCCGCTTCTAACCGCAGAGGTTCGGTCTCTTCCGCCCCGCCGGATTTGGATTTCCAATGGTTGTTGAAAAGAAAAAGCGTTGCATCATCAATGGTGATGTGCACTTCGAGGATGTTCCGCAAACGGTCACTGCCGTCGAGATGAATTGCATGCGCTTTTATCGAGGTAATAGGATACCGGCTCAACACGGCAGTATTGACCGCAGCATCCGGGGCGGGAACAAGTGCGTGATACAGATACCGCATGTTTTTAAGATACGTATCTCGGAGTTCGAGGAGGGTGTTCTCGTTTTCTATTTCCTGCAGGGCGAGAATATCCGGCCCGCCTTGTACCGATGTTTTTATTGCCTCTGCAATATGCATGCTTTTGGTTTGATACAAGGTGGTATTCCAGGTTTCTCCACTCGGGTCGTACTCAAAATATTCATTGCCGTTTGAACTGTCGTCGAACAAGTTCTCTACATTGTAGCTGAGAATGGTTACCTCTTCACCATCCCTGCTCGGCAGCTCGAGCTCACACCTGGTACAGGAGACGAGGAGGACCGGGAAAATAAGGACAAACCCGGTCACTCTAACAAAGGCACGGCTTATATGTATGCTTCTCGTTAAAAATTTCATCTTTACAACTCCCTCCGGTATATAAAACCGGATTAGGGAGCGCGGTGCTTCTAGAAATAAGGATTACAATTAATTTTTTTACATTTCCGCATAACCGAGCAGGAACGATTAGGGCTGCTTCGGTGATAGGCTGTGTAATGGAAAAGTAATAAGAAAGGTTGTCTCCGGCTCCCGCTCGAGCTCGATCGTGCCGTTGAGCTGCCCCGCGAGGGCCGTAATAAGACGAAGGCCGAGCGTTTGGGCCTCTCGTATATCGATGTCAGGGGGAAATGGGTTCCCGCTGTTCGATACGGTCAATGTATACCGACTACCGGACTCATCCTGCTCCAGGCTGAGGGTAAACCGGGCACGTTCACCGGGGTCGAACCCGTGCTTCACCGCGTTTGTGGCCAGTTCGTTAATTATCAGCCCTAACGGTATGGCGGTTTTTGTCGGCAGCATGATTTGTTGTATCTTGTTGTCGAAAATTACTTCTCTTGCAGTAAATGAAGCAAATATTGTCGAAAGCAGCTGCGAACAATACTGACCGAAATCGATGTGGGTGATATCTTCGCTCTGATACAGTTTCTCATGAACAATCCGTATAGCATCGATCTGGTGCTGAATATCGGAGAGGTCTACATTCTCTTGCATCGATGAGGCCTTCAAATTGATGAGTGAGGAGATCATGAGCAGGTTGTTCTTGACCCGGTGGTTTATCTCCTTCATGAGGTATTCTTTCTCCTCGATAATCTGCCTTAGTTGCTTATTTGTTTCGCGCAGCATATTCTCCGTTTTCTTTTTCTCGGTAATGTCCTCGGTAATGACCTGGACGGTCGGCCTCTCCCCTATATGCATCGAAACAACGGTATGCTGCAAAACTCGGCCGCGGTCCTCATCTTCGAATTCGAGAATCGTATTTGTCTCGAGGGCCCTCCTGGTTTTTTTATTCCGAAACTCGGCAACTTCCTTGGGAAAGATGTCATATCTGTTCTTACCGATCTGGTCCTTCGGTTCCACACCGAATCGAGCAGCAGCGGTCTTGTTTGCCGCAAGGATGTTCCCGTCTGCATCGATTTCTGCAATGCCGTATGGTGAATAGTCGAACAGGGCCTGATACCTCTGTTTACTTTTCTGCAGCTGCTCGGATAGTTGCTTCTGGTTGTAATGCAGACGGGCCAGCTTCAGGTTCCGGTATCCGAGTGCCGAGATTACTTCTGAAAACTTTATAAAAAAGTTCATTGCATTTTGAATGGTTTCTCTGCTGTGTCTCGGCAGCACCCTGACCGCTTCGAGATACGCACCTTTTTCCAGCCCAAAGGTTTCGGCCTGTCTCTCGAAGTACTCGTAATCGATCTGCTCATCATCGTAGAAAAACTGCCCGCAATAGATCGTCCCCACCCGTTTGTCCGCGATAAACACCGGGGTTGCAAGGTCCCAGATATTGTTTTTACATTTTACCTCGGTAATCTCGCCTTTCTGCAGGCTCAGGTTAAACGGCTTGTCTCTCTCGATACAGCGGCTTTTCATTGCCGGGTTTACCCGGTGAAAGTCCGTGCAGAGCCGTTGCAGCCCGGAGGTGATGAGTATATTGCCCTCTAAATCGGTCAACCCCATCCCGATCCCCGTTACATCGGCAAATGCATCCATTAAAGCCTGGATTTCGTCCCGGTCGATGATATTCTCCAGATTTACCTGGTCGATTTCATATTCCGGATAGAGAATATTGTCGAGCTTCCACTGCAGCAGGTCTCTGCTCTCCTGTAGTTCGGTAATATCTTCCATCGAAACGAGGGCGAGAGGCTCGCCTTTTACATGGAGGAGTACCGCGGAGACAAGGAAGGTCAACTGCCGCTCTTTTCCGTCTATGAGAAAAGGAAGGGTTGCCTCGGTTTGTCGAGTTGTATTGCCGTTATTGAGTGTCTCTTTAACAATACGGCGTACCGGGCATTCGACACAGGAAGGGCCGTACCCGCAACCGCGGGGGTCGTCGAGGTGATTCAGGCAGCGCAGCGCTTCTCCGCTCCGTTTTCCGAGAAGCTGTGCCGTTGCGGTTGCGGCAAAGCCCGCAGTTGTAGCGTTGGCCTTTCTGATTCTCCTCTCTGTATCAACCATGATCATGAGGACCGGTGTGTGCTCATAGATCGCGGAGAGCTCCGCCTCGTTCTCTTTGAGACTCATATGGGCCTGATGCAGCTTAAAAGCCATTTTTATAGAGGCAATCAGAACGGTCTCCCCGCTGTTTTTTACAACATACCCGTAAGAGGTGATCTTCTCCGTTTTCTCGACTACTTCCGGTTCGGTATGGCTGGAGAGAAAAACGACCGGAATATCATACTCGTCGAGAATCCGGCGGCCCGTTTCTGTCCCGTCGATAGTACCGGTGCCGAGATCGATATCCATGAGGATCAGATCGATAGGCCGGGACTTGACCAATTCGATCGCTTTTGTACCGTTGTGGGCCGTTACCACGTGCAATCCGTAGCGTGAAAGGATATTCGCCTCATTCAAGGCAATGAGCGCCTCGTCTTCTACGAGAAGTACAGTTTTTCCGGCGAGTTCGAAGGAATGGTGGGGAGCAGGTGAAATCACAACCTCTATTTCCTCTTTTAATTTAATTATATCATTAAAAGAGAATATGTCAATAAAAATGAATATACGGGTACGATTAAACGGTGGACGGAAACCGTATCGTAAACGTCGGATGCGGCTCTTTTTGTAACTCGATCGTCCCCTGTATCTGTTCCGTCAGTACGGTAATAAGCCGCAACCCCATAGAATCGGCTTTTTTCGGGTCGACTTTTTCGGGGAACGGTCGTCCGTTGTTGGATACGGTGAGCACATATCGTCCTTTCGCATTGCCCTCGGATAAAAAGGAGCGCAGTTCTATAGCGAACCGGGCGGGAGCATCTGCGGTGAACCCGTGTTTGACCGCATTGGTAGCGAGCTCATTGAGGATCAAGCCTAAAGGGATAGCGAGTTTTGTAGGGAGAAAAATGCTCTCACTTTTGTTTTCTACTGTTACGGAACCGGCCGGATACGCCGTAAAAATAGTACTGAGCAGGTCCTGGCTGTACGTTTTAAAATCGATCCGAGTAATATTTCCTGTTTGATACAGTTTTTCGTGGACGATGCGAATAGCGGCTATTTGATGTTCGAGGTCGGACAAATCAACATCGTCCCCGAGCTCCCTGTTTTTCATACTGACGAGAGCGGTAATCATCATCAAATTGTTTTTTACCCGATGGTTGAGCTCCTGCATGAAGGCTTCCTTCTCTTCGATGTTTTTCTGCTGACTCTCCTCGAACTGCTTTCTCTCGGTAATATCCGCTGCGATTTGCAGCCGGACGAGCCTCCCGTCTACCCAGGGGACTGCCCGGTCGTAGTTTAGATACCATTTACCGTTTACCGGATTATAATCCTCCCATGTTGCTATGCCTGCAGCGCCTTTCTCTTCATCTACGAGCTCCCGGTTCGTACAGTGTCTGCACGGCTTGTCCTCCCCTCTGAATGCACGATAACAGATCTCACCTACAAAATCCCCGCCGAACGATTCCCGCATATGGCGGTTCATCAACAGGACTTCATACGTGTCCATATCCGAGATGTAGATATCTTCCGGAATACTGTCCAATATCATCTTGAGGTTTTTTATCGTCTCTTGCAGTCTTTTTTCCCTCTCCTCCAATTGGTTCTCTGCGATTTTCTGTTCGGTAATATCTTTCTGCTGAAACACCGCATTGGTCACCTTCCCCTCGGAATCTTTTATCGGGAAAACTGTGCAATCGAGTATTTTGTGGGTCGCCTCGGGAACATCGACATGTGTTACTTTCCTGTAATCATAATCGATCGTTAGCTGGAGGGTTTTCCCTTTGGTGTACACCTCTTCAAATTGGGGGACCAATCCCCGTTCTATGAGAATATCGTCCTTATGAAAATCGTACCGTCCGACCACACCTCGATCGTCGGTCACACCGAACAGTTCTCGGCTTGCGTCGTTGAGCCGTATCAACACCCCTTTGTCGTTTGAAATCCAGGTGGGAAACGGACTCTGTTCGATAAGGCTGTTTAAGAGGTTTTCAGATTGCTCCAATCGCTCTCGTATCTTCTTGTTCCCCTCGAGTTCCGCCTGCAGCTTTTCTACAGCCTCCGTTTCTTTTTGATGGGCTTCGAAGAGTTCGAGGGCCATGTCGATACAGTGAAGGAGTACAATCTCACCCGCATTTTTGAGTACATATCCGTATTTCGTTATCCCTTTTACCTTATCCACCATCGTTTTTTCCGTATGGCTGGTGAGGAAAACGATGGGAAGGTCCTTTTTCTCGAGTATTTTTTCAGCAGTTTCTCTGCCGCTCATGGCGCCACTGCCTACATCGATATCAACGAGCACAAGGTCGATTTCGCTGTTTTGGACGGCGGTAACAGCGCCCCTTCCGTTAGATACAGTTATAGTCTCAAATCCGTTGTCCCGTAACAGATCGGATTCATTTAAGGCGGTAACGGGATCATCTTCGATAAGGAGAATTGTTTTTTTGGCTTTTTCCATCCTTCCTTCCAATATCTCTATATATATAAATATATCACTTTTATTGAAAAATAAAAAGAGATTCAGTAAAAAAATGTTAAATTGTGAAATCGTTCACAAATGATGCGGGCGATTGTCAAATCGGAGTTCACAAGGGCCGTTTTGTGTGATAGAACCAAGTGATGTTTCTACTACAGGAAAAACGGTCCTGGTTTCTCGATTACGTGTCCGGTTTTTACGGACCGGACGATGAGATAAATGCCAACATAAAATTGAAAGAGGAACACTCTCTCGAGGTCGCCGACAATATGAAGGAGCTGGCAGAGCATCTCCGTCTTGGTCGGGAGCACACCGAGCTTGCTGAGTTTGTGGGGCTTTTTCACGATCTCGGCCGGTTCGAGCAGCTGAAACGGTTTCGCACCTTTAAGGACCGCGAGTCGATGGACCATGGATCGTTGGGGGCTGAACTGTTAGAAGAGCTCGATCTACTCGCTAATTTCCAGCCGGATAAGCGGAGAGCCGTAAAACAAGCGGTAATCTATCACAACAAACGGACGGTACCCGAATTAGACGAACAGGCGGCCCTTTTTACAAACATGGTCCGGGACGCGGACAAACTCGATATTTTACGGATAGCAGTTGATCACTATAAAAACGGCGGGAATGATACGGTCACCCTCCATCTGCCGAACACACCGGAGATAAGTACTCACGTATTCGAAGACTTTATGCAGGAGCGGGGCATCAATTACGATGAAATGGCCACAATTACAGACTTTAAAGTACTGCAGCTCGGCTGGATCTACGAATTCAATTTCGACTATTCATTGAAGAAGGTACGCGAGCTTGGGCATATCCGGTCTCTCCTCGAGGTGCTCCCCCCTGGAGAAAAACCCGCGCAGATCCGGGAAAAAGTAGTACGTTTTCTCGAGGACCGGTAGGATAATTCTTATGAAAAACTCGGCTTAACACGTCGGCCCACTATAGCGGGGAAGTACCTGATTGTACCATTCGACGGTTTCCTCTTCCGCGTCCATTGCTATGAGGGTGTTCGTGTACGGATTTGGTCCGGCTTTGCTTGTTCCGATGGTCGGGACCCGTTGATAGAATAACCCATTCGTGTGAGAATGAAGGAGTTTCCATCTTATCCGATGTTAATCCACTCCCCAATAGAAGCAGTCGCACTCCGGGTGAAATGCGTGGTATGCAATGATGTATCCGGCAGCGCTCCACGATTGATGCTCTTTACCCATAGGCTCCCCCGTTTCGCCGTGCATGTACTCGTTGAAGCCCCAATTCTGCCGGTGAAGAACGGAGGCGAAGGACTCGAATTCCTCCCGCGCCCGAGGATGGCCGCTCTTGGCGAGGACATGGTCGACGGATATGCCTTTCTGGAGAAGGTCGTAAAGGATCTTCTTCCGTCTCTTTTTTGCTTTTTTCAAAGATCCGGATTTTCCCTTCGTAAGAGCGTATTTTTTGTCTAAACCAGGAAAGTCATGCTTGATAAAAGAAATAAAAAATTCTATATTTAGTACTGTAAATAGATCTATATTAGGGGCTAAATATGAACGAACTCAATGTCTCCACCGACATAATACCGATTGGTGAATTGAAAAAAAAGTTATCTCAGTATCTTACGAATGTACATACTACCGGGCATCCTGTCGTTATAACGCAAAACGGGAAACCCGCGGGGGTGTTAATTTCACCTGCTGAATACGATGAACTTGTGTATAAGAAATCATTTATTGAATCTGTAAACAGGGGATTATCGGATATTGAAGCCGGCAAAGTGTACAGCACAACGGAATTGAAAGAGGAATTGTATAAAAGGAGAGCTTCACGGAATTCTTAAATGATTGTTATATGGACGGATGAAGCGTTAGATAACCTATGGGAAATAGAAACATTTATTGGACGAGACAGTCCAATAAAAGCCGAAAGTTTCGTTAATCATTTAATAGAACAGGGAGAATCAATCGCCTTTAATCCGTACATGGGACGAATGGTTCCAGAGATTTCCAATCCTGAAATCAGGGAGCTCATTACAAAGAAATACCGTCTTGTCTATTATATTAATGAACAAGAAATCGAAATACTCACCGTATTTGAAGGACACAAGCTGTTACGAATAGAAGAATTTAATACTGATTCGTAATCACCCCTTCGCGTTGAAGCAGGAGCGGTGTTACGGATGTACTAGAAAATGTGAGTACCGTCCAGGTCGAAATTCCTCCTTCCTCCCTCGCTTCATATGCTCCCCGGCCGCTGCGGTAAGTTTTGTCAAGACCGCCCGCCTATATCTCTGAGAAAGATCCACTACGAAAAGTTTATTTACTGCCTCAAACCTTGTTACAGCGAGAAGCAGCAGAGCGGAGAACGCAGT
>CAZQKT010000015.1:0-42100 GCA_964594055.1 uncultured Spirochaetales bacterium
TCCAAGAGCTCCGTGCATTTCGTCATGTTTTTAGAAATGTGTATCAGTCGGAACTCGATCCGGAAAAAACTGCTCTAGTACAAAAGAAAGTCGGACCCGCGCTTCATAATTTCCTTGACTCTCACAAGAAGTATATAAAAAAACTCATGGAAATACGTGAAAATATCGAGGAGTAAACTTCCATAGCGTTTTGTGGTCATATAAATCTTTTATTAAGACGATCGGGGAAGAATTACCGGACACTTCAAAACCCAACATGAGATCACCGAGCGCAAACAGGCGGAAGAAAAACTGCAAGATGTGTACGGGCGTACTTTGGAAAGTCAGCATAAAATGTTTCGATAATAGAGGTTTGTATCCTGCGGCAGCCCGATACATCTTCATGACGAATATAGGAGTCAAGCACAGCAGGCATACCGCCAAGGATAGTATAGTCCCGGAAGAGATTCTTCAACTGTTCATGTATCGGGGGAGAAAATGGTTGTGCTGATTTGAACAGGTCCCTGAGCTCGTATTTACCCAGGGCCTGTAAGAACTCTCCCCGGCCAGCTTCCTTACAAGCCATGTTTTCCCGTCTTGCCGAGCCCCCCGTAAAATGAAGGGGTAGCGGAAGACCCGCCCGAGGCGCCCGGCGGCGGGGACAGAGCCGGAGGAGCCCCGGCCGGCCCGGGGCGAAGCGCCGAGGAGCAAGCGGGGCTGGAGCGCAGGGGGAGACCTCCCCCTTCACGGCCTGGGGAAGCACAGCTTGACAGCCACAGTACCTTCCACTAGGATAACGCCCTATGAGCACAGCTATACCCGAACAATACACACCGATTCTCGATTTGAAGCAGACCGAACAGGCGATCAAGCTGATCAAGGACACCTTCGAGCAGGGGCTGTCCACAGAGCTTAGGCTCAGGCGGGTGACAGCCCCCCTTTTCGTACCTCGCGGGACCGGGATAAACGACGACTTAAACGGGGTGGAACGGCCCGCAGCATTTCCGGTCAAGAACTTAGGCGAGCGGCAGGTGGAGATGGTCCAGTCTCTTGCCAAGTGGAAACGGATGGTGTTGGCTGACTACGAGCTCGAACCGGGCTACGGGATCTACACCGACATGAACGCGGTACGGCCCGACGATGCCATCGATGCTACCCATTCGATATACGTAGACCAGTGGGACTGGGAATTGAATATGGACGGGACGCGGAAGTCGGTCGGGTTTCTCGAAGGGGTTGTGAGGCGGATTTACTCTGTGCTGCGGGGGACCGAGTTTGTGGTCCGGGAGTATTATCCTCAGATGGAAGCGCTCCTCCCGGAAGAGATCACCTTCGTGCACACCGAAGAAGCGATGCAGCGCTACCCGGACATCTTACCCAAAGAACGGGAGCGGGAGCTGGCCCGGAAACACGGGGCGCTGTTTCTGCTCGGCATCGGCGGGGAGCTTTCCGACGGGACCATCCACGACGGGCGGGCACCCGACTACGACGACTGGAGCACACCCGATGAGGAGGGGAGGCCGGGGCTCAACGGAGACATCATCATCTGGAACCCGGTCTTAGAAGACGCTTTCGAGATAAGCTCTATGGGGATCCGGGTGGACCGGGAGGCGCTGGAGCGGCAGCTGGCTGTCCGGGGCTGCGAGGAGCGGAAAGAGCTCTACTGGCACAGGCGGCTCTTGGCCGGTGAGTTTCCCCAATCTGTAGGCGGGGGGATCGGCCAGTCGCGGCTGTGCATGTACTACCTCCGCAAAGCGCACATCGGGGAGGTGCAGTCGGGGGTGTGGCCCGATGAGACGGTGGCCGAATGCCGGAAGCGGGGCATTCCGCTTATGTAGGGGGATTTCCGGAGGCGATATAAATAGGGAAATAATAGGCCGGGCGCAGATACCAGGGCAGATGTCGCACTTTGTCCGCCATGAGACGGCCGGCATCCGTTACCTCTACTGTCTCGAGCCCTACATCGAGGAGAAGGTGCTCCAGCGATTCTTTTCCAATACCCCGTGCGAAGGGCAAGTTTCTCCTGACTTCTTTTGAATAACACCGCGTAAATAGGTTTTTCCCTTCCGTAACAGCCTGATAGCAACGCCTGATACATCCGCTCGTCCGCTGCGCGAGTGTCGTATAGCGCCACAACCCGTCTATGACGGCGATCTTCCCTCCGGGGCGGAGGACCCGCATCCACTCTCTGAGAGCGAGGTGCGGATCGGGGAGGGTCCACAACAAAAAGCGGGACACTACCGCATCGAAGGTTTCGGGTCGAAATGGAAGTGCTTCGGCATCGGCCCGGACAAAAGAAACTCCGGAGTTTTGAGCGACCCCTTTTGCACGGGCCGACTCGAGCATTTTCTCGCTGAAATCGACAGCAGTAATCTCATGGCCTTCTTTTTCGAGGAGAAACGAGAGAAATCCGGTACCGGCCCCGACATCGAGGATGTTCAAGCTTTCTCCGGCAGGTATCACCCGCCGCAGTTCTTCGCGCCAGAGCTGTTCGCTCTCCGCTCTTCCGTTCGAACCGGGGCAGCTATCATAGTAGGGACATCGGCTGTCCCAGTACTTTCGGATCTCTTCCCGTATCGGGGAAGCGGCCGTGGAGCCGGCATGAGGACCCGGGGCGGCAGACGGCCCGTTGCTTACGGATCTAGTTTCGTTCACGTTTCACTCCCTTCGAATAATGGTGTAAGCGGGACGATAAATGGTGTATCACCGTTCGCTCCGTGCTCGACCCGGGCCTCGATGCTGTAGACACTGCGCAGCGTTCCCCGGATAACCCCCTCGCGGGGCGGGCCGAACGCTTTTACCGCCCCGCCGTTTAGTACCAAAACGGAGTCTGCAAAACGGGCCGCAAAGTTTATGTCGTGGAGGGCCAGGACTGTCGTTATGCCACGTTTCGAGGCAAGGTCGCGGATGAGGTAAAAGAACCGCAGCTTGTGTCTGATATCGAGATTGTTCGTAAACTCATCGAGAAGTAAGAGGTTCGGTTCACAGACCAATGCGCGGGCAATGGAGGCACTCTGCTTCTCTCCTCCGCTCAATTCACAAAGGGGTCGGGAGGCAAGGTGGGTTATTCCCAACGATTCAATTGCCCGGTAGGTTTTCTCGAGGTCTTCATCTCCTACCCGCCACTTAAGCGACCGCACCCGCCCTAACAGCACGCTCTCGAAAACGGTGAGCGAACCGCCCGCTGCAGGTTGTTGGGGAAGATAACTGATCCAGGCGGCACGGTCTGCATCTTTGACGGCATTAATATCTTTTCCACCGATAAACACGGAACCGGCGGTTTTAATAATGCCCGCCGCGCATTTAAGAAGGGTCGATTTTCCCGCGCCGTTCGGTCCGATGACGGCTGTAACCGGGGCTGTAAAACGGACATCGATATCCCGAAGTACAGGGTCCTGTCCATAAGAGTAGGTTAGTTTTTTGATACCGAGTGTCACCAGTACCTCCTCCGTTTCGAGAGAATGAGGAAGAGAAAAAACGGTATACCGATAAACGAAGTGACGATTCCTATGGGAAAGACCGCCCCGGGGAGGACCAGTTTGCTTGCTACCGAAGCGGCCGAAAGAATCACGGCCCCTACCAGAGCCGATAAGGGGAGGAAAAACCGGTGGTCGTCCCCGCCTAACGAACGGGCAATGTGGGGCGCGACGATGCCGATAAAACCGATCGTTCCCACGAAGCAGACTGCCGTCGCGGTGAGAAGAGAGGTCAGGACCAAGGTAGTAAGTCTGAGCCGTTTTACATCGATGCCGAGGCTTTCTGCTTCGGTTTCGCCGAGGCGGAGCGCGGTGAGCTTCCAGGCTTTAGAGAGAACCAGCGGGAAAATGACGATAAAAACGGCTGCCGTAATGAGCAGTCTCATCCAGGTGGTCTTGGTAAGACTGCCGAAAAGCCAGAATACGACCGCCTGAAGCTGTTCTTCGGTCGCGAGATATTCGAGAAGAGCGGTCAGTGAATAAAACAGAAACAGCAGGGCAATGCCTGCTAAAATGATGATTTCGGTCGTCCCCTTTTTCGTTCCGGCAATGGCATAAACGGCAAGTGATGAACCGAGGGCGAAAATGAAGGCATTTACCGCAGTCAAAAACTCCGCACCTATGGGAATGAGGGCGATTCCGAAGACGAGAGCGAGAGCGGCCCCGAACCCTGCCGCGGAAGCAACACCTAAGGTATAGGGGCTGGCAAGGGGATTGTTTAAAATTGTCTGCATCTGCGCACCTGCGGAACCCAAGGCGGCACCGACTACGACTGCCATAAGGGCCACGGGAAGCCGGAGCTCGCGTACGATAACGAGGGTAGTAACCTCCTCCCCTGCCGGAGAAAACAGCGCGGAGAACACCTCCCGAAGGGAAAGCCAGGCAGGACCGACCATGATGTCGGCGAGGAAGGTCCCGCCCAGGAGCAGGGCGAGAAGGACGATCCGGAGTATTTTTCTCCCGGTTAAATCCGTGTACAGAGCACGGGAAAGTGAATGAGTATTATTCAAGCCGCGTCATCCACACCCCGCTGTAATCCACCGGGATAAACCGGTCGTGAAACTCTCTCAGGTCCCGTTCGGGATCTATGTCTACAAACAATTGGGGATGGAACCATTTCGCGAACGCCTCGATACTTGCAAAATTGTAGATCCGAAACGAGAAGCCGTGAAAGATGCTGTACACCTCATCCTGCCGTACAGCGTTGAGACTCTCCCAGCCCGGACGCCCCGTGAACTGCTTGAGGATTTTTCTGGCTTGTTCCGTTGTGGCGTGATACCCGAGACGCATCGAGCCTTCGGTTGCAGGCCAATATGATCCGGTAATGATTATCTTTTCAGGGTCTATTTTGAAAAGATATTCGGGATTAAGCGGAGCCGCGCTCTTTACCACCTCTTCGGCAATGTTCCTGCCCCCTGCTACTTTTACCACTGCTCCCCATCCGGAATCGGCGTAGGTGTTTCCGTATTCGCCGGCCCCTTTAGAGCCGACTTCTATATACACATCCGGTTTATCGGCCTCTTCTACCGTTTGCAGCCGCTTTGCTACCAGGTCCACCTTTTCCCTGTAAAAGGAAATGATTTCTCCGGCCCGCTCTTCTTCGCCGAGCAGCTTTCCGATCAAGCGAATGCTCGGTTCGGGATGTCCGAACGGGTCTTTCCAGAAATCGAGAAAGAGAGAAGGGATGCCGGCCTTTTCGAGGAGTGCGATATCGGCGATGACATCCTCGTTTTCCACGAGCCAGAGCGGAAAGAGAACGACATCGGGCCCGAGCGAGATTACTTTCTCCACGCTGAAGGTCCCTTTGTAGTGGTAACCGACCTCCGGTACCTCGGCCATACCGGGGAACTGCTCTACGTACGCGTCGTAGGTGTCTTGATCGTAGAGTTTCAAATCAGGCCCCCACCCGGCAATCCGGTCCAAAAAGGAATCGCCGGTCACGGCGGCAAACTCATGGAGGTGCCGAGCGGAAGCAAGGACGGCCGTATCAACGGGGGTCGGGACGACGACCTCTCTTCCTGCCAGATCGGTCAGGGCAGTCCCCTCTTTGATCTCCCCGATCCCTTCGGCCCCTAGATTAATAGAAAGCACAGTTAATGCAAAAAGGAAAAATAGATGTTTTTTCATACAGAATTTCATGGTTCCACCTTTATGGTATTATTATGTATAGTGTTACGAAATAATATTTAATATTACGTAATATTATCGTATTTACGTCGGGCCGTCAAGGATTTTTTCCGCCCGGTTACTGCCTCAAACCTTGTTGCGGCACGATTCTAGTAGTCAAACGGCCCTTCTTTTGAAAAAACGAACATAAAAGGTATCTCGGGCGGAGGGACGGGTACAACGGTGTCTGCAGCGAGGACGTGTTCCCGCTCGAGTGCGGTAAAGGGGATGCCGGGCAGCTCGATATCGAGGAGGGAAGCATCCTTGAGAGGCCGTTTTTCGACCGTACCGTAGACGGAGACCCAAGTGCCCTCGGGAAAGTCTTCGGGAAGTGCGGCTGAGTCATCGGCCGCTACACGAAATGCGATCGCTACCGCATCAGCTAGGCAGCAGGTGACCGCGGTCCTCGCCAGGACGAATTGGCCGATACTGTCGGACTGTTCGGTACGCTTTATCATTCCCCGGACTACGTATCTTCCTCCGGTTATCGGTCCGGTGGAGCCCTTTTCGGAGGTAAGCAAATACATCTCGGCGAGTGAGATTTTAATGTACTCCTTTCCGTCCCGAGTGACGCGCGAGACCTTTGTTTTCGCTGCGGGGTCCGGTTCGATTTCAGCAGGAGCACGGTTTTCGGGACCGGATTGCGGCCCCCCTGAAGAGAAAGTGTTCCGCAGCGTTTCCATTTTTGAAACACCGATTATCAGAAACGAGAATAACAAGGCGAACAGGATGATTTGGAGCCGTCTCGGGGGATGGCTACGATGAACGAGGCCGGCAATTCCGGCTGCACAGAGCCCGATGCCGCCGGCCGCACTGAAGGCGGTAAACCGGGGGTTTAGAAAAACCCAGGAACTCTCCTGCAGCACTAGAAATGTCGAGAGTGCCCCAATTGCGATGAGGAGTGCTGTTCTAGCCCCTATGAAAACTCGGTCCATATCCTACCTTAAAAATATATTCAAAAACAGAGTAAGAGATGTAACAAAAATGATCGGGACGACAATGAGAAGAAAAACGATCTTTTTTTGAAACACGGCCCGGTACATGAGAATGAGTTTGAGGTCCACCATCGGGCCCACCGTAATAAAGGCGAGCTGGGAGGCCGCCGGAAACGCGGAGAAGGAAGCTGCCACAAAAGCGTCCGCCTCGGAGCAAACACTCAGCACTACGGCAAGAATAACCATGAGAAATACTGCAAGCAGGATGTTGCTTCCGAAAAAAACCAGGACCGAACGGGGTAGAACGGTCTTGATAAGTGAAGCCGCCCCCGCTCCCAAGAGAAAATAAGAACCCATCTCCATAAACTCCGCCCCGGTGTGGGAAAGAATACGTAATAACGCCGGTTTGTTTTCAGGCGTAGTATGGGTCGCGGCCCGCTCGGAAAGAACATCTTCATGAAAGTGCATATGAGCGGCGCATGGGGACCGGCCCTGCCTTAAAGAAGCTCCCGGTGTCTCCTTTATAATTTTATTCTTTCCTACCCCTGAAAGTATAAGCCCGAGATACGCGGCGGTAACCGCAACAATGGCGACCCGCAGAAGCAGCATCGTAATGTCCCCCCGGAATGCTACCAGCGTCGAAGCGATGACGAGCGGATTGATCACCGGGGCCGCGAGCATATAGGTCACTGCCACATGGACCGGGACCCCTTTACCGATAAGCCTACGGACTACCGGAACAACACCACATTCACAGGTGGGGAGGACCATCCCCCCGAAGAGTCCGAGAAGGACCCCTTTGAACAGGCCGCCCGAAAAACGACGGGCGATCCACTCCGGTGAGACGTACAATTCTACGAGGCTGCTTAACAGGGAGCCTAGAAAAAGGAACGGAGCAGCTTCTAAGAACATGGCGATAAAGAGAGAGGTAAACTGCATGAGCGGTTCAGAGAGAGTTGAAATCACTAAAAAAACCTTTCTACTCGTATTTTGGATGTCATTCCCCACCCGATCATGATCTTCGACCCCCCTATTTCTACTAAATAGGGGGAGCCTCTTCCTCCCTGCAAAACGGTGAGGGTCGTACCGGGAAGTACGCCTAAATCGAACAGTTTTTGCCGCACCCCCCGGCCCCCGATAATTGCTTCGACCTTAGCAGAATCTCCGGATTTCAGGTCCGATACAAATATGTTGTTACTCAAAGAAGCCTCTTCTCTCGTCCCTGCCGGTCCAACGGAGTGTCACTTTAACTACTCTCTGCAGCAACCGTTGTTTACAGTACACGCTACAGTACACGTCTTGCCCGTATCTCTTTTCCAAGCAGTCTGAATAAGAGATAGATACCGCCCACTAGGGCCAGCGGGACAATGATCCAGATAATCTGATGTGCTACCGTAATCTGATAAAACAGAGTAGCCGTGATCCATCCTAACAGAGTAAGATACCCTACTGCAAGCCATCCGAAACCGGCCCCGATTTCCCGTACGGCCGCACCGAGGGCCGCAACACAGGGAAAATAAATAAGGATAAAGAGAAGATAGGCGTATGCCCCGGCCCCGCCGGCTGAAAACTTATCGCGCATAACAGTGAACACGCCCGGTCCCGCTTCTACCTCTTCGGCCACGCTTCCCTCATCTCCTTCTGCGATAATCCCGGCCCCCAGCGGATCACGCAACCCGCCGCCGATGCCTGCAAGCCCTTCCGGTATGGAGCGGAGAGCGTTCACCGCTTCTTCCCCGAGGCTAAACGACCGGTTTTCGGTTTCAGCCGTTTCGGCGTCCGTGCCTGCGGCTTCCGCCGCGTCCATCTGACTGTAGAGGGAACTCAATGTCCCCACGACAGCTTCCTTGGCAAAGAGCCCGGTAAAAACCGCAACTGAGGCGGGCCAATTGTCTTCTTCGATACCCATCGGTTCGAATACCGGTGTAATCGTTTTGCCGATTACAGCCAACACTGAGGCGTCGGTATCTTCATTACCAATACTGCCGTCGGTTCCTATGGAATTGAGAAACCCCAATACCGTTACCACAATAGTAATGACCAGCCCCGCTCGAATAAGAAATGCTTTGAGCCGGGTCCAGGTATGGAACATGATATGTCTAAACCGGGGAAGATGATAGGGAGGAAGTTCCATAATGAAATGGGCCGGTTCTCCCTGGAACAGGGTCTTTTTTAAGAGAAGCCCGGTCAGAATGGCGAGGATGATGCCTACAAGGTATATCGAAAACACCACACTGCCGGCCGCAGCCCCAAAAAAGGCGGCCCCGAACAGCGCGTAGACGGGAAGTCTCGCCCCGCAAGACATAAAGGGGACCATAAACACGGTCATGTACCGGTCTTTCTTGTTCTCCAACGTTCGTGTTGCCATGATCGCCGGTACCGTACAGCCGAACCCGACCAGCATAGGTACGAACGATTTTCCGGGAAGCCCGATCATCCGCATGAACCGGTCCATTACAAATGCGGCCCGGGCCATGTACCCTGAATCTTCCAAAATCGAGAGCATGAAAAACATCATAAAGATGATGGGCACAAAGGTAGAAACCGTCTGGATACCTGCCCCTACACCGTGGGCGAGCAGAGTGATAAGCCACTGAGGCGACCCGATTGAACCGAGAAGTGTGGCGAACCCGTCGACGAACACGGCACCAAAGAAGATGTCGAAGAAATCGATAAATGCTCCTCCAACAGAAATCGTGACCCAGAACATGAAGTACATTACTCCTAAGAAAATGGGGATACCCAAAATCCGGTTCATCATGACTTTATCGATTACGTCCGAGACCATTTTCCGGTCCCGCTTCTTCTTTACAACATCTTTTACCAACCCGTGAATGAACCCGTACCGATAATCGGCAAGGAGAACATCCGGCTCATCTTCGAGAATTGATTCGATCCGGGCGGCCTCGCCGTTTATAGCATCTTCTGTCAACAGATCTGCTTCAACAATTTTTTTGGTTATCCAGGGGTCCCCTTCCAACAACTTGGTAGAAATCCACCGGGGATTCACTCCAAGTCCCCGGGATATCTGTTCCAAACGGGGCGACCATTTGGTAATGACCGACTCGATCTCGTTGGAATAACTTACCTTAACACTCGAAACGGCCCTGTCCCGAAGAGCATTGTCGAGTTTTTCCTTGACCCGCTGAATGTCCTTTTTCTCCGTAGCGGTAATAGCGGCCACGGGGACACCAAGATGCCGCTCGAGGTGCTCGACGTCGAGAGAAAGCCCCCTCTTATCGACTAAGTCCATCATATTCAAGACGATGAACACCGGGACCTTCATCTCGATCAGCTGGATCGTTAGATAGAGGTTCCGTTCAAGGTTTGTCGCATCGATAATGTTGATTACGACTTCCGGTTCACCACCTAATAAATAGTCCCGGGCAACGATCTCATCTTCGGAGGATGCTGAGAGGGAATATATTCCGGGTAGGTCTACCAGCCGAACGGTATGCTGCTCAGTGGTTACTACACCTTCTTTTTTCTCCACCGTAACACCGGGCCAGTTACCGATCCGCTGTTTCCCGCCGGTAAGTCCGTTAAACAATGTCGTTTTTCCGCTGTTCGGATTGCCGGCGACTGCAACTGTAGCGGTGCTTTTATCCGGATTGTTCCATTTTATTTTTTTTATGAGTGTTTCCGTAGTCATGAGAGCCTCCTTATCTTAAGCGCATCTGCTTCCGCTTTTCTTAATGTCAGTTGATACCCCCGGACCTCGATATCGACCGGGTCCCCCATAGGGGCAATCTTTTTTAGAGTAAAATCGGTCCCCTTGGTAAGCCCCATGGAGAGGAGTTTTTGCCTGTAGACGTTCTCCCCTTTCTCGTACCCTACTATCTCGGCGCGATCACCGACCGACAGTTCCTTTACCTTCTGCATTGCAGCCTCCATTGTAATGTATAAATATATTTTCCTTAACTTACCCAAGCTGATCTTAGTTAGCTATGCCTAATTATATCGCTGAATTATATTTTTGTCAATATTAATAGTTATAGTGATGCTATCGCTTCACGGGCGTGATCGATATAGATGTGCCGGAACCGTTCGTTTTCTCCGAGGCCGTGCAGATAAATCTCCGTGTCAAAGCCTTCTCTTCCCAGCACATTTTTCCAGGAACCATCATCCTCGCCGGCCATATCGTTTTTCGCATGATCACCTGCGACCAGCATGAGAGGCATGAGGTGAACTCTTTTAATCTCCCTATCTTTCAGGACCGTCAGGATATCGGGTAGTTCGGG
Source organism: uncultured Spirochaetales bacterium (assembly GCA_964594055.1). GTDB lineage: Bacteria > Spirochaetota > Spirochaetia > SPDA01 > CAZJBZ01 > CAZKZZ01. The sequence goes on from CAZQKT010000015.1 coordinate 10,798, forward strand.
ATACGCTTCCACGTTGGCAATGAGGTAAGGAAGGCCCTGTTTGTCGATAAGGTGCTGAACAGCGAGATAGGCCATGTTTGCCGGATGCTTCGACCCGTGGCCCATGAAAACAACCGCCTCATAGGCGGGCAGCCCCGCGGCCGGAGAGCCGATGTGTTCTTCAACCTGCCGCCTCAACGCTTCGATTACCGCTCTGTAATCCACAATCGAAGAGAAAACCGGCGCTCCTACTGCAAATCTGTCGAAACGGCCTTTCCACTCGCTTGCAGCAGGAAGTATTTTGTTATGAAACTCCTCTCCGGGAAGCAGATGCAGGGACTGGATGATGACCTCGCGAAACCCTTCCCCATGGAGCCGCTCCAACGCTTGTGCAGGTGTTTCGACCCGGATACCGTCCCGCTGCTTGAGCTTGTTGATGACGCCATGCGCGGTAAACGCTCGGCGTACCGTATAATCAGGAAAAGCAGTCGCTATATCCTGTTCACATGCTTCAATTGTTTTTTTACGCGTGTCCGCATGTGTTGTACCGAAACTACCAACGATGATTGCTTTTTTCATGAAAGTCATTATACAGTATATCCTCGGGGCGTAATAATGAACGGCCCCTTACCATACGATGTGCTGTTCCCAATGATTACGGTTGTCCCCATGTGCACCTGTTCCGCCGATTCGGTAAGCCGCCCTAAAACGGTAATAATCCGCTTTTCACCTTCCCGTCCGGCTTCTGAGACGATCCCCACCGGGGTTTCGGGATTTCTGTAAGGAAGAAAAATACCGGGAAGGGCGTAGAAGAGTTCTTCCCGCCGGCGGCTCTTCGGGTTGTACAGGACCGTTACAAAATCTCCCTCTGCAGCCAGGGCGAGTCGCCGTTCGATCAGCTCTCTGTCGGTAAGGAGATCACTCAAAGAGATAACGGCAAAATCGTGCATCAACGGCGCCCCGAGTAAAGCGGCTGCTGCAGTAGCGGCGGTAATCCCCGGTATCACCTGTACCCGCTGGGCACTAAGCTCCTCCTCTTTGCAGAGTTCTAAGACAAGTCCCGCTAGACCGTACACCCCGGCATCTCCGCCGGATACCACACACACATTCCGGCCTTTTCGGGCGGCCTCGACGGCATACTGTGCTCTCTCTTTCTCCTTCCGCATTCCGGAGGTAAACGTTTCTTTGTCTTCAACGACCGGACCGAGCAATGCGATGTACCGGGAATACCCTACGATCAGGTCGGCCCGCTCCAGAGTGTGGCGGGCCCGCGGAGAGAGTTCACTGCTGCTGCCCGGTCCGATCCCGATAACTGCTACCGTGCCCTTCATACCTCGCCCTCCGTCTCTCGTGCCGCGGCAACGGTGATTTTCCTGTCTGAAGAAACCGTCTTCGGCAGTACAAGCCTCACGTTCCTCCCCCCGAAACTATCGTGGGTCCGCCCTTCTCCGGCCGGTAGTCCCGACGGCAGACCGGCAACACCGGCTGCGAGTAATGCACACGGTTCTGCTACCGCCTTCACTTCGAGCTGCCTCACAGCAGCTTTACTCGGTTCAAACTCACCACCGAATCGGTTGATCTCATCGATTGAGAAAAAAATGAGAGGCACCCCCAAACTGCGCACCCCTTCGATCAGCCCCTGCTCCCCCCGTTTGAGATCCACAGTGGCAGCGGTCCGCACATCTTCGAGGGTCATCCCTGCTCGAGAAAGAGCCTCGAGTACCGCTTGCCGGACCTCTTCGGAAGTGACCCCCAGCCTGCACCCGATTCCGATTGTTGTTCTTCGGTTTGTCTCCGTGGCGGTGGTGATAACGGGAATCGAGCCGAGCGCTGCCGCCACGTCCCAAGCCAGCATGTTGGCCCCTCCCTCGTGACCGGAGAGGAGGCTTATGGCAAAACGGCAGGCATCATCTACCACCACGACCGCAGGATCGTGATACTTGTCCTTCACTAATGGAGCAATCATCCGTACAACAATGCCCGTAGCCATGATAAAAATAAGCCCGTTATAGTCTTCCCATGCCCGGCGGGTAAGCTCGGGGAGCCGGCCCGAGTTTTCTTTTCCGCGGCTTTCCAGATGGTCGGTCTCTCGGAGAGCATTCACCACTATGCCGGCAGTGGCTGCTCCCGATTCCGTAATGGTGATAACAGCTCTTCGGTTTTTACGTTTCATCTTCGCTTTCTTTCTCCCGAGCTTTCCGGTATCCGTGTGAAAAACCTGGGTCGTAGAGTTTGGATTTCTCGTAGTTATGCTGCGTGTCCTTCTGCGTTGCTCCCCTGTGCGTCGCCCCGAGCACCCTCCCCACGATAATAAGCGCCTGCCGGGTTATCCCCGCTTTTCTCGTTTTCTCTTCTATAGTAGAGAGAGTGCCCCGTACGATCTTCTGGTCGGGCCAGCCGGCCCGGTAGACGACCGCCACCGGGGTTTCCGTCGGGTATCCTTGCTTCAGTTTCTCTACAGTCTCTTTCAATTTTCCTGCAGAGAGAAACAAAACCATAGAGGCCCGGTGGGCAGCCAGCAAACCGATATCTTCGCCCGGAGGGGTTTTTGTCCTTCCCGAAATACGGGAGAGAATGACACTCTGGCTGACCCCGGGGAGGGTCAGTTCCTGTTCGAGGACGGCCGCTGCTGCTGAGAAGGAAGAGACCCCCGGGACCACCTCGAAGGGGATTTTTTTGTCCCTGCAAAAATCGATCTGTTCTTGAATGGCGCCGTAAATGGCCGGGTCACCGGTGTGGAGCCGGACGATCGTCCCTTCTCTGTCCTTATTCGCCCCGTATACAGCAGTCACTTCTTCGAGGTCCATAGAAGCGGAGTCGTAGATTTTCTGTTTGCCGTTTCCGGCCTCCTGTTGTGATGGAAGAAGAGCGGGATTGACGAGAGATCCTGCGAAGACGATGATATCGGCCCGGTTGATGAGTTCTTGCCCCTTTACCGTAATGAGGTCCGGGTCCCCCGGGCCGGCCCCGACGAAAAACACTTTCATTGCACGGCCTCCACAGCTCCCCGGCCGGTTTTGACAATCATCACGGAGAGATATCCGGTGGCCTCTTCGGGGATAGCAGTGAGGCCGGCTGCAGTTACCTCTCCTTCGAGCCCCGCCCGCTGCACGAAGTAGGCCCTGTCCGCGCACCCTTTCTCTGTAATAAACCTGCAGAGTTGTTCGAGCCGTTTTCCGACCTTGTAAAATACAACTGTATCAAAGAGAGGGAAAAGCGGGTCGAGTTCTTCCATGGTGTCGGGAGCGGGAACGAGGGCGAGCCGTTCTTTGCCCTCGACGAGGGGTACGTCGAGCAGTCCGGCTGCAACGTTCATGGTCTGAATACCCGGGACGACACGGCAGCTGACCTCCGAATAGGTAGTTTGAAGGGCACGGCGGAGATAAATCCACGTGCTGTACACCGACGGGTCTCCCAGGGTAACAAACGCAGCGATCGAGTCCTGTTTAAGAGAAGCGGCGACCGTCTCAGCGGTCTTTATCCATTCGGCCTCGAGTTCTAAACGGTCCTTCGACATGGGGAACACCAGCTTTACCTGCCTGCTCTTCTCAATCCCTGCACTCTCTAAGATTTTCCCAGCAAGAGAGTCGTCAGTTTTCTTTCCGGCAGGTACGAAAACCGTATTTGCGGACCGGAGAAGTTCCAGACCCTTTACCGTAATGAGCCCCGGATCACCGGTGCCGATCCCTATTCCATAGAGAATTTTTTTGTCTGTTTTAGTATCAGTACACATAACGCTTTTCCGCCATCTTCTTTCTGTGACAGTTCTTCGAGTGAGAACTTTTCTACCGATTCTTCCGGATAGGAAAGGTCCCTCCCCACCCATACCGTTATCCCGGATGCTCCATTATCGAGGAGATATCGGGCGATAACCGGCGGTGTGTGTTCATGGTCGGTCAACAGGGCCACCGTTCTACCGGCCGTTACCGCCTCGCGGAGTTCCTCGAGGGGACGACCATGAACACTCCCCATAACGGCATTATTGAGCAGCACCCCCGCCCGGGCCGCAAGAAGCTGCACACTCGAGATACCCGGTATGATCCGTAATTGTTCTCGCGGTATCCGTTTTACGAGCAGCCCTAAGTAACTAAACAGGCAGGGGTCGCCTGAAACGAGGACCGCTACAGTTGCCGACCTGCGCCTCCGGTCTATCTCATCGAGACAGCTTGTAAATGACTCTTCGATGAGGATGGTCTTTTGCCCTTCAGGACCTTCAGGCGGTGCAAACTCCTCGAGGTGGCGCCTTGCACCTACCAGAATATCAGCCTTCTCTATTGCTTCCGCCGCTGCGGGAAGGAGATACTCCCTGCTTCCCGGACCAATACCTACGACATAAACCGGTTCCACCCGTTCTCTTCTCCTACATACTCGGGGCAGGCACCGAGGAGATTCCCTTTAAGGTCTAAGACCGCGCAGGCAAACGCAGGGGGGTCTCTCCTCTGTTCGACCGCACCCGGCAAAACGTCCTTACCTGACACAGCCTGCTTTGCCGGATGTTCCAAACGTTCGCATACTCTCGCTGCTAGTATGCTGAACGTCACTTCCAGCCCGGCCTCCAGAAGCAAAGGAACACTTTCTTCGGCCAGCCGGAGCCCGAGCAGTTTTTCGACCAACTTTCGGTCGGCCCCGGCTGCAGCTGCACAGGCAGTCACAGTCTCCAGCCGCGCGTCCCCGTACCGTGAATGTGTATTGAACAGCCCGGCGGCAACCTTGGCAACCTTGCCGATATGACCGGCAAAGACAATCCGGTCGAACCCCTGTTTGACGGCGAGTCGTACGGCAAAGCCGACATGGTCTCCAACGGTCACCACCCGCTTTTCGTCGATTTTTGCTGTCTCGAAGAGGTATTTCTCTCCGACGTACCCCGGAGTAATGACGATCGCAGCACCTCGCCTGCGGGAGGGCGTCTTCGCCGCGGTCCGAATGACCGTAGCGATCGAAGCTTGGAATGCCTTCGAAGACTTCGGTTCCACCACGCCGCTCGTCCCGATAATAGAAATTCCGCCTGTTATTCCGAGCCGGGGGTTCCAGGTCTTTGCAGCGAGCGCTTCGCCTTCCGGTACGGTTATGACGATATTCAACCCTTTGCCTCGGGGAAGACGGGAAAGAAACGTTTCCGTCTCCCCGGCGATCATGTTACGGGGTGTGGGATTGATTGCCTTCTCTCCTATCGGGACCTTCAGCCCCTCTCTCGTGACCGTTCCCACCCCTCTACCTCCGGTTATCGTAACACCCGGTGTTTCACTCAGGGAGGCGGTAGCGACGAACAGCGCATTGTTGGTGATATCATCATCATCCCCCGCGTCCTTTCTCACTCCGGCCGAGACAGCTCCTTCTTCGATTCGGACAAACTCCACCGGTACGGAAATCTCTCTGCCGCTGTACGGTCTCCTGCCTCCGGGAAGGGTGACAATAACTTGGTGCTGTCCTTTTTCGGTTTGCCCGTGCGTTTCACCTCCCGCCCATCTCGTCAGGGCAGCAGCCGCAGCTTTGGCCGCAGCAGCGGCACAGGTGCCGGTGGTAATACCCCGCCTGAGCCCTTCCACCCTGCCCAAAACCGTACGGTAGGAGATATCACCCATGCGCTTTCTTCCGCTTCTCCGCTAGGGCAAGCAGGCCGTTTACAACGGCGGCAGCAATGGTCGACCCGCCCCGCTCACTCAGGTTGGTAATGTGAGGACTGTCCAATTTAGACAGTTCCTGCTTAGACTCCAGCGCCCCCACGAACCCCACCGGTACACCGACAATGAGGGCAGGCCGTACTTTCCCGTTACGCACCATCTCCATCAATTCGAACAGGGCGGTAGGTGCGTTGCCGACAGCGGCAACACCTCCGGCCAGCGCCTCGGCCGCCTTCTTTATGCCCAGTGCACTCCGGGTCGATTGGGCGGTCCTGCTCGTCTCCACCACATCGGGGTTGTTTAGAAAACAGAGCACCCTCCCCCCGAAGCCTTCCACTAGGCGGGCCCGTATTCCGGCCCGCACCATCTCCACATCGGTTATCACATTTGCCCCGCCGGCAAGAGCATCCACACCTGCGCGAATGCTTTCCTGTGAAAAAATAAATGTCTTGGCAAACTCGACATCGCCTGTGGTGTGGGCAATCCGGATGATGATCTCGAGCTCCTCTGCCGATGCATCGATCGCTCCCAGCCGTTCCCTGATCATCTCAAAACTTTTGCCGGTAATCGTCTCTCCTCGCATATGTTCCATTGTAAAATCCTTTAGTTTTTCACTTCGATTAACTGATTCTCCTCTCCATAGTTCCTGCACACCTCGATAAACCGTTTCGGCCATTCCACATTTCCTGCAAAATGGATGTGGAAGTAACCGGCCAGAACGTTACCGTCCAGCAGGCCGTCCGCTATCGGACTTTTGCCCGGCTTCTCCAGCGAAAACCCGAACCGCCGGGTTTGAGCAACCCCCTCCAGTCTCGACCAGTGGAACACATGGCCCCACACACTCCACCCTTTCTTCGCTATCGGTGTGTCTGCAATGGCCGTCCCGCGATAATATCCCAATGCTGCAAGCTTTTTCTCCATTATCACTTTTCCGGAAAAGAGGCCTGCCATGCGATGTGACTCTCCCTCGAAGGTGACCAGCTCTTCTACCAGATACATCAGTCCGCCGCATTCGGCGTAGATCGGCATGCCGGACCGGGCCGCTTTACGGAGAGCCCCCTTCATCTCCGTGTTCTCGGCCAGCACGTCCGCTCGGAGCTCGGGATATCCCCCGCCGATGTAAATGCCGGCAATTCCTTCAGGCAGCCGGTCGTCACGCAGCGGGCTGAAAGGGACCAGCTCCGCACCGTACCATTCCAGAATATCGAGATTGTCCCGATAGTAGAAGTGGAACGCATCGTCTAGAGCATACCCGATTTTCACCCTCCCGGTATTGGAGGATGTTGATTTTCCTAGGAATATTTTATTCCCTTCGCTCGGGCCGGAGGCAGAAAGCGCAGGTTCTTTACATTCAGGTGCCTTTCGTGCCTCTTCGAGGACCCTGTTTACATCGACGTGTGTCTCGACGAGCTCGGCGAGCCTCTCGGCGGCCGGTATTTCCTCCCGCTCCCATGCCGGGACCAGCCCCAGATGACGTTCGGGGAGGCTAATTTCGCTCTGTTTGGGTAGGTAGCCGAAAACGGGTAATTCGGTCGTCTCCTCGATAATCCCCTTTACCAAGTCGAAATGGTGCGGACTGCCGATGTTGTTGAGTATAAAACCGCGGATCGGTGTAGCAGGGTCGAACCGGATAAACCCGAGGGCAACCGCAGCAGCACTTCGGGCCATCGCCCGGGCATCGATACAGAGGAGGACCGGAGATTGTACAATTTTGGCAAGATGGGCGGTGCTGCCCGTCTCCGCATCCCCCGAAAACCCGTCATAGAGCCCCATCACTCCCTCGATGATAGAAATATCGACTGCTCCGCCGGCGGCATGGAGAAACAGCTCCATTACTGCTTCTTCGCTTATCATCACCGTATCCAGGTTGCGTCCGGGCCTCCCCGCCGCGAGAGTGTGAAAACCGGGGTCGATATAGTCGGGTCCGACTTTAAACGGCTGGACCGTCAGTCCCCGGTTTCGGAGTGCAAGGATGAGCCCTGCCGTAATCGTGGTCTTTCCGGTACCGGAATGGGTCGCAGCTATTGTAAGTCTAGGGGCGTTCATGAACGCAGTGTAGCAGAGATGTTAGGCCGGGACAACGGGAACGGGATGAGGGGCGCGATGAGCAAAACGGACTATGCTTCGGAGAGATGATGAACCAGATCAAAACTCCATCGCTTCGAGATCGTCTTCGAGTTCGTTCTTGATTTTGGGAGGGATTGTATCTGCGGCGGCAGCAGAAAAAAGAGGATATCCGTCCTGTTCCGCTTTTGCTGCCGTCTCATCTTCGACACCGGTGAGCACGGTACCGAAAATCCAGGTACCCGAGTGCCGGCTCCTGAGTGTTCCGGCCCCTTTGATTCCTTCAACGGCGAGTTTTTGGATGCCCTTCCCGAGGTAGAGTGAAGAATAAGAGATAAGCCCGATTACGATTCCTACAATTCCAGAATGAGCAACTCCACCAATTCGGTTATGCGTGTGCTCACTATCATAGCGACCATATTTATTCCGCTTACCTTTCTCGCCGGCGTTTACGGGATGAACTTCACGTATATGCCGAAACTGAACTGGCGAGGGGAATATTTCGCAGTACTCGGGGTGATGGGTTTGGTGGGACTTTTAATGTTTTTCCTCTTTAAAAAAAGAAAGTGGTTATAACCCCGGACTGCACAAAAAACATATACAGCCCGGTGGAAGCGAAAATACTCAAGAAGGCATTCCGTTTCCACAGATGGAGCAAGGCCGCAACCGCCCCGGCCGATAGTTCGGGAATACCGTGCGGTGCTTCCTTCCATCCGAGATCGCTGAAACAGTACACGACGAGAATTACCATGACCATTGGAGGGATGTAGGTTTCAATAAAACGGAAGAGAGGAGAAGGTTTTCGTTTAGAAAAGAAGAGAAAGGGGACCAACCGGGTAAAGAAGGTCACCCCCGCCATTACCACGATCGCAAAAACGATCCGTTCAACCGGAACCATTACCGACCCTCCCTCTCCCTATAATTAACAAAGCGATGGAGACTACGAGCGAGATAATCAGCATATTGCCCTGCCCGAGAAGAATCGCTGTGGTAATGGAAACGGCGGCGGCAATGATAAATGGAAGCCGGGTCCGGTGGGTTTTAACCTGTTCGATAAGCAGGACGACGAATAGAGCGGTCAACGCGAAATCGAGGCCCGCTGTGTTGAACGGAATGAGCCTGCCTGCAAAAAAGCCGATCATAGTAGCCGTGAGCCAGTAGCTGTGGTTTAAAAGGGAAAGAAAAAAATAGAATTTTTTCCCGTCGGTGTTCTCCGGTACAGAGATTGTGGTAAGCAGCGCATAGGTCTCGTCGGTCAAGGCAAAGATAAGGTACGGCTTGTACGGTCCGGTACGCTCGAAGTTGTCGATGAGAGAGAGGCCGTATACCATGTGCCTGGCATTGACGAGGAGAGTCACCAGAGCGATTTCAGGGAGCCCGCTTCCGGCCGCAAGCAGCCCTACCCCGATAAACTGGCCCGCCCCTGCATAGACTACTGCCGACATGAGCAGCGCCGACCACCAGGGAAACTGCGCCGCTGCTACCAGCAGTCCGAATGCGATACCGATAGCCAGGTATCCTAAGAGGACCGGGACTGAAGAGAGGAATGCCGGCTTAAGGGTCCTGCTCAGAACGCATATCCTTTATGTAGTCGTTTAACAGATCGCGGAGGGGATCGATCTCCCTGCTGGAATAGCCTAAATGAAGATGTCTCCGCCACCCCTCGGCATATTGGAATGCCCCGGTCATTTTTCCCATAGTGGCACATATCTCTTTCATCGAGTCGAGATACGAATCGAACCCCTGGGTCTCATCGAGCCACTTCTTCTGACTCTCATGAAAAGCGAGCATCTCGGTTTTCTTATCGATTACCGATGTTATGTCTACTGCAAAATCCGGTATGATAGTATGACGGAGCATGTCCCGCAGCCCGTGGGGCATACAGTGGTAGAGTACGACATCCTTCTTGGTTGCTTTTGTCGGGGGGATCGTTTCCATAAACGGGATGCACCGCCCGAAAGCGGCGGTCACCGCTATCCGACACGCCATCATATGGTCTTCCATGTAATCCTGGGGTGAGGCAAGGAGCAGGATGTCCGGCTCCACTTGCCGGATGACTGCCGCAACTTTTTTGATGTTTTCCGCGTTATAAAAAATTTCCAAATCGTGCGCTACACTGTCGTGAAATGTAGCTCCAAGAAAAGCCGCCGCACTTTGGGCCTCTTTTTTCCTCACTTCCGCCGTTTTCTCGGGGGGCATCTCGGTACTGCCGAGATATCCGCTCGAGATGTTCATGTAGTGCAGTTCGCATCCGGCATCTTTGAGCAGGAGCATCGTCCCTGCCATGTTGAACTCGATATCGTCCGGATGACAGTGTATTGCAAACACTTTCATATCCATGTCATTCTCTCCTAATGCATTTCGCCTTCGCAGCTGCCGATACCGGCCCGGTAATAATGAAAGTGGACATCGGGATGGTCTGCCAACAGGGACATCGGCACCACCGAATCCGGTACTTGTTTCGATATCATCAACGCGGTAAGCCGGATCCCGAACTGGTTATCGTGATGCCCTGGATGCCAGATAGAAACGCTCTCAGATTTCCACGTTTCTACCGGCCCTACAGTCATCGCCTGGGTCGGTACGGAGTGCACCTTTCCCGCACCGGAGGTTCGTGCGTTTTGAATCAGTGTCATGGGATGGAGATCTACCACTCGGGCCCCCATTTTTCTGTACTCTTGGGGAGTCGGCGGATTATCCGAGTATTTTCCTTCTCGTTTGACCGGATCATTGAATGCCCAATGTTTTACTTCTCCCTGTCCACCCTGCATGACCAGACATTTCGCCTGATCGTAGGAAGCCGAATATTCGTCTAGTGAGTCGGCTTTCAGAAAATGGAGGTTCTCATCCGGCATGCGCAGTTTTTTATCAATCCGGTCAAAACATAGTTCCATATCGGTCCGGGTAAAATTCAGGGGATGCTCGTAATCGGCTTCTTTGCCGTTTATATACCATTCGTCCATAGCCCAGAAATGGCCATTACTGACATCGACTCCTAAATCATTGACAATCTGTGCAACCAGAGGCAATTGCTCGATCGGTCCGATCGGACCGCACAATCCGGTAGGATTGTCGGGTGTAGACTGCCGCCACGCTCTCACATACTCCATCGCTTCTGCAGTGTAAAATGATTCTAAGGAATCGTAAAAATGGATGGTAAACCCGGGACGGGCAAGCCCCGCAATATCATCCGCAGTCAGTTTAGCAGCATCTTCTAAAATCTCTTTATTTAGGGTGGTATAATCCCACCAATCCTTCGAGACAGTACTGTACGTTCTAGCCATAGGTAATTCTCCTTCTAAAAAATTTCTTATTTTATGTAACCGGTCTATCGGGTTGTTCCTCTGCCGATCATTTTATCCTGTTTTCATACGGTGCATCTCATTCTCGAGCTTATACGGGTATTTTCCGGTCAATAACGATTCTATCGCCATTGCCGAAGCACCGAAGATTCCCGCATCCTCCCCCAAGGCGGACATTTCAATTACAGGCATTTTAAAGGGGAGCAATTTAGCGATCCTTTTTTGGATCGGCTCGAGAAACCCCCGTTCCACATCGGGGAACGAGCAAATATCGCCTCCGAATACGATTATCTCGGGATTAAGTACCAGAATAAGATTTAAAACCGTAACGGCAATAAGATTGATTCCTTCATCGACAATCCGCCTGCTTACCGGATCTCCCGCCAAAGCAGATTCAAACACCATGACCGGGGTGATATTCTCACTTCTTCCACTACACCTCTCGAGCAGTACGGTCTGCTCTCCGGTCCTGACCGCGGCAACCGCCTTCTCCTTGAGGCTCTCGGTAGAGGCATATTTCTCCAAAAAGCCTTTATCACTCACATGAAAATTGAGATTTTCCGGAGAAAGCACCGCATAACCGATCTCTCCGGCAGCCCCGATCGAGCCCCGCAGGAGGTTGTTTTCGATGATGATCCCGGCCCCGATACCGTTGCTAACATCTACGAACACAATATCTTTATAATCTTTTGCAATTCCGTACCGTTTTTCTGCTAACGCACACAGTTTGACAGTATTTTCAACATAAACGGTAGCGCCGAGGTCCTCTTCTAAAAGCGATTTAAAATCTAAATTCTGCAGGTTTCTGTATAAAAATGCGGCCACAACAGTCGCCCGGTCGACATCGGCAACCGCGGGTACACCGATACTGATCGCTTTAATTTCCGGAGCATGTTTTATTTTCTTCCGAAACGTATTGATCTCGCGGACTAAATCACGTGTAATATCCTCGCTTTCAGAGAGTTTGGCACCAAGGTGATGTTCTATCAGTTCCCCATTAAAATTGAACAGGCCGATTCTCACTTCATCCCCGATGAGGTCCACGGCTATTACTGCTCCTTTTTCGAGGTTGATGGAAAACAGCTGAGCATACTTTCCGGATGAAGTTTTCACTTTTCCGGTTTCGATTACATATCCTGTCTCCAAAAGCTGATCGATTGCCCTCGATACTGCCGGTGCACTTATTTTTAAATCTTTTGAAATCTGCGCACGATAAGCGTGCCCATAGTGCCGTAAATAGTTAAATATGACCGAAATATTGATCGTCATCTGAAAGGCAGCATTTGCTGTGCGCGATACATGCAGAGCTTTCATTTCGTTTCTTCCAATTTTTTCTGCGATAGGGACACTCCGGCTGCCGTTTCTACTGCTTCGGTGAAAGGGAGGAGCAGGCAGTCGAGAAGAATACCGAGCTTAATCACAGCTTTACCGTCACCTCTTTATTTCGTTTTGCCGATTCGATCTCAAACCGGCACAGTTTTACCGACGCTGCCGCGGTATCTACCGTTACCTTGTCCGAGAGCGAACCCTTTTCGATCCCTTCGGCAAACGCTTTAAGTTCGTAGAAATAGCCGTCTTTCTCCGGAAGCGATACCGCATGCTTCTCTCCGTCTTCCGGTGCTACGGTGAGCACATCCGGTTTAGAGAAATCCATCTCTATAACTGCCCGTTCTAAAATGACAAAACAGCGCATGTTGAATCCATAGGAAGACGAACAGCTCCATCCGCTCGTAGAGGTGACTGCAACATCATCATAGGTATACACGGTAGTCAAATGGGAAAAACTGCCGTCTCCGGAGGGGACGCCGACAGATCGTACTGATTTCGGAGCACCGAAGAGCCACAGGATAGTGTCGCTGTCGTGGATGTGGAGGTCTAAGGCGGCACTTCCGGACCGTTTTGAATCGAGAAGCCAGCCGTCCCACGCCCAGGTCGGCGTACTCGTATATCGGGCGAACTCGGCATAGGTGACTTTTCCGTATCTTCCCGAATCGATTATCTTTTTCACCTCTGTGTAGGCGGGCCAGAACCGCAGACACTGCCCCACACTGAACAGTTTTCCGCTCTTTTTAACGGCAGCAGCAATGGTGTCGGTCTCCTTGCCGTCCATAGCGAGCGGTTTCTCACAGAAGACGTGATCCCCCGCCTCGAGAGCACGGACCGAATAGTCGCGGTGCAGGTAGGTCGGCAGGCAGATATCGACTACATCGAACCCTCCCGCTTCGAGCATCTTTGAGAAGTCGGTATATTTTTCGGCGCCGCTGAGATCGATTTCTCCGCCGGTCCCTTCTATATTTCCGCCGGCATCGAGTGTTGATATATCCATCGCTTCCTGGCGGACATCACAGAGGGCCGCAATTTCTACATGTTCGAGTTCGTTGTAAATTCCTACGTGCATCTTCCCCATAAAACCGATGCCGGTGACCGCTGCCTTTACCATCCTGCTACACCTCTCCGTACATTTTCTCGATAAGCTTCATCGAAGCAATTCCCTTCTCTGCCGCACCAAGGGTTGGCGGTACATACTCCACGGCGAATTGCCCGTTATACTGAATGCGTTTAAACGCCCGTAATACAGAGACAAAATCGACATCGCCTGCAAGGAGGTCGACAAACCCGTTTAGGTTTCCGACCTCGACACGGAAGTCTTTCATATGGACCGCGAAAATGCGTTCACCGAGAATGTCGATCCACTGTTCGGGGTGTCCGTAGAGCATGCAGTTGCCCACATCGAAATATGAACCGACATAAGGGGAATTGAACCTGTCGATAAAGTTTTTCATCTCTAAGGGGCTCAGCAGGTACCGGTTCCACACGTTTTCGATCCCGATACGGACACCGGTTTTTTCTGCTGTGGGCAGTATCTCCTCTATGGATTCCCTCGCCCACTCGTCCACATTTTCGTACGGCTGGGGTGTGAAGTCCGGGACAAACACAGCGGAGACCATACCGGGGAGGTAGAGAATTGTTTCCGCCCCGAGCCAGGAGGCGATAGTGAGTACCTGTTTCATATTCTCGCATGCCCGCCGTCTTACGATCGGGTCCGGATCGGTTGGGGAAGCGCCCCAGGCGAGCCCGCTGGCCACGGTAATTATGGTGATTCCGATATCATCCGCCGCTTTGCGGAACGCCTCGACATCTCCCCGACGTGTCGAGAGTGTAAGCGGGGCACCCTCGCCGTCCACTGTCGGCTCGAAGCTGTCGTAGCCTAAGTCTCGGGCATACTTCATCGCGTCGACTAAGGGGAGCGGATTGCCGTTCCTGTCCGTAGGAAAGGCCCAGTAGTTTATTCCTTTTATCATTTTCGTGTTCCTTGATAGTAAAAGGTATTGCGCATCCGCCGTTATGCTTTTACCGCACCGGCGGCGAGTCCCGCTACGAGCCGCTTCTCAATGAGGTAGAATAGTATCAATACCGGGATAATGGCCCAGAAAGCTGCAGCAGAAAGCAGGTCCCACTGCGTGGTCCAGCGGCCCAAGAACTGATACAAACCCAGGGTCAAGGGCATCAGATTATGGGATTTTATAAAGACAAGGGGAAAGAGAAACTCGTTCCAAGCCCAGATAAAGGTGTAGATCATAGCAGTTACCAAACCGGGTCCTGCAATCGGGAGCATAATCCTCCAAATGGACTGCACTCGATTGCAGCCGTCGATCATAGCGGACTCCTCGATTTCAACCGGAATCGACCTGAAATACCCGGTCATCATCCATATCGTAAACGTCATCGTAAAGACCGTGTCTGCCAAGATCAAACTGCCCCAGGTATCAATAAGCCCCATCCCGATAAAAATCTTGAATAGAGATATGACGATGACTACGGGGGAGAACATCTGAATCGAGAGGAACATGTAGAGCATGATCTTCCGACCTAAAAACCGCAGCCGGGCCACGGCATATGCGGCAGGAACACTGATCACAATATTGAGGAGCATCGTCCCAAGGGCCACCACAAAACTGGCCCTGAAGAAGAGAAGCAGATTGTACTCGCCCCACACATTGACCATATTTTTAAAGGTAAAATCTTTAGGAATCCAGTAAGGCGGCGATACGTACACTTCCGTACTCGGGCGAAGCATAGTGGTAATCATAATAAAAAATGGAAACAGCATGACGAACAACAGAACAATCGTTACGACAATAGCAAAACGTTTACCTTTTTCTCTCCATTTTAGTTTGCCAAACATTATTCGTTCTCCCCTTTAAAGTACAACCGTGCATACATAATGCTGACTGTCATAAGAATAACGAACGTTACCACGGCCATAACCGAGGCCTTACTGAACTTAAGCCATTCGAAAGCGTTTTTATACACCCCTGTAATGAGGATGTCGGTTGTTCCGGCAGGCCCTCCTCTCGTTAAAATGTAGATTGTATTAAAGTCGTTGAAGGTCCAGAGCGCGGAGAGCAATGTCGCTACAATGATAATGTGAGCTATACCCGGAAGGGTGATATAAGTAAACTTTTGAAAATGGTTTACTCCGTCGATATAGGCCGACTCGTAGAGGTCTTCCGATATCGCCTGCATCCCCGCCAGGAAAATCAAGGCCATGAAGGGTATGCCGATCCAGACATCGACCCACAAAGCGGACCCGAAGGCCAACAGCGGCCTTCCAAGCCAGGCGGGCGACTCCTCTAAGAGTCCGATTTTTATGAGTGTGTGACTGAGCAGCCCGAACTCCTGGTCGTACACCCAAGTCCACAGAATTGCACTAATCGGTACTGAAGAAGCCCATGGAGCAATGAAGAGCATTCGGGCGATCTTTCTCCCCCGGTATTTGTAGTTTAAAATCAAGGCGATAATCATGCCGAATATCGTCTTGGTTGCCACACCCATTACGGTCCAAATTCCGGAACGTCCAGTGATCTTCCAAAACTCAACATCTTTAAATGTATTTATAAAGTTTTCAAAGAAGACGAACTCCTGAATATGTCCGATTTTATTGGTCTTGAAAAGACTCATGGCAAAAACATAGATGATCGGATAAAACATAAAAAACGCCAAGAAAGCGATCGCCGGAAGCATAAGAAGATAGGCCAGTTTCGCCTCGTTAGTCCAGTATCTCTGTTTAAAAGTCAATCGGTAATCTGCCACGTTACTATCCACCTTACGGAATACGTTAAGATAAATGCGGCTGAGGCACGCCGGAATAGACCGGAATGCTGCTCAGCCGCACAATTATTACAACGTCATAAGACGATATTACATGCCTCTGAGGCTGTCGATCTTGTCGGCAGCATCCTTGGCAGCTTGTGCCGGAGTTTTTCTCTCCAAGAGAACTTCGGAGGTCATGTCTTCGATGATATCGGAGAACTCCGCCCAGCCTTCGATAAGAGGCCACGGTTTGGCAACTTCAGCAGCTGCATTGAGGGTATCGTAGAGCGGGTTCTTAAACTGGGGCAGTTTTGCCGCTGATTTAGTAATCGGCGGAAAACCGACCAGCTCGTCGAATTTGGCCTTCCACTCGTCTTGATAGAAGAAATCGATAAATGTTCCGGCTTCTTCCAGATTAGGAGCGTTCGAGAAGAACGCAATCGAGTCGGTAATGATAAGAGGTGCGGGATCGTGTCCTTCAAACGGCGGGATTTGCGCATAGGTCACCGGAAAACCAGATCCGGCCTGTTCCATTGCCGATTTTACCCAGGCACCGATCATAACGTAACCCGCTTTGCCGCTGTAAAATACAGGGTGAGAGTCCATTCTTGCCTGAGAGAGGAACCCTTTCTGTACTACCTCGTCTTCTAAGGCGAGTTTTTTCATAAACTCGAGCGCCTTTACACCGGCTTGGGAGCCGAGGAGGCACTTCCCATACGAACCGTCGGATTTCGTTTCGAAGAAACTTCCCCCTGCGGAATAGAAGTAGTAGGCGAAGTCGGTCGCTTCGGTGTCCTTCTTACCCGGCATGATAATACCGTACGCATCGGGATTCTCTTTTTCGAGCTGGATCGCTGCTTGGCGCATCTCTTCCATGGTCTCTGGAACAACATCGGTAAGATTGTTGTTTATGGTAAGAATTCGAGCACCTGCTACTACCGGAAGTCCCATCAGTTCACCGCCGATCATAGCTTCTTTTGCTCCGTCGAAAATATTATTCAGAGTGCTATCACTGACATACATGTCGACCGGATCTACTGCATCCATGGACATGAACTCTAAGAGCCATCTGGTCCCGATAACGGAAAGCTCGGGCGGGTCCCCACCGGCCAATGAGGTGGTGATTTTATCGTTCATCTGGTCCCAGGCAATCGGTACGATATCAACTCCGATATCAGGATTTGCATCCATGAACGCGTTTTCGAGGTTTTTACGGTATTCTTCCGTCAAACCGTCATACAACGCCCAGAAGAATGTTACGTTAGACTTTGCCGACTTTTTCTCTTGTCCGCCTTCAGCAAAGGCGAAGGAGACGAGAAGTGCCAGCACTACTACGAGAATTACCAATTTTTTCATATTATTGGTACCT
Source organism: uncultured Spirochaetales bacterium (assembly GCA_964594055.1). Classification (GTDB taxonomy): domain Bacteria; phylum Spirochaetota; class Spirochaetia; order SPDA01; family CAZJBZ01; genus CAZKZZ01. The sequence goes on from CAZQKT010000015.1 coordinate 28,227, forward strand.
CCACTTTAAAATGATTATGGTTTTTAAAAACCATGTAAGGGACCATACCGGCCCCTTTTGTTGGGTGTTCCCCTTTTTTCGCTCTATTTACCGCCGTGGTGTTCAAAAACAAATAACGTACAGTAAATAACTACCTTTAGTATAGTATATCGTATCTTGTTGTCAAGAGAAACCTGAGGAGAAACTGAAGAGAAATCGAGAAAACTCGGGATGAAAGTACACTAGTAAACGACTGTACAATTTAATTTCAGAGCGTTACTATAGAAGCATCCGCGCACGTACACGAATGGGCAGGAAAGCAGAAAGGAGCAGGAGATGGAGCAATCGTTACGGAAAGGTCATATCGTCGGTGATATTAGAGATACCGGTAAAAGGGACCTTTATTTTTTAGCAATCGATGTCGGCGCCGGGCAGGGGACCCGCATCGCACTATTTCATAACAATTCTGAAAACAAGATAGCGGAAACACAAGTCAAATTGGTCGATTACGGGGAGACCTACCGGAGCTTTTTTTCCATTCTCGCTGCAACGGTCGAGGAGTTTCTCCACGAAAACGGTATTGCAGAGGACAAACTTAGTGCCATAGGCATTGCCACTCCCGGCATTCTCAGGGCTGACGGCGGATTTCAAATGGTGCACAACCTCCCCCATTTCATCGACTATAACCTCCGCAAGGACCTCTCCGCTCACTTCGAGGTGCCGGTCGGAATCGAAAATGATGCCAACGCAGGCGGACTTGCCGAATGGAGTGTGTTGAGAATAGAACTGTTGTACTGGGTGTTCGGAGGCGGCTGGGGAGGTGCCTGGATCTCAGCGACAGGCCAAGTCCGATTTCCGGTACGAGATTGGGACGGTGATGACGCCTCGCTGCACTTTACAAATGAACCCGGTTTTTCTATTCCGCTCGATAAAATTGTGCTGAAAAGTCTCTTCAACGAGGTAAATGCATCGTACGAGCGGCTGGAACGTGTCCTGCTCGAGGATTTCAAACCAAAAGATGGAAAAATCTTAGGCCCGTGCGATGATGAGGAGAGTATCCGGGCGGAGTTGATCCTCTCGGGGCCCGGCCGGTGCCGACTGTTTCGGGCTGTGGTAGGCGATGATGATTTTTACGAACGGTTTTTGGATATTCACGAAACGAAACAGATGAGCGACCCTGCTGTAGCAGGCCGATATATCAGCAAACTTTCCTCCATGCGGGTCGAAGCGGCTGTAAACACAGACCGGCTCTACGGAAAAATCCTGGCTACAGCGACTCGGACCATGATCAAAGCAGCTGAACAGCAGGGAATGCCGGAGGGAATTCCGATCTGTTTGGGCGGGAAACCGAGCTATGCGCTCCCCTACTTCGGCCCCTCGGCCCAACGGGTCTTAGGAAAGTACGGCATGATGAATTATCTGCGTCCCTCGATTATCGACGAACGGGGGAGCAATGCAAACCTGGTAGGTGCGTCGGTGGTAGCTATGCAGGCGTACCACGCCGCTCTCGTTAAAGAGACGGTGTGAAAAACCCCTCTTCCATTAAAAGATCTGCAATCCACATAGTAGCGCATGCAATCACTGTGGTGCACTTATCGGTATGTGCCCCCGCCGCTTCGAACTCGACCCGTACCGGCTTCGTTTTGAGGATATAGGCCCGGCCGAATATCTCCTCGTGGATGTCCTGACAAGTCACACTTCCGTAGGTTTCTCTATACCGGTTTTGCAGCTTTTGTGCCATCTCGAACGATTTATACTGGGCTTCTTTATCACCATCGATATGTTCCAATTGCCTTCCCGCATAACTTCCCATGTACACAATGCCGCCGGTATATCCTCCGCAGGAACCGTCGCCGCACAGCCCGATACCGCCTGCAAGCCCGCTTGCAGCTTGAAACAGCAGCGGCTGTTCGTTGCCGGTAAGCTCAAAAAGGGCCGCCAGAGTACATTGGGCGCAGCCGTGAAAAACCTTCTCCTTTTCAAAACCGAGATGATAGGCCCGCTTCAACACCTCGATCCGGGCCGGATCTTCGTCAAACAGTGTTCCATCCTTTGCTTTTTGATACTGCTCGTAGATCATCTGCACCAGCTCCGGCTCCCGGTCGAGTCCACAGTACTTCCCTACTGCGGTTTTACTATCAGAGCGCTTTAGCTCTTCTTCGATCTCGGGAGCGGACGGGTCCCCCTCCGGGCGGAACAGAAATGCCGCCCCGATCGCCTTGCTGAGGTAGTGAGGATAGTGACCGTGCTTTTTGCAAAGAAGCGCTGCCCCTGTCAATCTGCCTTCCCGTTCGAGTTTCCGCTTCGGGTCTCTGCCGATACGGGCAATGCTGTCGGCGAGTGCGGGATTGGTCATGTTTGTCATCACTTCATTGTGCCACGTGGTCCGTTCTTCATCGGTAAGACCGTATTCTCCCTGCAATCCTGTTCCCGCCTCTTCTAAGGCGCCCCGGGCGCAGGTCATAATTTGCTCATCACCCAAACTCTCGAGCACATCGGTATACCCTTTCCGTGCACCGAGATATGCAAACACAGCATGGATCATATTGTACGTATAGATTTTTCTAATTTCATCCCGCCCGATGTTCTCCGTAAACTCGAGTCCGTCCGCGTCGGGCAGCCCGCCTTTGAAACCTGTCTTATCGACCACCAGATAGGGAAACCCGTTTGTTACGACTGTGAGCGGGTCTTCCTGCTTCATCTCAGGGGTCGGTTCTATACCGATCCGCATTACCAGAGATTCGACCAGCCCGACTGAGTCGGAGAAAAACCGGTTTCCCTGTTCACCGAGGCGGCTTTCAATTCGTTCGCGGAGCATCTCGGCAGGCCCCACAACGTTCGCACAGATGATGATATCGAGCGGACTACCTGCACTGCTTTCAGCACGGCGTTCGATCCCTGCAGCAAGGAGGTCCGCAACATCGTCAAATGCACCCGGAAATACGGCCACACCGATAAGCGGCACTGAAGCGATCTGCTCGATTACCTGCTCCCTGTCTCTGTCCGTGTGCAGTGCAGTCTCGATACGTATAGTACGTTCTTCCCGCTTGTCCTTCCCCGGTATATGCACAAGGCTGTACTCACCCTGCCGTTTCAGTGATTCGACCAATTCTTCGGCCGCATCTGCTACTATCAGTTCGTATCCGGTATGTGCGAAAATATTCGCTAAAAAACCCCGGCCGATTTTTCCGGCCCCGATAATAAGCATCTTTTTATTCATGGTATCACTCTTTACCAGGAGCGGTAGAAATTGTCAACGCACTTACTTCTCTGAGTTGCCTTGACAAGCAGGTAGTATCTCCTAAACTGAGAAAGAAGGAGGATTGCACATTATGACTGAACGGGAAAACCTGCTGAGGACAGTCCATTTCGAAAAACCTGATTATATTCCCGCCACCTACCATATAAACAGCTCCTGCTGGGACCATTACCCACAGAACCGGCTGCAGGATTTGATGGAAGCACACCCGATACTGTTTCCCGATTTCGAGAGAAACCCTGAACCGGTCACCGTCGACCACCCTCCCTGGGTCCGGGCAGGAGAACCGTACACCGACCCGTGGGGTTGTGTATGGAAGACTGCCTATAGCGGCATTATGGGAGCGGTCATTAAACATCCCCTGGAATCGTGGGATGCTCTGGAAACGTATACGCCGCCCGATCCTGATAAAAACACCCATTGGGGCCCGATCGATTGGGGGACGGAAGCGGTCAATGTAGGACCGGCTATCTCCCAGACCGCCCTCTCCAACGGCGAGATCGGGCACGGACACACCTGGCTGCGGCTTATAGACATCAGAGGCTATCAAAACGTGCTCTTCGATATGGCCGACGGTGAGCCCCGCCTGTGGAAACTTATAGAGATGCTCGATGAGTTCAACCTCGGTCTGGTAAACAATTATCTTACATACGGAAAAACCGAGTGGATGGGGTACGCCGAAGATCTCGGCATGCAGCAGGGCCCCATGCTCTCCCCCGAGCAGTTTCTCACCTACATAAAACCGAGTTACCGGCGGATCATGAAGCCTGCAATCGAGGCGGACAACATCATCCATGTTCATGCCGACGGAGACTTACGGCTTTTGACCGAAGATCTTATCGAAATCGGGGTACAGGTGATCAATCTGCAGGATCTGGTAAACGGGACCGCCTGGATCGAGGAGAACCTCAAAGGGAAGGTCTGCATCGATCTCGATATCGACCGGCAGAATATCACCGTTCACGGCACCCCGGACCGGATCGACGAACTCATACAAGACGAAGTACGCCGTCTCGGAAGCAGAGAGGGTGGGCTCATGCTGATCTATGGGTTGTATCCGGGGACCCCCCTGGAGAACGCTTGGGCGGTTGCGGACGCGATGGAGAAATATTATACTTACTATAATTAGGAGGAATGATATGGAAAAAAGGGCCTTGGGGAAAACCGGAATGGAACTGTCGCTCATCGGGTTCGGAGGCTTCCATCTGGTAGAACTGTCCAGCGAAGAGGCCGGCAGACTGCTCAATATGTACCTCGATATGGGGGGTAATTATATAGAATCCGCTGCGATGTACGGCAACGGACATTCCGAGAAAAAGGTAGGGAAAGCTCTCACACACCGCAGAGACGAGTTTTTTCTGGCTACGAAAACTATGGACCGGACCAAGAAGGAGGCGGAAGCCTCGATCAACCGGAGCCTGAAAAATCTCCAAACCGACTATGTGGACATCATTTTCCTACACGAAGTACAGACCCCGGCGCACCTCGAGGCCGTCATGGCCGAAGACGGCGCTCTTCAGGCGTTAATCGAGGCCCAAAAAGCGGGCAAGACCCGGTTTATCGGTGTGACCGGGCACGGCAGGATGAAAACCATGGCCGAAGCGATCGACCGGTATCCGTTCGATGTGTGCATGACCAGTTTCAACTACTTCGACCGGTTTAATTTCCCGTACAATGAAGAGGTGCTGCTTTCGAAAGCCCTCGATAAAGGGATCGGCATGCTGGGTATGAAGGCCTTAGCCGACGGGCTCCTCTACAAGACCCCGGAGCTGGGCATCAGATACAATCTGGGCCTCCCCATCACCTCGCTTCTGCTGGGAATGAACACCGAAGAGTTCTTGAAAAAAGATATGGAGATCGCCGAGAATTTTACACCGCTCACTGATAAAGAAAAGGAGAACCTGTTTCGGGAATCACCGGAGTTAGGTGATTACGTCTGCCGTCTCTGCGGTAAATGCAAGCAGAACGGTTTCGACCCCCAGCAGTACTTTCTCCTCGAAGGGCTCTACGACAGGCAGATGAACGACCGCCGCTCGGTAGCAGACACTCCGCACTACATCATGCGGGAGTTTCTCCGGTTCTGGTTCGACCAGCACGAAGAGGCAAAACAGGAATACGCGGCTCTAACTGAAAAAGTCGATCCGAACAAGGATTACAGCCCCCTCAACAAGCTGTGTCCCTACGGGATCGATATCGACCGGAAGCTCAAGATTACCCATGACAAACTGGTCGGTGCCGCCGAGTACGTCTACTAACGCCGGGAGCTACGGAGTTTCAAAGCTGCCGTCGCGCAGGTTAATGATGAGATCGTTATCGGGCGTCCGGGAACCGGTAGGTGCCGTCTGCTCGTTGCGCAACTCGGTTTCACCGTTTTCCGCGAGGTGCAATGGTGCAATGGTGTAATAAGAAGAAACAACACAGAGGTACGAACAGGACTTGGTGGATCATTTTGACCAGGCATGAGATAAAAATTTTTCCACTGTAGCTTTTTGGCCCAATTTACTGGTGAGGACCTTTCACATCACACACAGAATAGAGCTTATAATTATTTGCAAAATAACGAATTAGAAGGATTCAAAGATCTTGGCATGATTCTTGCTAATTTATAAGTGGAAAACAAAAAAAGTATCGAAGGAGGATATTTATGAACAACCTTATGAGAACTAAAAGAAATACTGGTTTAAGCTATGTAACGGATTTCGATAGAATGCTTGATTCATTTTTTAGAGATACACCGTTTTGGAACACCAATGCCCCTTCTGTCGACATAACGGAAGAGGACGATGCGTATATACTCGAAGCAGACTTACCCGGAATGAATGATAAAGACATCGATGTAAAAGTTGAAAACGACCTTCTTACGATCTCTTCTAGCAAAGAAGAGAAAAAAGAAGAGAACACGAAAGGGTATTTGCTCAAGGAGCGGAGAAGCAGCTCTTTCTCCCGAAGTTTCGTACTCCCGAAAGATGTAGACCGTTCCAACATAGATGCACATTTTGAAAACGGCGTTCTCACATTGAACCTTCCGAAGAGTCCGGAAGCGAAACCGAGAAACATCGACATCAAAGTAAAATAAACAATCATCATACAATTGCCCCTCGCTTTGCGGGGGGCAGTTTTTTAATCTTGACTTTTTAAGTAACTTTTCTGATATTTTGCTAAAGGAGAAAACAAGATGATAAAACCGAAAGTACAAGAAATTATGAATGAGCAGATCAAGCACGAGTTGGAATCGTATTACATCTATCTTTCCATGGCTGCCTACTTCCACGACCTCGATCTCGACGGAATGGCCCAATGGATGCGCACTCAGGCGCATGAAGAGATGGTGCATGCGATGAAGTTTTTCGACCATATCCTCGACCGGGGCGGGCAGGTAAAACTGTCGGACCTCAAACAAATAAAAACCGAATGGTCCTCTCCTCTGGAAGCGTGGGAAGATGCCTATGGACATGAACAGTTTATCTCCGGAAAGATAAACGAAATCATGGCCGTGGTGCGTGAAGAGAAGGATTACTCTTCCGAGCCGCTTATCAACTGGTTCGTCGAAGAGCAGATTGAGGAAGAATCGAATACTTCAAAAATTGCATCAGAGATGAAACGGAACAATAATGATGAGCGAGGGCTCTTCATGCTCGACCGGGAACTCGGGAACAGGGCATTTCCGACAGGTTCTCCTCTCGACCCTGCTGCTGTCGAAGCAGAAGGAAAGGAATAAGACAATTAGCTTACAGTGAGGGGATGTCCTAAAAAAGGTGCTTTTCACGGGACTACCCCTTTTTACCATATAAAAGCCGCCGGGCTTGCAACAAAGTCCGGCGGTTTGTTTTTTATTCTGCAACTTTCAAGCTTTTAGACGGAGGGGAGTGCACTCTCTTCAGTATCAGCCACGCGGGAAGCCCGAATAATCGATACTATCACTTACCATCTTGCATCTCCTTTACACACCAATTATAGTGTCGGTATGAATCTTTTTCAATTTTTATTCGCACTTTTTTACATACTAGAATGAAAGAGACAAAAAAAGGTCACGCAAGAGCGGCACGACATATCTGGATCGGGTTTTTCTCTTTCCTGAGTATTCTCGTCGCCGGAACTGTGGGCTATATCGTTATCGAAGGATGGAACTTTTACGACTCTTTTTACATGACGATCCTCTCTATCAGCACGACCGGATTCGGGGAAGTGCATCCCCTTTCAGACAGTGGAAAGATATTTACCATTATCGTAATTATTGTCGGACTTACCTCGATCGTATATTTAGGTGGCCGCGTCGCACAAGCGCTGATCGAATTATATATATTACGGAGAAGACAGATGAGTATAAAACTGAAACTCCTGAAAAACCACTATATTGTCTGCGGATACGGCCGTATGGGAAAGCATATTTGCATGGACCTGGAAAATGAAAACGTCCCTTTTGTGGTTATCGAAAAGGAAAAGGAGCTCGTCGATCAGTTAATCGAGATCGGCTATACCTATGTCGTCGGCGACTCCTCGTCGGATGAGATTCTAAACGAAGCGAGAATAAAACAGGCTAAGGGCCTTATTGCCGTAGTCTCTTCCGATGCCGAGAATGTGTTTACCACCCTTTCTGCGAAAGCCCTCAATCCGAGCATCTTTGTCGTCTCACGCTGTCTCTCCGATGAATCCGAATCGAAACTGAAAAAGGCGGGAGCGGACCGGGTGGTCAAAACGTATGAGATGGTAAGCCACAGGATGGCGAATCTCCTCCTGCATCCCGCAGTAGCAGAGTTTCTCAATATCGTCGCCGCCTCAGGCCCCACCGGTCTTCGGTTGGAGGAACTACCTATACAGGAGGGCTCACCTCTTATCGGGAAAACCCTTGCCGAATCTCCCATTAAGAGTCAGCTCAACATCATGATCGTCGTCATAAACCGCAACAGCGGTCAGTTCATCTATAATCCCGGTTCGGATGAAATTATTCAACTCGGAGACAGACTGCTGGCCATTGGTGAGACAGAGAACCTGAAAGAATTCACCCAAATGGGGTCCGGAACATAAAAAAATAACTATTTTTTAAAGGAGGCATGTATAATGGGGAGGATGAAACAGAGAAAACTTCTTATTATCCTTGCAGCAGCATGTATTTTTACTCTTTTTTTCGGCTGCATTAGTTTCAGTAAAGATTACATTTTTACTCTCTGTCTCGATGAAGCAGCCGGTGTCGAACCGATATATGCCTCAGCAGATCTCGACATTATTTCATGGTGTTACGCGCTCCAGGACGATGTGCCGGGTATGGTAGAGGATACGACGTTTGACTGCGTAGTGATGGATTATTCTGAAGACGGCAGCGAAAACAGCGTGTTTTCTAAAGAAGACATTGCATCAGTGAAAAATGGAGGGGAGAGAATTGTTCTTTCTTATTTGAGTATTGGTGAGGCGGAAGATTACCGCTACTATTTCGATGAAGCATGGATAAACCCGCAAACAGGACAGCCCGGATTCTTCGCCCCGTGCTGGCTCTGCCTGACCAACGAAGCGTGGGAAGGAAACTACAAAGTACAATACTGGAGCACAGCCTGGCAGAATAATATCTTTGATTATCTCGAAAAGATTATGGAGGCAGGTTTTGACGGTGTGTATCTGGATATCATCGACGGGTTCGAGTACTGGAGTGATACAGGGAACGGAGAAGGGTATTCAATCGAGGAAGAAGATGCTGCTGAGAAGATGATAAACTTCATCTACGGTATCTCCCGGGAGGCACGGGAGCTGGACCGCGATTTCATTATCATACTCCAAAACGGAGAGAATATTTTCGAATATGATAATGACGGGAAACTCATGAAAACAATCGACGGTATTGCGGTAGAAGATCTCTACTACGATGAACGGGACCGTCAGGACGAAGATGATACGGACTATAGAATAGAGTACTTAGAAATGATCATAAAAAAAGATAAACCTGTTTTAGTAGTGGATTATACGGTAACATCAGGGAGTGATGCCGTTGTAGAAGACTTTATCGACCGAGCCCGTAATGACGGATTTCTCCCTTATGCAGCCCACAAAGACCGCGAACTCGACGAGATCATAACATTTCCCGGACAGGGCGAGTAAGAGAAGGAGTAACCAAACCACCGTTTTTTGACCATTCGCTTTTTTTTGACTACATTAAGTACGTGAGGCTCAAACCTAATAGGAGACAATAGCAATGAATGGTCAAAATAATAATAGACAAAACGAAAATGAACAGCAGAACCAAAATCCATTGATGCCGGGAGGCGGTGGGGGAGGTCTATTCGGGAGGATTTCACCGCTTTTTCTTGTTCTGCTCATCTTTATCATTCCCTGGGTATTTACCCTATTTACTTCGATCGGGCAACAGTCACAGATAAGCTACAACCGGTTTCTCAATGAACTGAATAACGGAACTATTCAATCAGTAACCGTATCCGGAGAAAAAATCGTAGGGACGCTGAAATCCCAGTCGGGAGGCCAGGGACAACAGGCCTTCATCACCTATTACCCTTCTAAAGTATCGGAAGATCTTATCGATACGATGCAAAACCAGAATGTCGAAATAAACACCAAGCCGTCTACCGGGGACAGGTCGTTGTTAAGTATTATCCTCAATGTGCTCCCCTTTATCCTTATGATTTGGATCTTTTGGATGATATTCAAGAATATGCGGGCCCGCGGCGGACAAAACCTCTTTTCGATCGGCCAGAACAGAGCAAAACGATTTAAACAGAGCAACGTCCGGACAACATTCGAAGATGTAGCCGGCATGGATTCGGCAAAACACGAACTGCAGGAGATCGTCGGGTTCTTAAAAGACCCGGCCCGGTTTCAGCAATTCGGCGCAAGTACTCCAAAGGGGGTACTCTTAGTCGGTGCTCCCGGTACCGGCAAGACACTCCTCGCCCGGGCGGTAGCGGGGGAGGCGGAAGTGCCCTTTTTCCATATTACCGGTTCCGATTTTATGGAGATGTTTGTCGGCGTGGGTGCTTCCAGGGTAAGGAACCTATTCAGCGATGCCAAGAAAGAAAAGCCGAGTATTATCTTCATCGATGAGCTCGATTCGATCGGAAGGACACGAGGGGCCGGATTGGGCGGCGGCCATGACGAACGGGAACAGACCCTCAACCAGCTCCTCTCGGAGATGGACGGTTTTGAAAAGACCGAGAGTGTTATCGTTTTAGCTGCTACCAACCGACCGGACATTCTTGATCCGGCTCTTCAGCGTCCCGGCAGGTTCGACCGAAAAGTTACTATTAATCTTCCCACCATGAAAGACCGAAAAGAAATACTGAAGATTCATGCGAGAGGGAAGCCGTTCAAAGACGACATTGATTTGGAAGTAGTTGCACGGAACACTCCGGGGTTCAGCGGTGCCGATTTGGAAAATCTTTTAAACGAAGCTTCTCTCATTGCCGCCTCGAAGGACCAAAAACAGATAACCCAAGAAGACCTGAATCAAGCCCGGGACAAAATACTCCTCGGACTAGAACGGAAAAACGTTATTCTTACCGACAACGAGAAAAACATCATCGCCTACCATGAAATCGGGCACGCTTTAGTTGCTGCAGTACTACCCAATACAGACTTCGTACACAAAGTAACTATCATACCGCGAGAGTACTCGATGGGAGCCACCCAGCAGCTCCCGGAGCAGGACAGGTACCTCTACGAGCGGAACTACCTGCTGGACAGGATTAAAGTGATGATGGGAGGCAGAGCGGCCGAACAGTACAAACTGAACACCCTCACCAGCGGAGCAGAAAATGACCTCAAACAGGCCCAGCACTTGGCCCGGAAGATGGTCTTGGACTGGGGTATGAGCGAACAATTTGAAAACGTTGCCTTAGGCGGGGAGGAAAAAGCGGTCTTTTTAGGCGAAGACATCAGTCGAAAACGGGAATACAGTGAAGAGACGACCCGGATGATCGACGAAGAGGTCAAACAGATTATAACGAATGCCTACAACGAAGCACGAAAAATTCTCGAAAGCCATAAAGAGGCCCTTGATCAATTTGCAGAGCGGCTCTTAGAAGAAGAAGATATCCCCGGGAAAGATATTTACGAATACTTGGAAAACAATTCGAAGTCTGCTTAACCGGCTTACGGCTTTTCTCATGCAAATTTGCTGTTTGCGATTTGTATTTTGCTCCGGTTTCTTTTATACTTTTTAGTACGCGGTAGATGCTGAAACAACTCCCGGTTTTTACCGTACAATTTTAGAAATTGGGGAAACCAAGTGAAGAAACCTGCTCTTTTTTGTATTGTAATTGTACTGTTACTGCTGTCAGTACTTTCGGTTTCTGCGAAAGAGAAAGTGCTCACCATCCCTTACTCGAGACAGACCCGCGCCTATGGGTGCGGACAAAACACATTCCGTATGATCATGGGATACTGGGGGGAGCGTCTGCCGATAGAGCGCATTTACGGATACACCGGATTCAACTCTTCGACCAGGAGGGATTTTCAAAACATCATCAAGAAACACTTCACTGATTTTCAATTCAAAGAGATCAACAAAGATATAGACAGTATTATCGAAGCAATTGATAACAACAGACCGGTCATGGTGGAGACAAACGCCGCGTTCCTTACCTACCTCCCGTACCAGAGTTCGGGGGGGCATTATATTGCTGCTATCGGCTATAACACCGAGAAAGAGGTAATATACGTCCGTGACCCTAACTCATACTACGTGGAAGCACTCACATACGAAGATCTCAAAAAAGCGTGGCGTAATAAAAACATGATCGTCTTTACCATTTACCGGAAAAACGGCACGTTTGTCAAAGCGGATACCGTCAAACACTTCTCAGACAAGGCGAAACCGTTCGGTGCTGAAAAAGAAGAGACCACAACCCCGTTTTTCGCCTACCTTATTCCCTCTATCTATACTGTACTCAACACCTCCGAACGGGGCGTTCCCAATACAACACTACTGAATGATTGGCTGTACACGGTAAAGGTGCAGGGCATGCACTTCGGGCACCTCAGTCTCGAACGGAGCCCCTGGCTCTATCAGGATATCCCCTTTTATGGATTAGGTGCTAATGTCGGTGTAAATCTCGGCACCCCGCAATTTCTCTTCGGAGCAAGTGATGCACTCTCGCCCGGAGTGTTTCGGTTTCTAAGGACACGAACCATGGATGTCCGATCCTTCTCTTCGATTAAAAACGTTCCTTCTCTCACCATGCCGACACTTTCACTCGAGGCGACGGGCTTTATCAGCCTGCTCGATGTCATGCCGGAAGAGAGGGCGGGACCGTATCCCCTTCCCAACCCCTACAGCCGTCTTTCCAATATAGAAGATTCGTATAAAGTACGGTTTTCAAAGCTGCGGGGCGGGAGGTTTACTATACGACACGGTCTCGACCAGACATGGGGATATCTCTCGGGTGCCGTTACCCTTACCAGTGTAGATGTCACATCCGGTGAGGTTACTCAACGGCTCGATGTCATAGGCGGAGATGTCACAATCGGCCCTTTAGAAGGGGCCCTGCAGTATCACCTCGGCAATTTCAACGGAGGAATACAATCACGGGTACTTGCGTATTCTGCCGGTTTAAATCTCAATCTGCCGAAGCTTTCAGGGGGAGTGTTTACCGTGCTCGATTTTATCGGTTTATTCAGGTCGTACTATCAGTTCCGCCACGAAGAGTTCGGCTTCGAGACGGAAGATATCTCTTTCGACGTTGTTCAGGACGTCCACCGGCTCGAACTTCCGATGAACTTAAAGTTCGTTACCCTTATTTACGGGTTCGATCTCGGATACTCCGAAGGAAATTTCGACCACTTTACCATCGGGGGGCGACTGCTGTTCAATCTGTTTCTCCCCTACTTTCAGGCCCAAGCAGGATACAACTATACAGCAAAATCGAATGGGCCGGGGAACCACGCCTTCCATATCGGTATTTATGCCGGTTTATGGTAAAAACCTGTATTATTAGGTGAGCACATTTTACAAATACACTCCAAGTTATTACCTTTAAAAGAGGAGGACAGCTATGAGTATCACAATAAAAAGTTCAGCTTTTAAAGAGGGAGAACCCATACCAAAGAAATATACATGTGACGGAGAAGACCTTTCTCCGGAATTGAGCTGGAACGGTGCTCCTGAAGAAACAAAAACATATGCATTGATTAACGATGATCCGGATGCACCGGGTAAGACGTGGGTCCATTGGGTGCTTTTTAACATACCGGGGTCCACTACTTCACTGCCGGAAAATATACCCGCCGATAAAGAATTGACCGACGGTTCACGGCAGGGCACGAACGATTTCAGGAAAATCGGATACGGCGGACCATGCCCTCCGGGCGGTACCCACCGATACTATTTTAAACTGTACGCCTTAGACACCGAACTTACTCTCAAACCCGGCGCCTTAAAGCAGGAGCTGCTTGCCGCAATGAAAGGCCATATCTTGGATGAAGGTCAATTGATGGGAACGTATTCCCGCTAAGGTCGCCCGATTTCAGTCGTCCGAGTTCAGCATATGCCTTTCCCGTCCCTACCGGGTAAGTTGACAATTCTCATCTGCGGATAGAATAGAGGTTCTTCCGGCAGATCGTAAATAAGACTATTGTCCTTATCCAGAACGACCCATTCGACCCCCGGCCAGGCCACCGCGCCGCCCACGTAGGCGGC
>CAZQKT010000016.1:0-14557 GCA_964594055.1 uncultured Spirochaetales bacterium
TTCTGAAACCGGACGACCATGTAGACGACGGCTTCTTTTTTTCCGAAGTTTTCAATCGAATGGTCGATATCCACATGGTACCGGATAAAATCACCTTCCCCGAGCTCGGCGCTGTTCTCTCCGGCGGTCACCCGCACCCTTCCGGAGAGGACGGTCAAGAACTCTTCGGTTCGGAGGATGTGGGGGGTTGAATTGAGAACAGTTCCCGGCTGAAAGGTGAGCATATACATCTCCAGATCCTCGGCCATGGTGATGGGAGAGAGCACTTTGATGTGTACACCTTCTTCATCGGTATCGAGCCTGGTAATCTCTTTTTCCCTGCTTACCTGGAATTTCCTCAGCAGCTCATCCTGACCGGTGAGAAGCGAGCTGATATCGACATCGAGCCCCTGGGCGATCTTCCACACGGTGGCAATGGTGGGATTTACCTTCTCCGACTCGATTTGCGAGAGCATAGCTTTGGATACACCGCTTTTCTCGGAAAGCATGTCGAGCGTCATACCGTGTTTTTTGCGGATTTTTTGAATGTTTCTCCCGATCTGGGGAGGATTTCCCGGCTCCATGGCGCCTCCTTGCTGAAGTATCACTTGACAACAACCATCTTGTTCAATATACTGAAAAAAGTTTGATATATAGTAACATCCTGAGAAACGGATGTCAAGTAGTTTTAGCGCCTTCGTGGGGAACAGAACCATATGAAAAAGATATTGATTACCGGAGCCCTTGGTCAAATCGGTTCGGAGCTCGCCGCGGAGCTCAGGCGGAGGTGCGGTACCGATAAGGTTGTACTCTCCGACATCCGGGACGATGTGAACCGAGAACTCATCGAAGAGGGCCCCTTTTATTCCCTCGATGTAACGGATGGGAAAACCCTTGCCGGGATTCTCGAGCGGCATTCCATCGATACCATCTTTCATCTCGCGGCCCTGCTTTCCGCAACAGGAGAGGCACATCCCCAGAAAGCGTGGTCGATCAATATCGAAGGGCTGTACGCAGTTCTCGAGTGTGCCCGGGCGAGGGGAGCGGCTGTCTTTACTCCCAGCTCGATTGCGGCATTCGGTCCCACCGCGGTAAAAGATTATACCCCTCAGGACACTATTCAGCGGCCTACTTCGATCTACGGAGTGACAAAAGTTGCCGGTGAGCTTCTCTGCGATTATTACCATTACCGTTTCGGCGTCGATACTCGGGGTGTCCGGTATCCGGGAATCATCTCCAATAAGACCCTTCCCGGCGGGGGGACCACCGACTATGCCGTGGACATCTATTACGCTGCGATAAAAGAGAAGGCGTACAAATGTTTCTTGAAAGGGGACACCTACCTCGATATGATGTATATGCCGGATGCGGTAAAAGCGGCAATCGATATCATGGAAGCCGATCCTTCCCGGCTCCGCCACCGGAATGCGTTCAACGTCACCGCGATGAGTTTCTGCCCCGAAGACGTTGCCGCATACATTCGAAAATACATCCCTGAGTTCGAGATAAGCTACGATATCGATCCGGTACGCCAGGCCTTGGCCAACTCCTGGCCTAACTCCTTGGAAGATTACGCCGCCCGGGTGGAATGGGACTGGAGGCCGGACTACGATCTCGATTCTATGACCAGGGACATGCTCTCCGTGCTCAAAAGGCGGCAGGAAGCCGGAACTCTGTAGGAGGATACAATGTTTGGAAAAATGAAAGACGATATTATCGAGACCCTTGAAGAGCTCACATCCAACGGGATGTATAAACAGGAACGGGTCATCACGTCTCCGCAGGGAGACCGGATTTCGGTCTTAGGCGGAGAAGGTCCCTCCGAACAGACCGTAATCAATTTCTGTGCGAACAACTATCTCGGGCTTGCCGACAATCCGGCCGTTGTCCGTGCTGCAAAAGAGACCATGGACGAGTGGGGGTACGGGCTTTCATCGGTACGGTTTATCTGCGGGACGCAGAAGATACATAAGGAGCTCGAAGCTGCCGTCTCCCGGTTTCTTCGCACCGAAGACACCCTCCTCTACGCGGCCTGTTTCGACGCGAACGGCGGCGTGTTCGAACCGCTTTTAGGCCCCGAGGACGCGATCATCTCCGATGAGCTCAACCACGCCTCGATCATCGACGGAGTGCGGCTCTGCAAGGCGGGACGGCACCGCTACAAACACTCCGATATGGACGACCTCGAACGGTGCCTCGAAGAGGCAGCATCGGCCCGATACCGGCTTATCTGTACCGACGGAGTGTTTTCGATGGACGGTGATATTGCCCGGTTGCGAGACATCTGCGATCGTGGGGAAAAGCATGATGCCCTGGTTTTAGTCGATGATTCGCACGCTACCGGGTATATCGGAGAGACCGGACGTGGTACACCGGAGTACTGGGGGGTGGAAGAGCGGGTAGACCTCATTACCACTACGTTCGGTAAGGCGTTAGGCGGTGCCTCAGGAGGTTGCATCTCGGGGAGGGCCGAGCTTATCGAGTTACTCCGGCAGCGCTCCCGGCCCTATCTATTTTCCAATACCCTGGCCCCGGCCGTAGTCGGGGGCACACGCAAAGCGCTCGAGCTTATCGAGCAGTCGGGAGAACTGCGGAAACGGCTCCTCGAGAACACCGATTATTTTAAAAGCGGGATGGAGAAAGCCGGTTTCGATATCGTCCCCGGAGATACGGCCATTGTTCCGGTAATGCTCTACGAAGAGAAGCCTGCCGTTGCTATGGCAGACGAGCTCTTGAAGCTGGGGATCTACGTAATCGGATTCACCTACCCGGTGGTCCCGAAAGGTAAAGCCCGAATCCGGGTCCAGATATCCGCGGCCCACACCGGAGAAGAACTCGACCGCTCCTTAGAGGCGTTTACCGAGGCGGGAAGGGCGCTGGAAATACTAAAATAATGGAATTGACATTTCCAAATTTTCGGGTAAAATGGAAATATGTATGACAGAGTTCTTAGCAAGCCGTTACAGATCAAAAAAAGCTTCTTTCTTTTTGGACCGAGAGGAACTGGAAAAACAACGTGGTTGAAAAAGCATTTCCCGGATAATATCTATTTCGATTTGTTGGACAGCCGAAATTACACCGATTTTCTGGCACAACCGGCACGGTTGAACAATCTCATCCCTCCCGGATACAACCAGTTTGTAATAATAGATGAGATTCAACGGGTACCGGAATTGCTCAATGAGATACACCGTTTGATAGAAGCGAAGGGATTCCGGTTTGTCCTTACCGGCTCCAGTGCTCGAACTTTGAGACGGCAAGGGGTGAACCTGCTTGCCGGCAGAGCATATACATACCATATGTATCCGCTAACAGCGATAGAATTGGGAAAAAAGTTTTCAATCGAAACCTCTTTGCAGTTTGGCCATCTGCCCTCCATCTTTTCTGAAGAGTTGCCGGAAAAATATCTGGAGTCGTATATCGAAACCTATTTACGGGAAGAAGTCCTTCAGGAAGGCATTACTCGTAATTTGAAGGGATTTAGTAGATTTTTAGAGACAGCCGGTTTTTCTCAAGGGTCGGTACTGAACATTTCACAGGTAGCAAGGGAATGTGCTCTCGAAAGAAGAAGTGTACAGAACTACTTCGATATTCTTGAAGATTTATTGATAGCAGTCCGGTTACCGGTTTTCTCTCGCCGAGCAAAAAGGAAACTCGTCTCTCATAGCAAATTTTTTTATTTTGATACCGGTGTATTCAGAGCGATCCGCCCGGCAGGACCGTTGGACAAGCCTGCAGAAATTGAAGGAGCAGCGTTGGAAACTCTGGTTTTACAGGAATTACGTGCGGTCAACGAGTATCTCGATCTAGGATATACATTGTATTTTTGGAGAACACAATACGGAGTCGAGGTGGATTTCATTCTCTACGGACTGAAGGGACTCGTTGCAATCGAGGTAAAGCATGCAGCCAAAGTGTATAAGAGGGACCTGAAAAACCTCAAGGCTTTCCGGCAGGATTATCCGGAGGCACACTGTTTTCTCTTTACTATGGGAGAGAGAGAAGAGTTCTGGGAGGATGTTCATGTGATTCCTACAGCGGAAGCGCTGCTGCGTCTACCTGAGTTCTTAACTGAACAATGAACACTTACACGCCTTGATCCGACGTCTCTCCCAACACTTCCTTCACGGTAACCTCTTCATACCGCCCGGTCCCCACTTCGATGTACCGAGATAGGATGTCGTGCAGCGTCGTTTCGGTAAGCTGTTTCCGGTAGTCTTCGGCCGTTCCCATTAACACCCTGAGCAATTCGGCGATTGTAATCTTATCGAGCGATCTCCCAGAAAATCGTTCCGAACAGTGCGCGGGAGAGGAGGGCGGAATCTCCGAGGTTGAGTCCGGATACCAGCAGGAAGGTGAGTAATCCAATAAAACCCAAGGTATTGGTGTTGTCTATAAACTGGGTAATAAGAGAAAAAACGGCTTCCTGTTTGGGCATGACCACGACAGAGCTCAAATACTCGGTCAATGCCGACTTAGCTAAATTATTGTCCCTTCTTTCTGGCCTTCCGTATTTCAGTAAGCTTAATCGCCCCCTGGGGGCAGGACCGGGCAGCAGTAATGCACCGTTCTTTGAATTTTTCCGGTATGGGATTCACTACGGCGGTGGCCTTCTTACTTCCCGCTGTAAATTGAAAAACCTCGGGACAGATCCGTACACAATTTCCGTTGGTCATACATTTGTTGGTTACTACTTCTGCTCTCATATATCTTTGCTATCAGGATACAGATATCTTTTTTGAACTCTCCCACAATCCGTGGATATTGCAGTAACTCGAAGCGATGAGTGAGCCCGGTTTGTCCGTTTTGAAACTCATGTCCGCACCATGGAAGGTATAGACACTGCTCGTATCTGGGCCGTCGGTGGAGGCACCGTGTGCGTTGAACTCCGCCTTTCCCACATGGACCGGGAACTTCTCTCCGTCGGGATAGAAATATACGTCTATCCACCGGATGTGATGTTCGGTCTTATTCGGATGGGCGACCTCTTTTCCAACGGAAAAGGTATATTTGGTAAACTCACCCTTTTTAACGGAATCCGGTCCCTCGATTACAGGGCTATGTTTTTCCGATTTCCAGTCTCCTTGTTGATACAGTTCTGATAGATTTGCCATCTTGTTACCCCTCTAATATAAAAATTTAGTGCGGAATAAGCTTCCGCGGTTATTTGAGCTTGGCGTTTAGACTTATGTTTGTTCCGGCCAGTGCCTGGGAGACAGGACATCCCTCCTTGGCATTCTGGGCGTGCTTCATAAACGTCTCTTCATCTATGTTGGGGATCGATGCTTCCGTATTGAGGGTTATCCCGGTAATGGCAAACCCTTCTCCTTTCTTCTCGATCGTCACCTCTGCTCTCGTACTGATTTCATCCGGTGTGTAACCTGCTTCACCGAGCATAAGAGAGAGTGCCATGGAGAAGCAGCCCGCGTGCGCCGCTCCGATGAGCTCTTCCGGATTTGTCCCGGTCCCGTCTTCAAACCGGGAGGAAAACGAATATTTTCCTTCGAAAGCTCCGCTTTCGACCTTCATAGCTCCTTCGCCTTCTTTAATCGATCCTTTCCAGATTGCTGCTGCTTTCCGTGTCATATTTTTACTCCTTCTTACTTGATCTCCATGATACTAACAGTTCAACCGAAATGCATTAGGTTGATGTAACGTTTTATTGACTTTTTTCGCCTTTGCTATGGGTTTACTTTATTTTTATGACGGGAGAGACGGACTAAATGATCGCGTTCCTCATTGATGATTGCATCGATGGTTGGTTTATGATCGGTTGTAATGAAGTTGCTCAGATCTCTCTGCAGGAACAGCTGCTCCCTCTCGTACCGTATAGCCAGACCGAGCCGGTCGACGTCGTTATCGAGACTGTCCAAATCGCCGTAAGGGGCCGATGAACCACCCTCGCTTACCAGCGCCTCGAGGTAATCGACGTACTGGTCCGCATACTGTACCGGTTGCTCTTCGCCTTGGAACTGGTTCAAAAGGTCGGTAAACCGTTTTGCATGTTTCTGTTCCTGCTCCTTTAGCCAGGAAAAAAGCTTCTTCACCTCTTCCGCCTGGGCCTGACCGGACAGTGTTTCATAAAAATTGATTCCGCTCTGTTCGTCCCGTACGGCGACGGAGAGCAGTCCTGTAATGTCAAATCCTTTACTCATAATGCATCCTCTCTATATCTTTTTTAAGAATTGTTTCGCCTGATAATCCCACTCCCGGGTCTCCACTTCTACTGTTGTCTCTTTTTTATTTTCATTGGAAAGAGCGAGACTGACGTGCCCGCCTCCCCCTTCGAATGAAAGGCAACACTCCTCATCGGCTTTCAGCTCGAGACCAATACCGCCGGTACCGAAAAACTTCTTTGCCTCATCTTTTACTTTTTCCAAATCCTTTTTTACCGTTTTCTCATATACTGCCATGGTTTTATCTCCCGCGGATAAGATGGGTGAGGGACCGCCGGTATTACACGAACGCCTTGAACTTTTCTTTTTTGGCCCCGCAGACAGGGCAAACGTTGGGGGCCTCCCCTTCGATGGTATACCCACACACGTCGCATACCTGGACCTCTTTGAGCTCGACATCTTTGCCCGAATCGACGGCGCTTTTCGCCTTTTCGTAAAGAGCAAGGTGTTTCTTTTCGGTCTGATAAGACCAGTCGAAACTGCGCTCGGCATCTTTTTCTCCCTGGAATTTTGCGACTTCGATATAGGTCGGGTACATCTCTTCGATTTCGAAGGATTCTCCTGCAATCGCCAATCCCAGGTTTTTACCCGTATCGCCCGGGCCGAATGCACCCATGCTGTTGGCTACAAACCCGCCTTCGAGATGCTTTATCACTCGGTAGTGGTCACCGGCATGAATGTATTCAGCGTAGGCAACGGCGGTAAACAGCCGGGCAACATTCGGAAAATTTTCTTTTTCCGCCTGTACCGAAAAATGTCTGTAGCGCATATTTGCCATACTTTCTCCGCCGAAAGCATTGATCATATGTTGTTGGGTCATTTCTTTCATATCATTCCTCCTGCGGAAAAGTGTAGCATGCACCCGGCGCATCATCAAGGACTAATCCCGACCAATTTTGAAATATTTATCAACTTGACCCTTCTCCGCCTTCTCCCTATTATTAAAAAAAGAGGACAATGCATGAACCGGCCCCGCAAGCCCCTCTTCATCCTTCTTATACTCTTTACGATTAGTACCGGTCACGCTCTCGATGCCCAACTGGATGAAGTCGACGTCACTGTGGTCTTACGTGGTGACGGAACGGCAGGAGTGTTTTATGAACTTACCTGGACCGTTTCTGCCGGTGAGCTGCACGGATTTTATTTTGAAGGTATGGCTGTAGAACCTGTTTTTGTTCAAGAGAATTGCTATGCGCTTCTCGACGGTAAAACCACGGTCCCGCTCGAAATCAAAAAGCTTGCAGAGAAGTATTATGACGTGGTGCTTACCGGAGGACGAAGCTTTTCGGGCAACGGACGGTTTTATCTTCATTATACGGGAGATATGGCTGCCGCAGGCAGCATTCGCAAATCAGCCGATACGGCCGGTATTGCGTATTACCATTTTGATTGGAGTCCTGTCCGGTGGGCCGCCCCTGTAAACGTGAGGATTGTTCAAATCGTTTTTCCCATGGAAGTGAAAGGGGAGAGGATAAAAAAGGAGTTTCTTCAAAAGATCGACTTAACGATTATGCCGGAAACGAAACGGGAAAACGCTATCACCTATGTGGGGACTAAAGGTGATAACGGAAAGTATTTGCTGACTGTGCAGTTTCGACAGGTTGATATATCTCCCTATCAGGTGCAGCATATCGAGTTCTCCGCCCCCGTTGCTACAATCAATTCCGTCGGAAAACTAAACGAAGTCGGCAGCACCGCGCCTGCCCTCTCTCGGGCGGAAAATCGGTATTCACAAGAAAACCCGCAACAATTCTACTCTCCGGTCCTTTTTTTTCTCCTGGCAGCGGCTGCCGGTATCTCAGGAATTCTCATTATGAAAAAACGGCGGAGCTTGATCGAAGCTGCAGCACGCTATGAGACTGCCGTCTCGCTCGGGCCTTCGCCTCGAAGTTTGGAAGAGGCGGACGGGAGGGTCTCGATACCATTTCCAATACGGCTTCTGTTGTATTTAGGAATAGTTTTTTTCGGATTGGTTATGCAGCTCTTGTTGTCGTTACCCGGACATGTCCCGATAGGTTTTACTATGGTAATGCTTGCAGGGTTAGTGGTGATGATGCGGACCGGTATTCAAAATGATGAGAAGAAAAACGCCGGAGAAAGCACGGAACAATGGCAGGCAATACGCCCTGAAGATATTATACAAATCAGAAAGAATATCGAAATAGAAGAGATCAAAAAGGAGCCGATGATCATAAAAAAAACCCCGTCCCGGGTGCTGTTTTTTTCTCTCTTCGGTGTTCTTCTCTTTTTTGCAGCTGTTGTCACCGGTATTACCGGTGTATTCCTGCCCCTCTTCGGCGGCGCAAATCTGGCCTTTCTCTTTTACCCGGTATTTCTCACCGGGTTTATAGATGTCGGGAAGCTGCTGGAACTTGCAGTGAAGATAGACCACATCACATCTCTCTTACAGTACACAGAAGAACAGAACAGTCCGTTCCCTCTCCGGCCGTTTGTAACAATTCAAGAAAAACGCCACGGGGCGCTTGTAATAAACGATGTTGTTCTTCGGATCAATCCGGAGGATTTACCGCAGGGGGTGGGTTCGGTAGAGTTCAAACCGATTGTCCGCAACGGATTATTCGGTATATTCCCTTCATTATATGTGGTCTGTTATCCGGAAGACAGCGCTGCCGGAGGTGCGTTTTTTTCAGGGGAATGGATACATGCTGAAGCTTCTTCTTTTCTCATCAGGCAAGGAGAGGAAAAAGGTGCAAGGTACATCGAGGTCCGCTTTCCTTCCGAAATAGAAGAGCGGCTGGGCCCTTCGCAACGTGCTGTTTTATTGTATACTGTAATAGAAAAGAGCCTTTTTACTTTGGAAGATGTATGACAATTTCTGTTCTTTTTGTGTCGGTATTGCTGCAGCTCGGGGCTGCAGTGCTGGCCCTTACTCTCATCCCTATTACCAAACGAAAGACCGCCTGGCTTCTTATTGCCGCCGCTATCCTGCTTATGACTTTTCGACGGTCCATTACCCTGATAAGGCTCCTTATCGGATGGGGCGATTACGCTGCGGACCCGATCGCCGAACTGGTTGCCTTGGTCATTTCAATCTGCATGATAACGGGTGTGTACGCGCTGCGTCCTCTGTTTTTGTCGATGCAGAGGACCTCTCAGGAATTAACGAAGTCGAAAAAGATGCTCTCTTTTCGCCAGGAGATAGCTACAAGCCTCCTTACCCACAGCGGTAAGGAAATGTACGTAGATGTCCTGGACATTGTTTTAAAACAGTTCAATTCTAGGCTCGGGTTTTTCGGTTATATCGATAGTAACGGGGACCTCGTTTGTCCTTCAATGACCAGTACAGTATGGGAACGGTGCGATGTGGCAGATAAATCGATTATTTTTCCCCATGACCAGTGGGCGGGAGTGTGGGGGGATAGTCTCAAGGGGAAGAGCTCCATAATAAAAAACGACGGGATAACGATCCCCGCAGGGCATGTTTCGATAGACCGGGTATTAACGGTGCCGATTCTTTTTCAAGAAACCTGTATCGGACTCTTCTCTATCGCTAATAAACCGACAGACTACACCGAAGAAGACCGGGAGATGCTCGAATCAGTGGCGAAGTACGTTGCTCCTATTTTTCATGAGCGGATGCAGCGCGACCAGCTCGAAATACAGCGGGAAGTAGCAGAAGAGGAGCTCGGTAAAAGTGAGGAACGGCTCAAGGCGATCGTTGAAAGCACGGAGGACATTATTTTTCTTCACGATCCGGGAGGAAGGTGTCTCTACTACAACGGTTCCCCTCAATATGGGTTAGCGCCTAGCGATGTTGTCGGAAAGACGGTATTTGATATATTCCCCCCTGCAATTGCCGAAAGTATTCAGCAGGAGCTTACCGAGGTTATTATTACCGAAGAACCGGTTAAGAGCGAACAGCTTACCCCGTGGCAGGGGAAAACCGTCTGGTTTCAAAACCACCGGTATCCGGTAAACGCCAAAACCGGAGGGACCACCGGTGTTGTCTCCTTCTGCCGCAATATTACCGAACGGAAACATGCTGAAGAACAGCTTGTTACCTCCTTAGAGGAGAAACGGCTGCTCTTACGGGAGGTCCATCATCGGGTAAAAAATGATCTGCAGATCATTTCGAATTTAATCGATATGAGCGGGAGAAGATTGCAGGAGCCTGAAACGAAAGAAATAATTAAAAATATAAAGAGTAAAATCCTCTCCATGTCGCTTATGCATACTCAGCTCTACAACAGTGAACGGTTCGATAGAATCAACTGTGCCCTCTTCATCAAACAGCTAATCAGCGAACTCTCCTCAATGTTCCCCAGGCCGGAGCAGCACTTTGCGCTGGAGATGGAGATAGAAGAAGTATTTCTCCCCATTAGTCTTGCCATTCCGTTTGGCCTTGTCGTAAATGAAACTCTCACCAACGTATATCGTCATGCGTTTCCAAACGACTTGAACGGAACGGTGCGAATTCTGCTGAAAAATGAAGACGACGGAACTGTCGTGTTTTCGGTCCGGGACACAGGGACAGGGATAGATGATGGGTTTGATCTCGAGAAAGCCCCGTCGATGGGGGTGAAATTAATCCGGGACATTACCCGGCTCCAGCTCAAAGGAGAGGTGTCTATTACTGTGGGAGGGGGGACGGAAGTGTCCCTCGAGTTCAGTAATTCCGAAAAGGTTTGCACCAATGGGGAGTTACGGGTATAATTGTACGTAAGGACGTGCAAAAGGATGGGGGGAGAAAACGATGTCTGATAAATCGGCACATGTACTTGTCGTTGATGATGAAGTTATTATTCTCAATCAGCTAGAAGAGATACTCGAGGAGAACGGATATACGGTTGTCGGGAAGGCGACAAACGGTGCTGATGCAATCCAGACAGCCACGAAAATGAAACCGGATATCGTTTTGATGGACATCGTCATGCCCGGAGAAATTGACGGCATTGAAGCGTGTAATACGATCCAATCGATTACGGAATGTCCGGTTGTCCTCGTTACTGCATACGGCGACGATCAGACTTTGAGAAAAGCGAAGAATGTAAAACCGTATGGCTATGTTGTAAAGCCGTATCAGAATGAACAGATCCGGGCAGCTATAGAAATTGCACTCGCAAAAAAAGAGCTGGAAGAAGAGTTTAAAAATGCAGTCAAATACCAGCGATACACCTCTGAGAAGTGGCATTTACAGCTTAAAGAAGTGCACCACCGAATAAAAAACCATCTTGCTATAATCGACTCGCTCATCTCTCTTAAAGCCTCTTCAGATATGGAGACCGGCTGCAGAGAAACGATCACCAATATCAAGGATAGCATTCAGGCCGTCGCGTTGATCCATGAAAAACTGTACAAAGCTGAAGATACGAAAACCATAGAATGTAAGGAGTATATCTCCGGTGTGCTTGCGCCGTTTAATGAATCGGTGCTCAAAGCGAAGAATATTCGCCTCGTCGAGTATCTCGAAGAACTGAGATGTGATGCAGGCAGGGTAATGATCTTAGGTCTGGTGTTGTGTGAACTGCTCGCGAATGCGGTAAAATACGCCTTCGGTGATGAGAAAGGCGGCGAAATCGAGGTCAGCTTTTTCAAGGAGGATGGAGTACGGGTGTTGCAGGTACGGGACAACGGTACAGGGATGATTCGCGAATCAGAATCCGAGTCGGGCTTGGTTATCGCAGAGGCCCTAGTCGAACAGTTAGGGGGCAGCCTTTCTATAGAATCGGGTAACGGGACGACGGTATCCGTTTCGTTCGAAGCAGCATAATTACGGTGCTTACAGAAAAGGCAATAAAAATGAATATCGATAAAACAAGTGCTTTTCTTATCATAGATGTTCAAAACGATTTTTGTCCCGGTGGTGCTCTGGCCGTACCTAACGGTGACGAAGTTGTACCGGTAATCAACAATGCCGCCGCCCGTTTTTCCACCGTTGTTGCAACGAAAGACTGGCACCCGCCGGGCCACATAAGTTTTGCTTCCGTTCACGAAGGGGCAACGATTGGTGAAGTAAGGCAGATTAACGGTTTGGACCAGGTGATGTGGCCGGACCACTGTATTCCGGGGAGCTCGGGTGCGGCGTTTCATCCCGATCTTGCTGTCGATACGATTAACCTCATCGTCCATAAGGGGCTCGATAAAGAGCTCGACTCTTATTCGGCCTTTTTCGAGAATGACGGAGTTACCCCCACCGGGCTGGAAGGATATCTGCGGGGGCTCGGCATTACTCAGGTTGTCATCGGAGGGCTTGCCACCGATTACTGCGTTTATTTCAGTGCAAAAGATGCGGTGAAATGCGGTTTTTCCGTTTCCCTCTTGGAGGACGGCGTTCGGGGAGTTGATGTCCCGGAAGGGAATCTCAAGAAAACGGTTGATGATATGAAACAATCCGGGGTAGTCTTTATCTCGTCACAAGAGTTGTAGCACGCTGTAATACCACACTGTAATACCGTAGGGGCTTCACATGCAAAAATCTTTCCTGCTGACCGATTTCTACGAGCTGACCATGATGCAGGGGTATTTTCTCAAAAAGAACAATCCCCGGGTAGTCTTCGAAATGTCGTTTCGCCGCCAGCCCTTTGACGGCGGATTTACAATCTTTGCCGGTCTGGATGATGTTATCGACATACTCGAGCAGAGCACCTTTACCGATGAAGAAATAGAGTATCTTCGCGGCCTGGGCACTTTTACAGAAGAGTTTCTCCAAACGCTTAAGGGGTTTTCATTTTCCGGAGACCTGTGGGCAATCGACGAGGGGACGGTAGTGTTCCCCGGAGAACCGCTTCTGCGGGTCCACAGTACTCTTATGGAAGCCCAGTTGATCGAGAGTCTTCTGTTAAACCTCATCAACTTCCAAACCCTGATTGCAACCAAATCGGCGCGGATTGTGCATGCCGCCCAGGGTAGGGGAGTGTTAGAGTTCGGACTGCGGCGGGCGCACGGTCCGGACGGAGCGCTTTCCGCCGCGCGGGCGGCGTTTATCGGGGGAGCGACAGCGACCTCGAATACTCTCGCCGGCAAAACGCTGGGAATACCGGTCAAGGGCACCATGGCCCATTCCTGGATAATGGCGTTCCCCTCGGAACTGGAAGCGTTTAGAAATTATGCCGACCTCTATCCTGATGGGACCATCCTGCTCATCGACACCTATGAAACAATCGGTAGCGGGATCGATAATGCGATTACAGTCGGAAAGGAGCTCAAGGCGAAAGGCAAGAAGTTCGGAGTAAGGCTCGACAGCGGGGACCTTAGCTATCTAAGCATGAAAGTACGCAGAAGGCTCGATGAGGCGGGTCTCGAAGACGCGGTCATTGTCGCTTCTAACGAACTGGATGAGAAAATCATACGCCAGCTGGTCACAGCAGGGGCGCCCATCGATATGTGGGGGGTAGGAACCAGACTCGTAACCGGTAGCGATGATCCCTCCCTTACCGGAGTGTATAAGCTCTGCTCCCGGGAGCATAACGGGACCTTTGTTTCTACGATTAAAGTTTCCGACAATCCCGAGAAAATCAGCAATCCGGGAATAAAACAGATCTATCGGTATTACGACGGGGACGGAGGTCCTATTGCCGATCTGATCGCTCTCGACGAAGAGCAGATCGATCCGGGGGAGCCCCGTATGTTCTACCACCCCATGTATCCCTATAAACACTTCCGTTCAAGAAATCATAAAAAGGTGGTCCCTCTCCTCTCGCAGAAGATCAAACAGGGAAAACGGGCAGTTCAGAAAAGACCGCTCCGGGAGATTCAGGATTACAGCAGAGATAATTTGAGCGGATTCGATGATACCTATAAACGGATTATCAATCCCCACATCTATAAAGTGTCCCTGACGGAGAAACTCAAAGACCTCAAATTCAAAATGGTCGACGACTACAGTAAGAACGGCCATTTTCACCCGGACAGGTAGCTATCGAAACGGAAAGTATCTGCGGTATGAGAGCTTTGTACTAAAGCTTCGCCTCGATCCACTTGTCTTTGGCATCGAGGTACACATAGGTGTGGGTACTTTTTATCCCTTCTATATGGGGCAGCTCCTCGAAGAGAAACCGATTCAGATCGTCCCGGGAGGGGAGAAACACTTCTACAAACAGGTCGTACTGTCCCGCTGTATTGCAGACCGAAATTACTCCTTCCATGGCAGAGATTTTTTTCATCGTCTCCTGATGGGTCCTGCTCTCGAGTTCCATACCGATGAGGGCAAGAATACTATTTTGAAAATAAAAGGGGTTAATCAATGCCGAGAATTTGAGCAGGTTTGCCTCGAGCATCCGGTTTACCCGGAAGCGTACTGTTCCGTCTGAAATGTCCAATTTTTCGGCAATGGCCCGGTAGGATATCCTTCCATTTTTTTGTAATTCCTGTAAAATTTGCATATCGACCGGATCGAGTGTGTACTGTTTGTTATTCATACGTACCTCACTTGTTAGTATCTC
>CAZQKT010000016.1:14657-40912 GCA_964594055.1 uncultured Spirochaetales bacterium
CCGGGGGGCATCTGGTTCAGGAAGAAGAACCTGCACTGTACTTGTACCGGTTATCGGCCGACGGCAGGGAACAGATAGGGATAGCAGGATGCAGTTCTGTGGATGAGTATGATAACGATACGATTAAAAAGCACGAGTATACCCGAAAAGCAAAAGAGGATGACAGAGTACGCCATATGCTCACCCTCTCTGCCCACGCAGGTCCTGTGCTGCTGACGTTCCGCCGCACTGAGATGCTGCACAATCTTATGCAAAACGAAATGGAGCGTGGTCCGCTGTTTGATTTTACCGCTGTCGACGGGGTAAGGCACACGATTTGGCGATGCCGGGACCCGCAGAAAGTCGAGAAAGCGTTTACAGAGGTCCCTGCTCTCTACATAGCAGACGGACATCACCGGGCCGCCGGCGCCGGCCGGGTAAAACAGGAGATGGTACGACAGGGAAAGCCCGTTACCGGTAGTGAGGAGTTCACCTATTTTCTCACCGTCTCCTTTCCGTCCGACCAGCTCAACATTTTAGCTTATAACCGATACATCACAGACATAGGCGGAAAAACTGAAGAACAGTTTCTCACTGAGGTAAAAAAGGTGTTCACCGTTACGAAAAGCGGGAAGACCGACCCTTCACAAAAAGGTGAGATCTGCATGTATCTCGGCGGGGCATGGTATACGCTCACGAAGAAGGGGCCGGGTGGAGAGACCGATCCGGTCTCCGCGCTCGATCTCTCTCAGTTTCAGAAAAAACTGCTCGAACCGATTCTCGGGATCATGGACCAGCGGAAGGACGATCGGATCGATTTTATCGGCGGAGAGGGGAGCTCGACAAAGCTTCAGGAGCGGGTCGACGCTCACGGCGGTATTGCCTTCACCTTTTATCCGGTAAGTGTCGAAGAACTGCTCGCTGTAGCGGATGCGGAGATGATTATGCCCCCGAAATCCACCTGGTTTGCTCCTAAACTCCGCTCAGGACTGCTGATCCATCAATTCTGATAATAAATGGAGGTACTGTATGTCGGTAAAAGTATTAATCGCAGATAAATTGCCCGATGCGGCGATAGAAAGACTCGATGGGCTCGACTGTTCGGTCGTGTACGACCAGAGTCTCAAGGACGACGAACTTGTCGAGGCAATGAGAGAGGAGCAGCCCCAGGTCGTCATTGTCCGATCTACCAAGATCAATCGAGAGATGATCGAGGCTACCGAAAGTTTAGGTCTTATAATCAGAGCGGGGGCCGGGTATAACACCATCGATGTGCAGGCCGCGTCCGAGAGGAGTGTGTATGTGGCAAACTGTCCGGGTAAGAATGCCGTTGCTGTTGCCGAATTGGCGATGGGGCTCCTCCTGAGCATCGACCGACGTATTCCCGACAATGTAGCGGAACTGCGTGAAGGCACATGGAACAAAAAGGAATACTCGCAGGCGGAAGGAATTTTAGGAAAGATGCTTGGTATTATCGGTACCGGAAGGATCGGACAGGAGGTGATCGCCAGGGCGAAGGCATTCGGTATGCCGGTGATTGCTTGGAGCAGGTCCCTTACTCCCGAGCGGGCCGAAGAGATGGGGGTGACTTTCTGCAAGAGCCCGCTCGATGTTGCCTCACAGGCGGATGTAATAAGTGTTCATCTGGCAATGACACCGGAGACGAAAAAGTTCATCGATGAAAAATTCTTCTCTGCGATGAAGGACGGAGC
Organism: uncultured Spirochaetales bacterium; assembly: GCA_964594055.1. Lineage (GTDB taxonomy): Bacteria > Spirochaetota > Spirochaetia > SPDA01 > CAZJBZ01 > CAZKZZ01. The sequence continues at coordinate 16,349 of CAZQKT010000016.1, forward strand.
GATTTTTCTCAATACCTCCCGTGCGGAAGTAGTAGATGAGGCGGCCCTTGTCAAAGCGGTCGAATCCAAAGGAATCAGGGCTGGACTCGATGTCTTTACCGGTGAACCGGGCGGGAAAACAGGCGAGTTTACCAACGTGCTCAAAGACAAACCCGGAGTCTACGGGACCCATCACATCGGTGCTTCGACGATCCAGGCCCAGATGGCGGTTGCCGATGAGGCTGTGAACATCGTACGTGAATATATCGGTTCGGGGCATGTACGGAACTGCGTAAATCTGCTCGAGAAAACGCCGGCAAAATATGTCGTTTCAGTGCGTCATCGGAACAGGGTCGGGGTGTTGGCCAATGTCCTTCGGGTAATCAGAGACACCGGAATCAACGTAGAGAGCATGGAGAATATCATCTTTCAGGGTGCCGAAGGGGCCTGTGCCAATATCCAGATCGACAGCGGCCTCTCCGAAGAAGCCCAGGAAGAACTGGTGGCCTCCAGTCCGGACATCTACGCGGTAAAAATTAATGCGCTATGACTTTCCTTAAAAACCGCCGTTCCCCGCTTGAAACCAATGTGATAGTCCACTACTATGGGGAAAATCAAAAAAAATAACAGAACACAAAGGAGAAAACGATGGGAAGAAAATATAATTTCTACGCGGGGCCTGCAACACTCCCCTATCCGGTTCTTGAACAAATACGAGAAGAGATCGTCGATTATCATAATGAAGGGCTTTCGGTAATCGAGACCAGCCACCGAAGCCCCATGTACGATGCAATCCACAATGAGACCGTGGAGCTGGTAAGAGAACTGTTGAACGTTCCGAAAGCGTATCACATTCTGTTATTAGGCGGTGGGGCGACCCTGCAGTTCGGGATGGTCCCGATGAACCTTCTCTCCAACGGGGCCGGCTGCGATTACACGTTGAGCGGTTCCTGGGCACAGAAGGCGTATAAAGATGCTAAAAAAGTCGGCCCGGCCCGGGCGGTTTTCGACGGCAGTGAAAGCAATTTTACGACCCTGCCCGATCCGGCCTCCCTTTCCGTACCGTCAGACTCCGCCTACCTGCATTTGACATCAAACGAAACCATTGGCGGTATTCAATGGAAGAGTTTTCCCAAACTGGGGAATATACCTGTCGTTGCAGACATGTCCAGCGATATCCTAAGCCGTCCCGTCCCGGTCGAAGATTTCGGCATCATCTATGCCGGGGCCCAAAAGAACATCGGACCTGCCGGAGTAACGTTGGTCATCATAAAGGACGAACTCGTAGAAAAGAGCCCCGACACCCTTCCGGCATACTTGAGCTACAAGACCCACGCGGAGAAAAACTCCCTCTATAACACCCCCCCGGTATTCGCTATCTGGGCGGTAAACCTGGTGATGAAGTGGCTCAAGAACCGCGGCGGGGTCGAAGGCATCCAAAAAATCAACCGGCAGAAAGCGGACGCTCTGTACAACGTTATGGATAACAGCGGCGGGTTTTACCGTTCTCCGGTAGACGAGAAGGTGCGTTCGGTCATGAATGTGGTTTTCCGGCTTCCGAGCGAAGACCTCGAGAAGCAGTTTATCAAAGAAGCAACTGAGAAGGGAATGCTCGGCCTGAAAGGGCACCGCTCCGTCGGCGGCTGCCGCGCCTCGATCTACAACGCAATGCCGTTAGACGGCGCCGAGGCGCTTGCTTCCTTTATGGAAGAGTTTGCCAAAAAGAACGGGTAATCTGCGTCCAAATAATAAATGAGAGTATCGGACCGTAACCGTTCCCGACTGCTCGATTTTACCCAGAGCATCATTGCCGTTGTTATTACGACAATGTTTATTCCCTGTATCGCCAATATCGTTGCGATGTTCAAAGAAATCGGGGTAAAAGGAGGTATCGCTATGACCTTGTCAATTAACGTCTCATCCTGTAAATCCCGGCAAAAACATAATATAATTACTATACGGAGGCAGCGGTATGGAATTGGGCCTTGCTGATAAAGTAGTAATGATTGCCGGGGCGACTAAAGGTCTCGGATACGGCGTAGCGTATGAGGCCGCAAAAGAAGGTGCTCGGATTTCACTAGGCAGCAGAAACGAAGAACATGTAAATGATGCTGTAGAACGTTTGAGCGATGAACTCCAGACAGAAGTGTACGGCACTGTCCTGGATGTTACAGACGGTGATTCTATTCTGCAGTGGGTCGAACAGACCCTTGACCAATGGGGCACCATTGATGCTCTGGTGACCAACGGCGGGGGCCCTCCCGCGGGCAGCTTCGACAATTTCGAGGACAGTGACTGGCAGGCAGCATTCGAGCTTACTCTGTTAAGTGTGGTACGGATGGTTCGGTCTGTACTCCCCGTCATGAAAGAGAACAAAAGTGGTGCGATCGTCACGATGACTTCTACCTCCATCAAACAACCCATTGATAATCTCCTCCTCTCGAACGTGCTGCGTCCGGGAGTGGTCGCATTGGCGAAAAGCCTCTCTTTAGAGTTGGCCGGATATAACATCAGAGTGAACAATCTCGTCCCCGGCAGTTTCGCTACGGACCGGATGCGTTATCTAATTGGAAAAAAAGCGGAAAACGTAGGGGTAAGCAGTGAAGAACTCATTGCCGAAAGCGAATCGAACATACCCTTAGGGCGTTTCGGAACTGTCGAGGAGTTCGGTAAGGCGGCTGTTTTTCTCATCTCGGAAGCTGCAACGTATATAACCGGAGAAACGCTGATAGTCGACGGAGGGCTTGTCAGGACGGTGTGGTGAAAACTACGATAAAACGGTCGGCATGCAGGCACACCCCATTTTACTGCGAAGAAAACATCTGGCACCTTTGCGGGAATCCCGCGTTCAGTAAAAAAGAAAAGCTGGTTGTCATCATCTCGAATTACCTGAAGAAAGTCGTTTTTCTCAAACAGCGGGCGGGGGACCGGGACGGGAATGTACTCTGGGATTATCATGTCATTATGATGGTAAAAGATGGTCAGTGGATGGTGTGGGACCTCGATACCTGGCTTCCGTTCCCCTGTCCGGTAACGAAATATATTGAACAGACCTTTCCGGTGGAATCTACCGAATCCGGAGGGTGGGGGAGAAAGCTTGGGGGGATGTATAGAGCGGATGTGGCGAAAAGCTATGCCCCGCTTTTCAAGTTGGTCAAGTGCGACGTGTATCGGAAGCGGTTCTCATCGAATAGAAAACATATGCGGGACAAACACGGCCGTTTTACTGCTCCCCCGCCTCCCTGGCGGATGATCAATCCCGGTAGGGGAGACACCTTCTACCAGTTCATCGATATGCACGATACAAGTTTCGGCCAGGTGATTGATTCGAAATGGTTGTTAAGCATTTACGGGGACGGTGTCGCACCAAAAGGAGAACAGTAGCCTGCGTATTCAGGATGATTCACTGATTCCGGTACCTGTCACTGTCAAATAGCTGCTCTCTGCACAAGGTATGCACATTTCTCTGCCTGATTGCTCTACAATTTTCGAGCCCATAACACGTTCTCCGCACCTCTCGCAGGTAACACTTTCGACAATCGGCGCGTAGGCGGGCACCTCGGCAGCCACTTCGGCAAACGAAAACAGCTGCTCTTCGGGAATATCGAGGAGTGCGAAACTGGCCTCTTCAGAGACCTTTTTGAACTCCGCGACCAGTGCATCTTTTCGCTGCTGTTCTTTTACTACGGCGTCGAAGAGCTCGCCGAACCGAGGGGCAGCTTCGTCAATAGCACTCCGATAGTCCAAGTCCACTGCAACCCGTATTCCTTTTCCGGTCCTGTCTGTGAAGGTGACTGCGGTTTTTCCAAAATCACGGTAGATGAGGCTGTTATTGCCGAACGTACAGCCGGAAACTGTCTGGATACCGTCTGCAAAACAGCTGTTGATCTCGATAACGGCAAGCAGCTCTTCGAGCCCGTCTGCAGCGAATACGGAAGCAACCGATTGCTCCTTCAAAGCTGCCAGCCGGTGCAGCCCGGAAACAGCGGCCTGGACTCCCAGCGATACGCCGGGACAAAAGTGGCCGTGGAGCCTGCCGCTTGCGAGCAGCAGTGCTTTCACTTCCCTGTTTTTTATAAGGGGGATGAGTTCTCCCCGGGGATTTCGCCGGATGAAATCCTCTTCCGCTTTTTCGGCACGTTCCTGCCGGGCGTCATCCAGCCCCGGTGTGTACGGCTTGAGGTCGAGGACAGGGGTGGCGTCCAAGGCATCGAGGCCCCGCACCCGCAGCTCTGTCCCGGTACGGGACAACAGTTCGACGGTAGTCGAGCCGATCGGGCAGGGTCGTCTCGGACTTCTGCTTGCAAACACCCCTTTGACATCGCCGTGATAGCGGGGGCCGATCAGCGTGTAATCGGCGGAGCGGTCAAAGAGAAACAGCACTTGAATATAGCGGTTTTCCTCGAGACGGAACAGGCCTTCCTCGTATTTTTTATCGATGAGTATGGTACTCTCATGTTTTCGCATTTCAAACGGATCGGCGGATTCTTTGAATTTGCTTTTGACAATGCCGATTTCTTCGATTGTTCTCATAACGGGTCTCCGTTTTTCCCGGTACTGGGTAAGGATTAAAAATCATTCGTCCAACGGAAGGATGTACGGGTTTTCAGTGGGGTATACATGGGATATAGAATATCTCCTTGTGGTTATGGGTTCGGTTAAGCAGTAATATTATATAATATTACGTAATACCATTGTTTTATACTATCCCATTATAATGCTGCCTGTCAACGTGCGGGTGTAACAAGGTTTGAGGCAGTAGGAAAAAGTTACTGCAAAAAAGGAGAGAACCGGATAATATGACGACATGAGTGGAAAACGGGACGGATTGCATCGGGCTTTGACCGCTGAAGAGATTGCCGTTCTCGAGTCGAGACGGTGTCGGGCCGGGTCATGGGATGATGTGCGGGTAATCGACCCTTTTGATCCTTCGCGGATAGACGATTGCCGGTTTTCAGGAATTGTCGAAATAGGAGCTATGAGTTTCGATTCGATACCACGCGGAGGCGAGCGTTACCCCGTAGGATTGTATGGCTCGGTTATCGAATCGTGCCGGCTGGGGGCGAATGTATCTGTTTCCAATGTTCGGCTGCTGCGCGGCTATACGGTCGGCGAGAAGGCGGTACTGTGTACTATCGACGAGCTGACCGTAAGCCTGAAAGAGGCAGGAAGCCGCGAGGACGAAATCTGGATCAAAGTAGCTAATGAGAACGGGGGCAGAGCGGTCATGCTCTTTCCTTCAATGACCGCAGGTGATGCGCTTCTCTGGTCTCGGGACCGTGACAATAGCGAGCTTCAATCGTGTTATTATCAAATGGCGCGGGAAGCCTGGAAAGCGATGATATCCGGCGGTCCCGGTATCGGCCGCGGTGCGATCATTAAAAACTGTTCGATGTTGCATGACGTTGTCGTCCATGAAGCTGCCTGTCTCGAGGGTATTACCCGGCTCGATCGTATCGTTGTATTGAGTTCACAGAGACGACCTTCGGTGGTGGTTGATGCCTGCATCTTGCGAAACGGGGTCATCGGGTATGGAAATACGGTCCGGGGTAGGGTAACTGCGGAACAGTTCCTTACCAATGCCAATGTCGCCCTCTCTAACGGCCTGCAGCTCGAACACAGCGTTATCGGAGACAACGCCCACCTTTCCTGCGGCGAGGTATTGAGTGTTTTGACGTTCCCCTTCCACGAACAACACCACAAAAGTTCGTTTCTCTGTGCAGCCGTGCTCGAGGGGCAGAGTAATATTGCCGCGGGAACGGTAATCGGGTCCAACCACAATTCGAGAAAGGGAGATGGGGAGATGCGGGCACGCAGAGGATTTTGGCCCGGACTGTCGAGTACCTACAAGTACAACAGCAGGTTTGCTTCGTTTACACTGGCGACGACCGGTTCGTACACCGCCGAGCTGTACATCCCCTATCCGTTTTCACTCGTCTCGAGGGATGATTCGAACGGCTCCCTGCAGATAATCCCTGCATATTGGTTCCGGTACAACATGTACGCGTTGGAGAGGAACAGACAGAAGTTCGCCTCGAGAGACTGCAGGGAAGCGGGGCCTACGGCACAATTGAGACTTGTAATGCATTATCTATCCCCGGATACCGTCGAAGAGATGCTCAATGCGATGGAGATGCTCGAAAAAGGGAGCGAGGAGGTCCGCATTCTCAAAGCGGCTGAAGGGCGCGAGAGCTATCTGGAGATGGTCCGGCTTTGGGCTGCTGATGTCATTTTAAAAAACATCGATGGTTCCACACCCGCCGGGTTGCTAAAGATACTGTTAAATGAGAAGCGGTCACAGGAAACTGGAAATGGACCTGCTTGGGAAAATCCCACCTGGACAAATCTCGGGGGACAGCTTTTTCGTACCGACCGTATCCGCCTACTCAAAACAAAGATTACCTCCGGTGAGATCGATTCATGGGACCAGGTACACCGGTTTTATAATGAAGAGGCAGAACGGTACCCCCGGGATGAACTCGATTACGCTGCGGAAGTAATCGGGCGTCTTTTCGATGTTTCTCCTTCCGAAATTACCGAGAAAGAATTGACCGAACTGCTCGAGCAAGCCCTCGTTATAAAAAAGAAAGTCCTGCACCGGACGAAAGCTTCGAGAGAAAAGGATTATAACGACCCCTACCACCTCATGCTCTACCGAGACAGGAACGAAATGGATGCAGTACTCGGCCCGCTCGATCAAGACCCGGTCATTGCCGAAGCAGAGCGGGAGGCCGCCGTTTTTTCGAGCAAGGTAAGGGAAATCTTAGGGAAAGGTGCTTAGGTAAGGGTGTTTGCGAAATAGCGGCACAGGCATCAGGAGAGTTATACCTGAGGCAGGACCGTGTTCCGTACATATTCGGCAATGGTAAGACAGCAGGTAAGCCCGGGAGATTCGATCCCTACAAGATTGATGAACCCGTTTAGTCCTTTGTCCGCTTCATTTCTGATAATAAAATCTCTGGGTCTATCATCGAGAGGGTACAGCTGCGGCCTGATCCCGGTGTCATCGGGGTGGATGTCCTCTTTCTCTATGGGCAGGAACTTTGCAATCGATGTGTAGAACTGCTCCTTATGCCGTTCGTCTATAGAATAATCAATATCGTCGACAAAGTAGGCATTTGGTCCGAAAGCTACCGTTCCATCTAAATGGAGACGAGTGTGGATGCCGAGTGATTTTCCGTCGGGGTCCGGAACAGGATAAATCAGTTTATCCATGCCTCTGTATTTAGTCGTCTTATAGTACTCACCTTTACAGTAGTGGAGCGTATACTTGTTGGCGTCGGTATTAATCCCCGCCATGGCCGAAACCCGGTCGGCGAATAGTCCCGCCGCATTTATGACCACTCTCGAGCGGACCTGTTCTCCGTTTTCGAATGTGATGGTAAACCCGGGCTGTTCAAAATCGATACCGGTTGCTTTCATGGAGTAGAGGGCTATTGCACCGTTCTGTTCCGCTTTGAATTCGAGCCGCTTCATGAGGGAGTGGACATCAAGAATCCCGGTGGACGGCACATAGATCCCCTCGACAGCTTGGACCCCCGGCTCCTCTCTGCCGATGCGGTCTCCGTCTACCAATTCGGTCCCTTCCACTCCGTTTTTCTTGCCGTTTTCGTATATTGCTTCGATTTCAGGTACTTCCGCCTCATTTGTTGCTACGATAAACTTTCCGCATTTTCGATACGGCAGCTGCTCATCTTCGAGAAAGGTATACAGAGCGCTGTTTCCGGCAACACTCAACGTCGCCTTGAGATATCCGGGCACGTAGTAAATACCGGAATGAATCACTTCGCTGTTGCGGCTGCTGGTGTGCCGGCCGAAGGATGGCTCCTGTTCGACGAGCAGCAGATTGTCCGTCTGCTTCGATAGTGTTTCCGTAATAGCAAGGCCTGCGACCCCCGCCCCGATGACCGTGATATCGACTGTTTCCATAATTCGGCGTATTGTGCCATACTGGCACTAAAAAGGGAAGAGTACCGCTATTACCGATTTTACAAAACGAGTAGTGGAGTTGATCCGTTCGATCCCGCCGGGCCGTGTTGCCACCTACGGACAGATCGCAGTATTGGCAGGAAGCCCCCGCGGCGCCCGTCAGGTATCACGAATTCTCCATTCGATGTCGAAAAAACACGCTCTCCCTTGGCATCGGGTAATCAATTCTAAGGGCTCCATTTCGCTCCCCCGCGGCGGCGGTTATGAAGAGCAGAAACTGCTCCTCGAGAATGAAGGAGTTGCTTTCGGCTTGCGAGACAGCATCGACTTGAGGGCGTATCAGTGGAAACTTATAACAGAGAATCCGGAATCTCGGTCATCTTCTCGAGGACCAGGCTTCTGATATCATCATCGAGATTACTGCTTGCCTGCTCGAACCGGGCAAGCACCGGATCTTTAGGAAATACCCCGTCCTGTACCAGCACCGGTGTTCTTTTCGCTTCTCCCGGTATCTCTCCGTCGTCAATTCTATGGTGCCGGAATCCGTAGTCCCGGTTCCAGGTTATCGCATGTTCATCCTGTCCTTTATCGTAGCAGAGCTGAAAACCGTCCACTTCCTTTTGGTTCTTATCCGTATACCAGACGATTACGTCGAAATAGTCATCTCGAAACCAGCGGCGGAAACCCTCATTAGGGATTTGGCGAACATCTTTTACTTCCACGAGCATTTTCTACTCCTCCTCTGCCGACTATCCTGCGTTTTTCAGGTTCGCAATATAGTTCAACCGGTTTATAATATCTAAATGCTGGGTGCATGCTTCTTCGCACTGTCCGCATTCCACGCATGCAGCCGCTTCATCGGCTGTAATGCCCCAGTGCCACTTGAGTCTGTCCAGAATTTCTTGATCACTTCCCCGAAGCAGTTTGTGGTTGTAAGCATCCATCAATTTCGGAATCGGTACACCTTCGGGACAATCGTCGCAGTACTGACAGCCGGTACAAATCCCCTCAAAAGACCCTGCCGCCCGTGATTTTATCTCTTCTCGTTTCTCCTTGGAGTACGGTTCGAACCCGTCCATTGCCGTGAGCGCCTGTTTTACTTCGTCGAGATTGCCGAACCCGACTAGACTTACCGTTATTTCCGGATGATACCAGAGAAACCGAAGAGCAGCTTCAACTACGGTTTCGTTTTTATCGGTTTTAATAAACTGAAACAGGTCGGGGTTCTGCGGAATGAGGCCTCCTCCTAATGGGTTCATAACGACGGCACCGAGGTTGTGTTTGGCAACGGCATCGAAGGCGGCCTGCCGGGTCGAAAAATTGTAGGCGGAATAGCCGAAAGTCACTCCTTCGAAGACCCCTTCCATGAGCAGTTCCTTTATCTGGTCGCCGATCAAATGACTCGAAACACAAATATGATGGATGATACCCTCATCCTTCAGTTTTCGAAAAACCTCTAGTACTCCGTCTTGTTTTCGCTTTTCCCAGTTTTCGAGATTCGTTATACACCACACATGATAGAAATCGATTGAATCGAGATTGAGCCGTTTTAATTGGTTTTCGATCTCTTTACGTACATCTTTCTCGGTGGATGCAAAGGTCTTTGTAGAGCTGTAAAACGGAATTCCCTTTTTCTGAAACTCTTTGAAAGCAATACCGAAAATCTCTTCGCTTTTTGTGCCGAAATATTTGGGGGCGGTATCAAAATAGGTGACACCGCCGTTTGCCGCTTCGAGCAGCATTTCGACGCCCTTATCATAATTATCAACATCCTTGAACCGCATGCCCCCGAAACCCAAGGCTGATACTTTTTTTCCTGTTGTTCCGTATTCTTTAAAAATCATGAATTCTCCTTAAATCATAATATATTTTTTCGATTTCTTCACGATACTCTTCCGGAGCTTCGATATGGCCCCACCCTAACTGTACTTGGAAAATGCCGTCATAAGCAGTATCGTGATAGCTGTGTATGTGATGGGGGATGTCCCGCTCCTCGAGGATGGAGGAAATCAACTGCGCCTCTATATCGTTTTTTAATTCCACTACCTTCTTGAATTCCGTCATTATATTCCGCCCTGTTATTCTAACTGCAGCAGTTCTTTGAGTTCCTGATAACAGCCCTCGATATTGAAAAGGGATGTATCGAGGATCACTCCTCCCGCAATGTCCTGATGACCGCTCCCGAAAACAATCCCCCTCTGTATGGTTTGGAGGATTTCAGCTGCGTCCCACTCCGGTTTTTCACTGCGCACGGAGAGATTTATTTTGTCTTCGTTGATTGCACAGAAGAATACAAAATTTACTTCCTGGATCGAAAGAAAGAAATCGGACAAAATCCCTAAGAGATTTTGAGTGCAGCCGTCCTCGAAGCAGTAAAATGCGACCTGGTTCTCGATTGTCACCTCGTTCAGAACTTCTCTATAGTACTGCAGGTCCTGTTTCTGAATATTGTTTCGGAGGATGCTGTTTACGAGACCGATATCGGCCCTGCCGTAGAGGTTGTAGTGGCAGGTGATATCAGCTTCGCTTATACCCCGTGAAAGATGAGCAGTATCCACTAAAAGCCCGATCATCAGTGCCGAAGCAGTATTCCGGGGGATGGAGAGCCCCAATTCATCCAAGTAGGTATAGATGATCGTCGAGCAGGCCCCGTATTCCGGCCGGATGTCGGCGAATGGTACGTCTTCCGGGGCCGGGGAGTTGTGGTGGTCGATGACGGCAAGTACCTCTCCCGGTAGTTTGTGGACATTCTTGTTCCCCTTACAGCCGTCTACAAGTATGATTTTGTTGTCCGGATGGATTGAATGGTCGACGACATGATCGATGGAAATGGCAAGCTCTTCGGCCATGCGAAAGAGAGAGTCCCGCTGGATGCTCCCCTCATAGATAAGGTAGGACTGTATTCCCTGCTCACTCAACAGATACTGCATCCCGAATGCTGTAGCGACCGCGTCGTGGTCGGGAAAATCGTGGGTTTGGATATAGAGGTAAGGCTCCCCTTTTATCAGCTCGAGAAGGGTCTGGATACTCTGCATATACGTGTTCCTATCTTGCACGTAACCGGGGATGTTGTTCAAGGGCTGATAGTATGTCCCGTTCCCAAAATCTATTATCGGGGTTTTCAGTTTAAGCGGATATGCTTCCCGGTATCGGAACAGGGTAGCAGGCCGTTTGGAGATTTCAGCGCCAGATCGGTTCATCGAGAGAATAGTGCGCGCCGCAGGACCGACAGAACATCATAACGGTTGGTTGAAACTTTTGACAGCCTGAATAAAAATGTACCACTTGTAGAGGGAGGCCCGTTGATACTCACTATCGAATCGAAATAACGTGTCGTCGTAGTAGAACTCCAATTTTTCTTCGTTGTGCATATTAAGCCCCTCTATCTTATGAAGAAAAAAGGCCATTTCTCGATTTTCTCTAGGCACGAAACGAAGCTTGTCGCTGTAGAGGGACAATGTCCCTTTTCCTGCCGGTTTCATCGGTTCAGATTTATATCCGGTACGAAGCCGGATCTCTTTTTCCTGAAACACCGGCTCATCAGTGTGATCAGTTATTTTTTCAGAGACAAGAGTATTGACATATTCTATTTGCCATTCATTCCATTGCCGGACATCGCGGAAGTGGAGTTCCCCTTTTACCGGTTCAAAAAAGCAGAGTTCGGGATATCGGACCGCGTAGCCGCAGTCGGTACAGGTCAGGACATCACCCTCTGAAACGAGGGAGGCGAGCGAGTGGCACTCGGGACACACGAAGAGGACAATTTCCAGATATTCGGCGAGATCCTTTCCTTTAAACGGGACCATCCGATCCTTCTGTGTTTCGAACGCGTCATAATCGATAAGTGTTACCAGTTTCTGATAAACAGCCTCTACCGGCAGCGTCTTCAGCTCTTCGGGAGTAAAGACGACCCGGTACGAAATGGAGACTTCTCCTTTTCTGCTTTTTTTTGCCCATCTCGGGAAAGTAAGGTATGTTCCTTTCTTATCTGCAAACACCACCGGTATGTTTGACCGTTTGAGAAGTTTCGCGGTCGAGTAGTAGATAGGCTGGCTATGTCCGTCATACGAGTTTTGCCCTTCGGGAAACAAACCGATTACACCGTTCCGCTGTTTGATGTCCATGATGTTTTTTATGGTGTCCAGATCGGAAATCACTTTCGTTTTAGGGATGGCCGCTATTAATCCTAAGAAAATACGGACAAAAAGAGAACGGAAATTGGCATCACTTACTACATAGGAGACATGGGCGGGAACGAAGTAGGCCATCATGAACGGGCCCCAGAAGCTGTTATGGTTCGAAATGAGAAAATAGGGCGGGTCGAGTTCCTTGAACAGGTCGAGGTTTTCTCCGTGTGCATTGAATTTTTTTACGACCCGCGCGCCGAGTATGGCCCGGAAAAAGTTATAAATAAAGCGGTATGTTTTGATTCTTCTTCGTTCTTTTCTCCGTTTCTTTCGTTTGTTTTTTTCGATAATTGCATCTAGATCGTTCTTGCTCAACAGTACACATCCTTGCACAAGAGTGGAGGTTTTTAGGTAATTTCCGTTTTTATCATATCTGCAAATAAAATTCCAGTGCACAAACTTCTCGACTTTCCTGAAAATCTTGATACAGTACTTTTTCCGCTTTTATGGGCACTATATTTTTCTTTGCATTTTTGTTAGAACGGGTGCTAACGTACGTTTAGCGAAGAAAAAGCAAACCAGGGGGTGTTTATGGACCGGAACAGAAGCGAATGGCTTGAAAAGCAGATACTCGACCGGTTTTTGCGGTATGTGCAAATAGAGACCACATCGGACCGCCACGGAGAACAAATACCTTCTACCCCCGGGCAATGGGACCTCCTCCGCCTTTTGGTATCAGAACTCCGGGAAATAGGTATCGAGGACATTGAACTCGATGAACATGGGTATTGTATAGCTCGGCTTCCCTCCACCAGAGAGGGTGAATTAGAAGACCGGGTAATCGGTTTCTTGGCCCATGTTGATACATCCGCGGAGTCTTCCGGCAAGGGGGTAAAGCCCCGGATCCATCCCAACTACGACGGTTCGATTATCGAATTGAAAAACGGCATCACGCTCGATCCCGGAGAGTTCCCCGATCTCCTTCAGTACAGAGGAGAGACGATTATCACAGCCGACGGTACGACCCTGCTCGGGGCCGACGATAAGGCGGGAATAGCCGAAATAATGGCTGCTGCAGCTTGGCTTTGGGAACATCCGGATATCCCCCATAGTACCATCGAAATTATTTTTACACCGGATGAGGAAACCGGAAAGGGACTGCTCCAATTCCCGATAGAAAAGCTCCGTTCGAGCTACTGCTATACTATCGACGGGGATGGAAAGGGCATTATTGAATCGGAATGTTTTTACGGTTACAAAGCAGTTGTGAAACTGAAAGGCGTCAACATTCACCCCGGAAAAGGACGCGGGAAACTAATGAATGCGGTCACAATGGCTTCCCTATTCGTCACCATGCTGCCGCGCAATGAATCGCCGGAAGCAACAGACGGACGGTACGGGTTCTATCTGCCGATGGAAATATCCGGCACCTCTTCGGAAGCGGTTTTAGAGATTTATCTGCGGGATTTTGACTACAAAGAGATAGAAAGACGGACCGATGCGCTCCATAAGATTGCTGCAGTAGTGGAAGCCCAATTTCCCGGTGGAAAAGTCACTGTAGATACTGAGAAGCAATATGTGAATATGCACGACTATATTTCCAAAGACGGCCGGGGTATCGAATATCTCAAAGAGGCAATAAAAACTGTCGGCCTTGCCCCGGTTGAAAAGATAATCAGGGGCGGAACGGACGGGGCCCGTCTCAGCGAGAAAGGAATTCCTACGCCAAATGTGTTTACAGGAGGGGCGAATTATCACGGTGAGTGGGAGTGGGTCGTTGTGTCCCTTATGGTAAAAGCCTCGGAAACGATAATCGAGCTGGCAAAACGGTGGGCCGCCCCGCAGTAGCATTGCGGCACAAAAAATCTGTAATTGATTGAATTAGCCATCGACTCGTGATATATTCATGTCAACTGAGTGATATGAAAAAGCGGATAACCGTCACCATACTCTTAGCCATCCTTATCTCGTTCTCGCCTCTCTATGCTCAGCAGAGAAGCGGTGGAGAGAGTACGATTCTGGGTATCATCGGGTATATGGACGGTGAAGTGGATGTGTTTCGTGATGGTGAATACATCCCGTGGCAGCAGGTTACCATTGGGTTAAAAATGGAAAAATACGACCTGATGGAAACAGATACCGGTTCGTACGCGGAAGTAGAGCTCGATTCTCCGATAAGCAGCGGAACACTTCTTAAAATCAATGAGAATACAGCTTTTTACTTCGATTTTAATCAACAGAGCGGGCGGAAACAGGCAAATGTCAACCTTTTAGCCGGATCTCTCGGAATGAAAGTGCAAAAGCTGACCGGTACGGGAGAAGTGACTGTTTCTACGGAAAGTGCTGTTATGGGAGTCAGGGGGACTGATTTTCGTGTAACAACGGCACCGGACGGTTCGATCTTAGTAACCTGTGTTGAAGGTGAAGTCGCCTGCCGGAATAAAAAAGGTGAGCAATTCTCAGCGAAGCCGGGACAGGCCGTCGAACAGGAGCAGGATGAGGAACTCCGTTCTCTTTTCATAGATGCTGCCGATATAGAGACCTTCGAAAAGCAGTGGCTGGACCAAAAAATCGAAGCTTTTTTAGCCGGCTCGCTCGGAGCTCTGAAGCGGTATGTGCCTACCTACAATGAATATAAAAAACGGTTCAACGATGCATACGCCGATCTGATGGAGTACAACGGAGTGTTCCAGCGGTGGGAACAGTACAGTGCAGGCGAAGGCCCTGATATGGGTTCTGCTGTAAAGGACAAGGTGGCAGTTAGTACTGCGGTTTTTAAAATGCGGAGTATTATGTTCCTCTTCGAACATGTTTTTTACAGAATTTGGGGAATTAGCGGCCTTTATGATGCCGGAAGGGTAGAAACGGGGAGACTGTGGTCAGGGTACACCACTGAGGATTTCTTTCGTGATTTTAAGCGGGAAGAGAAAAATCTATCATGGAAAATGGCCCAAGTGCGCCATGTATTTAAACTCTACTCGAAAATGAGCTGGGACATCTCTCCTGAAGGAGATATCTCACCGGGGGGAGGTTCTTTGATGGATGATATTTTCTCCGGTGATAACCCCTTAGACAATGACGGTTTTTTTGATGATTTTTAACTTTCCTGAAAAAAGCTACTTTAATAGTAAA
Organism: uncultured Spirochaetales bacterium; assembly: GCA_964594055.1. Lineage (GTDB taxonomy): Bacteria > Spirochaetota > Spirochaetia > SPDA01 > CAZJBZ01 > CAZKZZ01. The sequence goes on from CAZQKT010000016.1 coordinate 31,516, forward strand.
CTTTTAGGTACTCCGCCCAACCGGCTTTGTTTTTCAATTGAAATGTGATATACTATATGAAGAGATGATGGTGAAGACAGGTTTTATTAGTATTACTATTTTTCTCATAATAGGGATGCTGTCATGTGAGGCCCCCATGGGATTTATGAATGATCCCACGCCTAATGACGAGGTGGTCGTAAAGAGCATAGAAGACGGTGCTTTTCTCAGCGAAGGGGATGAAATACCCCTCGATCTCGAGTATGACCCTGATGAAGTCGTTCTCGACACGTTGACCATAGAGCTGTTCTCATCAAATGGGGAACTAATCGCTTCTCAGCAGCTCGGTTATGCCGATCTCCGGCAGGGACAATTGCCGTCTATCGATTTACCCGATATCAATCCCGGCCTCTACACCATAGAATACACCGCATACGATAGCGAGGGTGAGATAAAACTCAACCGTGAAATAGCTTTTTTCTTTACTGACGGGGTATATAGTGTTAAAAACATTACCTCGTATCCTCCGGTAATTACACCAAATACGGAAGCTCTTCTGGCAGCGCAGCTGCAGTATCCGGCCGACGCTGAACCCTACATCCGTTGGAGCATGGGAGACGAAGTTTTAAGCGAGGGGCACAATAGCGATAAACTGCAGTGGAATGCTCCTGACTCTGAAGGGGTTTATTCAATAACGGTAGAGCTTTTTCCCTTTGCACCGCCTTCGGGCACGTACGATTTTTCTTCTACCGCTTATATGGAAGCGGAATTTTTTGTTACCGGCGGCCGGAATACAGGAGAGAACGGCTTTTATCCGAACAAGCATTACTATAGCATTTTTCATTTTCAGGGGAATTGGAATGACGACGGGGTGAGACCGGTCAATGGTGCGGTAAACCCGGTAGGCTCTCCGGAAGTTGATGTCCGCGGGAACGTATTCGGCTATTACTTAGATGGTTCATCAGGATTTAAAGTCAATCACATGCTCCTTCCGGTAGAAAACGAAAGCCTCTCCCCATTTACTGCAAAGGTAAAACTGTATGTAGATAAAAGGCCAAAGAACAAGTCCTTTTTTTCTACCCGGACGGAAGACGGAACGTTTTCTTTCTCACTATCTACGAACGAAGAAGGAGTATTGGAATCGACGATCGTCTCCGGTGCACGTAGTGTTACATCTTCTTCAGGGGTTCTCTTAAGTCCAAACAGTGCTTATACGATAGCCTTATCTGTAGTACCCGGCATGCAGTCTGTAACAATGCAATGGTTCATCGATGGAAATGCAGTAGAGATCGAAGAAAAGGGGTTCTCATTCGGTCGAATAGGGCAGAAAGGCTCTGCTGCAATCGGCGGGCCCGACGGTTTTCAGGGTGTGATCGATGAGTTTGGGATATTTTTCAAAGACAGCAGAAACCGTGCAGCAATAGATCCGAATATCTATTATGAAAAAGCATCGGAACAGCACGGTTCGGACCTTATCTATGCGGAAGGGTTTGATGGGCTCTATTTCCCGGATTCGCTCAAAAAAAACAATCTCGTAACTGTTGAAAACGGGCATCTCGTCATAAAGCCCAACGGTGAAATACAATTACCGGAGCTCGCTGTAAGCCATGAAAGGGTTTCTGTTGAGATAGAAATCGCTTCGTTTTTACAGAGTAGTAATCAGAAACTCACTATTACCGCTCTAGACGGTTCATTCGGACCGGTATCAGCCGACTTCAACGGAGAAGTGACCCTCAGTGAAGGGCAGAGACACGATATCGAATATACTAATGGCTTGATTGCGGCAAAGTTTCTCCACGAAAAGGGAGAATTTTCCATTATCATTAATGGAAAAGAGGTGTACAGTAGTCAGAGCAGCAGCGATTTCGTCCCCATTGCGCTCTCAGTTAAAAACGGCATATCAAATGGGACCCTAAAAATCGAGCGAATACTTGTATTTACAGAATCTTTACAGCTTGTTAAGAATGAATCGACCCCGGCTGATGACGGAAAAGAGACACAACCCGGCGAAGAGTTGGAAGAATATAATAACACGTAAGGGAATATCACTATTCACCAGAATTTACATCAGCATTGCGGTCCTTTTGTGCTGTGTTGCCGGTTTGTCGATCCAGGCTGAAGAAATCGAGACCCGACAGCGGGTCATTCTGTTGGATACCGGAACTTCCGTTCAAAATGTTCCTCAGCAGCTACTGGACTCGATTGATGAGCAGTTGGCCCTTTCTTTTAACACGTTTAAAGGATTCGAGCTGCAGCATCTTCCGTACCGTTTGAGAAGTGAGGACATAAACCGGTTTACAATCGAGGTCCGTACGGCGCTGGATGACAAAGAAACCGGAGCGGCCGGGGACGGGAGTGTCGGACCGATTACGATACATGGTGAGAGAATCACAGCTGATGATGTTACTACCATTATCAATTCCTACATGGTGATTGTTCCGGTCCTCTCTGAATTTAGTGAAACCGAAGGAGAAGAGGAAGGCCCCTATACTGTTACCGCCGATTCTACGATTACAGCCATTCGAGTATTTGATACACGAACTATGGTACGGTTTTCGGTTCGGGCGGAAGGAACCGGAGAAGGCAGAGAAGAGGCTGTGCAGAATGCCGCTGAACAGGCGGCACTGTTGCTGCATGAAGCAGTTTCGGATATTCCGCTTTTTAGAGTTACAGAGGGCATCATTAATATACTCCGCGAGAGAAAAGTGGTTATATCCTTTGGGAGTGAGCGTGGAGTAAAACAAGGGGACATATTCGGCATTTTAGATCAGGAAGGAAACGAGATCGGAAGGCTGATAGTAGAGAGAGTGGAAGAAGACCACTCCTTTGCAAGGGTCTTCTACGCGGACAAACCGCTTCAAATCGGAAACAGAGTGGTAAAAAAAGATTATGCAGGGGCTGTCTCTACACCCTATATGCACGCTGTAATCGGGTTTGATGCAAATCCGTTTAAGGCGGCAGTAGTGGGGTTTAGACAAACGTTTTCTCGGGGGGTTTTTCTCCTCCGTCCGCTTTTCGGAGTGGAAGTTCCGTTTCTGTTCGGATTTGGTCCGGTCCCGTTTCCTTTTGGGTTCCATGTTCACCTCTATGCCGGAGGAGAGATGAATTGGTATGCAGGCCGTGTTCTTGTTGCCCCCCGAGTTGCAGGCGGAATCGGACTTTCCACCGGCGAGCAATATGGAGGATTAACCCATGCAGGGTTTTTGGCCGAAATAACAGTAAGTCATATAGTATCAAAGCGTTTGCGTCTGTTCGGAGAGTTCGGGTATACCTATTGGTTCGGCTTTGATGATATTTCCGGTTATGGGGGATGGGTTTTCGGATTGGGTTTGATCATACACTTTTGAGGTTTTACTGATGAAAAGAGTTTTTGAGTGGACCGGTATTGGCATTGTACTCATGTTACTGGTTTTCTTTTTCGGAAGCTGTGCCTCCGTATCGGAGAGGAGTAATCCTGCTTCAGGAACAGAGAAAAAGCCGGATTGGATTGAAAATCCTCCGGCCCCCACAGATGATTCCGTCTATTTCACCGGTTCGGGAACAGTCGATGAGGCGGACGGTGTCACCGAAGCGGAACACATCGCAATACAGTCCATTATCGATTCAATTCTAAACCGTTTAGATATAGAGGTCACTGAGAGTACCACAATAAAAGCACAGGATACGCTGAATAAATATATTTCCCGGCTTAAAGACGCGGGAACTTCTTCCGAGGCTGCTGCCGGCAGTGCGGTACAAATTACAGACCGCTACGTTGAAGAAAACGATGAAAAGATTACAGTTTTTTTATTAGCGGCATATGATCGAGAGTCACTCCAAAAAGATCGGGAGATGTTGGGGAAGGTGTTTTTTGAGCATGCAGATGCAGTGGCTTCAATAGAGCAGAGAGGGAGTGCCTTGTACGATGATGGTAATTATTACCAGGCAGCAGTAGCATACCTCGAAGCTGCCGCAAAAGCTTTCACCTCTTCTATAGATAACAGCAATCTCGTTGTTCGGTCCAACCTGAAAAAGGCGGCCGACTCAATTCGGCGTATTGTGATAACTACGGAAAACAACAATTTAACAACAAAAGTCGACGTGCCGTTTCAATCACCTTTTTTGGCAAATGTGACCAACGGAAGGAACGGTACAGGTTCACCTCTCGCAGAAGTTCCGATTGTCGTGACCTACCGGAAACTCGATGATGATGGAGAGTTGGAGACGGCCCGCAAGTTTATCCGGACATCCGCTCAAGGAATTGCGGCATTTTACCGGCCCGCGCCTCATTTTGTCGGTTCAGATACACTAACGATGCAGATTGATATATCGATGCATCTCGAACCGCTCCAAGATCTCCCCGGCGGCCTTGCTGCCGAGGTAACAGCAGTACAGGATGTTGTTCGCTCTAAGGAAGCGAAGTTTCGGTATACATCTATTTCGAGGGCAAAAGAAATGCCGACCGGGATCGTTATTGTTGAAACGGACCGTGCGGGGACCCCGCAGGCAAGCAACGAGGCTGCAGCGGGCATAATGGAGAGACTTTCAGCGGCCGGTTTTCGAGCGGAGCTGCTCCCGCCGTCATACCTGGATCTGCAAAGACTCGATCATGAGCAAATCGTAAACCGGACGAAGGACCAATTTCCGGGGCGGATCGATCGGCTCATCTACGGGGTGTGCGGGATCAGTAATTTCAGTGATACAAACGGGATGTATACAGTAGAGGTGACCGGAACGGTCACTGCGGTCGATTTGAATACCGGCAGGGTCGTCTATACCGGGACGAACTCCAAACGGAGTAGGGGCAGTAATATCCGCACGGCTATCTCGGTCGCTTTCAAAGGATTGGGACAGGAGTTCGGGGAATTGATGATTAAAGAGCTGCCCTAGTCTTGATTTTCTTCTATCTTTTTTTTCAGTGCTTCGAGAGCTTGTTCCGCCTCAAAATCTTTAAAGTGTGAGGTCGTCTCATCTTCTTTGTCTGCTACCATTTCCAGCTCTGCGAGAAGCTGGTCCGGGTTGATAGAAAGCTCGGGGCGGCTTTGGAGAAGAACGAGTTGTGATTTAGCGCTTCTCAGTTCTTTTACAAGCTCTTTCTCTTCGGCGATCAGATGGGAAAGGTCGTGCTTTTTTTGGTCGAGTATCACGGAAGCGTCAGCTGAAAGTTTGGGCTCGTTCTTCTCTTCGGCCAAGGCGACCCGTTTTTTCCAGAGAGCGACCTTTTTTTCCAGTTCATGCCGTTTGGTCCTGGTCTGTTTTATTGTCGCCAGGAGAGCTGTTACATACTCTCGGGCTGATTTTTCATCCATGTTTATACTATCATAAAGCCAATTTTGGTTTTTGTGAATCCTCTGCGGTGCGCGTTGCAACAAAATTGGTATGTGCTCTATACTTGTCACCACTATGGAATTTGTTGATTATTATCCCGATGATTGTATCGCGGCCCTCGCCACCGCCTGGGGGGAGAGTGCCCTTTCGGTAATCCGTACCTCAGGGAAGGGTGCGATCGAGAAGGTCGGGAATTGTTTTTTACCTTCTAAACGGCTCATCAAAGCACCGGGAAACAGTGTCGTACATGGAACGTTCATCGACCCGGATACGGGAGGACCGTGCGACGACGTGCTTGCTGCAGTATTCAGGGCCCCGAAAAGCTATACCGGTCAGGACAGTGTGGAGCTTTCGGTACACGGAAGCATGGCCGGGGTCGAGAAGATCATGCAGGTCCTCTTTAAAAACGGCTTCCGCCGGGCAGGTCCGGGAGAGTTTACCCTGCGCGCGTTCTTGAGCGGCAAAATGGACCTTACCAGGGCCGAAGCGGTCCGGGAGATCGTGTCCGCAAAATCGGGGAAGGCCCACGCCCTCGCCCTGCACCGACTTTCCGGGGGGATAGAAGAGAGGATCAACCAGGTAAAATCCGAATTGACGGACATCATGACCGAAATCGAAATACAGCTCGATTATCCGGATGAAGAACCGGAGGCGGGTGATTACAGAATCCCGCTCTCTAGAATCGAAGAACTGAAAAAACCGGTCCGTGAGCTCATCAGTACGTTTACTGTGGGAAAGGTGTACCAGGAGGGGATCCACATCGTTCTTGCCGGGAGGACAAATTCGGGAAAGTCGTCGCTGTTCAACCTGTTTTTACGGGAGGACCGTTCCATTGTTTCCGAGGTCCACGGAACGACGCGGGATTACATCGAATCGTGGTTGACGGTACGGGGTGTTCCGGTAAAGCTGTACGACACGGCGGGGCTCCGGAAGAGCGAGGATATCGTAGAGACGGCGGGTATCGAGCGCAGTGAACGGTTAATTCAGAACGCCGATATCATACTCTATCTGGTCGACGGCACAGAAGGGGTGCATCCGGAAGAAGAAACCTTTTTAACTGATGCCCGTTGGAAGGAGCGGACCGTGGTGGTGTGGAACAAGGCCGACTGCAGGCCGGGACCGCCGCCTCCCGGAGCACTGGTCTTGAGTGCAGTGACCGGCGAGGGGTTCTCCCGGCTCGAAGAGGAGATCGTCGAGCGTGCCTTCGGGGGGACGACTGCTTCTGAAGGAGAACCGGTTATCGACAGTGTACGGCAGAAAGAACTCTTGGAACGGTGCGCGGCGGCACTCGACCAGGTCGGATCGGGTATCGAATCAGGGGCGCCCCTCGATATGATTTCTCTCGATGTTCAGGAAGCACTCCAGGCCCTCGGCGAGATAACCGGTGAAGTTACCCCCGCCGATATTCTGAACAATATGTTTTCAAAATTTTGCGTAGGAAAGTGAATTGGTTTTACTATGAACGACTATGATGTTATTGTTGTGGGAGCGGGGCATGCCGGTATCGAGGCCGCATTGGCCGTTGCCAGATTAGGATATACCACCATTCTCATTACCCAAAGCTTGGACAGTATTGGAAGACTCTCCTGCAATCCGGCCGTAGGAGGTCTTTCCAAAGGGAATATCGTCCGTGAGATCGATGCCTTAGGGGGGGAGATGGCACGCCTTATCGATACGACGATGATCCAGTCCCGGATGCTCAACCGCAGTAGAGGGCCGGCAGTACAGGCCCCGCGTGCCCAGGCGGACAAGTTCCGCTACGCTGCTTTGGCCAAAGTGACCCTCGAGCGGCAGGAAAACCTCCACGTTTTTCAGGACACGGTGACCGACCTCATCAGTGAGCAGTCCGGACAGAGAACAGCCGGCGGCGGGTCGCCGAGCAGGGGCAGAAAGGTGCGGGGGGTGGTCACGGAGCGGGGCCTCGAGATATCGGCCAAGGCGGTTGTGGTTACGACCGGGACCTTTATGGAGGCAAAGATTTTTATCGGAGAGTATACCTGCCCGTCGGGGCGGCTCGGAGAGCCCGCAGCAGTCGGCCTCGGTGATGCTTTTCGAAGACTCGGGTTTTCCGTGGGGCGGTTGAAAACAGGCACCCCGGCACGAGTGGCGCGCTCTTCGCTTACTTTTTCCAATATGGAAGAACAGCCCGGTGATGAGAAGGTCCTCCCCTTCTCATTTTTCAGGGAGAAAAAACCGACCCCGAGTGTAAGCTGCTACATCACCTATACCACTGAAGCTACCCACCAAATCATCAGAGCGAATATGCACCGCTCCCCACTCTACGGCGGGGAAATTGTCGGTAAAGGGCCCCGGTACTGTCCTTCGATCGAGGACAAAGTGGTGCGGTTCCCCGACCGAAACAGACATCAGATATTTGTCGAACCGGAAGGACTGGAAACCGAAGAGATGTATCTAAACGGCATATCCTCTTCGCTGCCGGAAGAGGTCCAGGAGCAGTTCTTAAAAACTGTACCCGGGCTCGAAAACGTCCAGGTCATGCGCCCCGGCTATGCAGTGGAGTACGATTTTCTCGACCCCCGGCAGCTCTTCCCCAGTCTCGAGACAAAACTCGTTCGGGGATTGTTTACCGCGGGACAGACAAACGGGACATCCGGATACGAAGAAGCCGGCTGCCAGGGGCTTATGGCCGGTATCAATGCGGTCCGGTATCTTCGGGGGGAAGAACCGCTTATTCTTACAAGATCGGAGGCGTACACCGGTGTACTCATCGACGATCTTGTGACAGTCGGTACAAACGAACCGTACAGGATGTTCACCTCGCGGGCCGAATATCGCCTTTCTCTTCGCCACGATAATGCGGACATGCGGCTGTTCGAGAAAGGCTACCAGGTGGGACTGCAGGACGAGGAAACAGCGGAGCAGTTTCAAAAGAAAAAAGAGGGTATCGAAGAAGTAAAAGAACTTCTCGCCCGCCGGAGGCTCAAGCAGACCGAGCTCGGTCCGGACAACGGCTTGATCAAGCACGCCGGTAAACCGTTCCTCCAGATTGTCCGCGACCCGACCGTGCGGCCGGAAGAACTGCTTACATTGGAACCCCGGTTCGGCACGTATGCGGAAGAATGGATCGACCAGGCCCTGCTCGATATCAAATATGAGGGGTATATAAAACGGCAGGAACAGCAGGTACACCGGTTCGAGAAGATGGAGAAGATGCGGATCCCGGCTGATTTCGATTATGATAAAGTCGAAGGAATATCCATCGAATCGAAAGAAAAACTGAAGATGGTCCGTCCGCTTTCGGTGGGTCAGGCTTCCCGCATTTCCGGAGTGCGTTCTTCCGATATCGCTCTCCTGCTCGTCCGGCTGGGAGGAAAACGAAAGCAGTGACAGAGGATGAAAAAGAGCTGTTAGCGGCAGGAATTTCGAAGTTAGGATTGTCCGCTGATAAGAAACAGATCCGGAACATGGAAATATATATCGATGAACTCGTCCTCTGGAACAAACGGTATAACCTCGTCCGGTTCGAGACCCCTCGGCAGTTGATTATAAAACACCTTCTCGATTCGCTAAGCGGTGTGGCCGTTATCACTGAACTGAAAGAAGTTCTTCCCGAAATGACAATGGCCGATGTCGGTTCCGGTGCAGGGTTCCCGGGGGTCCCTCTCGCCCTCTATTGCCCTCACTTCCGTATTGACCTGATCGAACGTTCATCAAAGCGGGCACGGTTTTTGAACAATATCCGGGCCCTGCTGCGGCTTTCGCATGTGCGGATAATAAACAGCCGGGCGGCAGAGGTCGGGTCTCACTACGGGTTGGTGACAACGAGAGCACTGGGGAAGATCTCCGAAGTTATCAGCGAACTGACAGGTATTACCCGCAGGGGCGGAAGTATACTTCTCTATAAAGGGAAAACCGATACGGTAAGAGCGGAGCTCGAGCAGGTTGCCGCGAGACGGCAGATAAAACAATATTCGGTGTATCCGGTGACAGTCCCCTTTTTAGAGGCGGAACGGAACCTCGTTTATGTAGAGGTGGATTGAACCCGGCCCCGGTGAAGGTTCTTTAGTATTTTTACGAGCTCTTTCTTTTCTACGAGATCGATCAACCGTGCTTCGACGAACTGCTGTGCGCCTTCGCTGAAATTGCCTGC
>CAZQKT010000017.1:0-39811 GCA_964594055.1 uncultured Spirochaetales bacterium
GAACTGCGGCCGCTTCTCTCTCGGCCAAATAGAGGGCTACCTCTTGTACCGCCTCTACCACCTTATCGAGCCGCATCCGGGCGTAGGGAATGAGAAAGTCGGGCAGAAGACGCTTGGTGTACTGCCTCCCCAATGCTTTCGCCTGCCGACAAATGATCAATACTATGGGTATCCACATTTGGCAGTTAACTTACTATAGATATGATTTATGTAACTCATTTTATCCATCTTGTTTGGTATCTGCTTTCTCCAATTGCCTTTTCTTTTGCTTCTTATATTCTTTGTTCCAATAATATAGACGTTATTTGATCGTCTTTCCTTTTAATCCTTCTATATATCCACTGAAGCGTGGTGTTTCATTTCTACACAATCGAACTTTTTTTTCTTATTCATCTTCAATCACCTCCAATGGTGAATGTATGAAAAATAGTTGATACCAGAAGCAGCTCTACGAGCTTTCTTAAGGGCTTTTTCAGCGGTAGCTCCTATACGGTAGATTGAAGGGAGCTTTTTGCATTGAGCAACATAACTCTCATCCTCCGGCCACCAGTACACCCTGTAATTGTATTTATTGCTTTCCATAATCAACTTTTCCACAATTTTTCTTCGCTCCAATCTTGCGGAAATCCCATACATTCAATCGGAATTTTATTATATCTGTCGAGTAAGCTTTTAAGACGGGTCCAAAAATCTTCAGTAGGATTCAAATTATAGTGTATATGGGATAGTATACAGAAGGTAACGTATACTTTTCTTTTGTTGGGTAATACGTTTAGCCCCAGCCTTTTCGTATTCCCCCCGATTCGTGGTTCCTGTTTAATTGTACGATCCCAAAGACGTGAATGATGGGCACAGATATTGCGTACCACGGTGAAGTGCTGCATCCAGCTTTCTAGAATCCTAAAACCGCCGCGACTAAGTCCGAAATACTCACATATCTTCTTTTTTGCCTCCAACTCACCTTTCAGGTTATTGAATATCATCGAAGATAATCCGAAAGAAGCGATTTCAAAACACTTCCAGGCTGGTGGTCGATCTTGACTGCCGTATTTTTTAATGTGATGATCTATGAATGCTTCTTTTGATCTAAAGATTTGAGCATCCAGTTTTTTTAGATCTTTGATGTGATTTTGATCAGAACGGAATAGTGCACCGTTTTCGAACCACCAGGCGCCCCAATCCATGGACATCTGCAACACGAGCTGATTTCTAAATGCTACTTCTACCAGTTCTAGTGCATCGAATAGTAAAGAACGAAGCTTTTGATCAAACTCATAGCGATATTTTATATCTGAGAGGGACACATCTTTCAGAAAAGGATGGTCCACACCTGTATTGTCTTGAAATGGCCACGTATACCCACGAAGGCGGTAATAAGAAATATTGGAAAGAAATCGTTCTGCTTCCTGGCGGTCAAGTATACGAAGACCTCTTTTCTCCAGTAGGGCGATCTGCTGATCTACTGATAAAGGTGGCTTATCAAATCGGGCCATTAACTTGATCCAAAAAAATAAGCCTTCCCGGGTGCGCTTGCTGAAGCAGAGGCGTGGAAGGCCTTGTTATTAATAATATATAACAGATTGAGTATATTTGCAAGTGTTTTATGCGACTCCCAGTAATTCCCCCATCTATTTCTTGAAAGGAGCAGCGGGGGAGGTGGCATGGTTTTTTCCGTAATGACCGCTTGAATTAGACAGGTTCGATTACCGAATGGGACAAAGAGCACCCTTCCTTTTTTCATACAAAAGGAGAACTGAAGTGAGAATTGGCTACATACCCGTAGTCCGACTATCCGAAAGCACCATCAGCAGCTAAACACGCCGTCTTCCAAAAACACGGCGAAGCGTAAAAAGAGTGTCGCCGCTGTTTAAAATGGAACCGCTTTGTACCGGCGAGTGTGGAGAGTTTTTTGAAACAGTCGTTTTCGATTGACCAGCTCACATGAGCAGCTTCTCGGATCTCTCGTGGAGACAGAGAGAGGTCGGTTGTAATAATCCATGCTTCCTCGCGGGAGTTTCCGCTTCGTTTGGGATACTCTTCGACTAGGTGGGCTATGGTTACCGGCTAGTCTGCGAACGTGTCGCTGGTCATCTCTATGCTCCAGTGACATAGTCGTTTGGAGTCAAATCCGGTATCGGTGCTGAACGCGAAACGATCGCCATGATCGAAGAGTAATTGCGCATCGGGGAGCAGTCGATGGTGATCAAGCTGTGCCCTTCGGTAGTGAGGAAGCAACGAGATGAAGGAACTGTTGTGTTTCTTCGTCCTTCAACCATCGAGCGACCCGTTGCAAGGTAGAATCGGAACACACCATGTTTCTCTGTCGCACAAGAGGTGAAAACAACCGTTTCACTCTCTCAAGCCGGTTAAGACAATCCAGCATCAACATTGATGTAATGGAGAGAAACGGCATAAGGGTAAACGAGAGAATAATAGCAGACAGTGGTATCTGTGGTGCTTTTCGGATATCGGAAAAGAATTCTGTTTTCTGCGGCACTTTCAGCCGTTTTTGTATTATGGTAGAAATTTTTCTCTTAAGATACACATATCCCCTCCCATTTCTATGTGTAGAAGAGAAAAGAAAGAAGAAAAAAAGAATAAAGAAAAGAGAACATTCTTTTCTATTACTAACACGATAACAAAAATTAGATTTTTTTCAACACCTTCGGTAAATTATGCCACCTCCCCCGCTGTTCCATCCGACAGTTGAGGAATTACTGTATATCAGAATTTCAGTGTTGTTACTATACCATATTTTTTAGGTATGACCTATAGATAAACTAATCGTTTATCCTGTAAGGTGAGTAGATTTATCAGAGTTTCGTTATAATCAGTTTAATTGCCGTGGCGATTCGTTGAATCGCCTAAGCAATGAAAAAGGGGTCTTTAAGACCCCTTTTTTTATGCCGTTGACCAAAGGAAGCTACGCTTCCCCGGCTTGATATTTATGGTTCGTTCTCAACGAACACAATGCCGGAGACCGGACTTGAACCGGTACGGCTATGTTATAGCCGGGGGATTTTAAGTCCCCGGTGTCTACCAATTCCACCACTCCGGCGGTTTTTACTCTCTCATAGTATAAATGAAGGCGGGGTTGGTCAACAGGTTTTTTCCTGGATTTTTTTACTGCTGCCTACCGATAGACGGAAGCCACCCGTTGCATCTACCCTGCTTTTCGGGCAATAGTGGGTAAAAGGGAAAAGGCGGAACATCACATGAATGAAAACTGGCCGCTACAAAGCGGAATGATCGATTCCCACCTCCACATGCTGGAAATGAAAAAGAAGAAGCTCGGGGCGGCGGGGATTCTCGAGGAATGTTTTAAAAACGGGCTGGCGGCCGGGATGGATATCGGCATCCACCCTGATGATTTTCATAGTCGGCTCGAGGTTGCAGGACGCTTCCCGGACCTTTTTCTCACCGCCGGAATCCATCCCGGCGCAGCACGTGAGTCCGAACTGGTAGAACAAAATCTTTCAAAGCTCGAAGATATCCTCCGGGCCTATTCAGTAACCGCTATCGGAGAGACCGGCCTGGACCGGTTCCGCAACCACGGCACACCGGAAATACAGAAAACGCTTTTCATCGAGCAGATCAAACTGGCCAACAGATACGATCTTCCCGTCATCATCCACAACCGGGAGGCGGACGAGGACGTGCTGCGGATCGTAAAAGAGCAGAAACCCCGCAACGGGGGGATCATGCACTGCTTCTCGTCCGGCCCCGACACTGCTATAAAGGCAATCGAGGCCGGATATTACGTATCATTTTCCGGTAATGTTACGTATAATAAGTCAGTTGCGATCAAAGAGGCAGCGGCACGGGTCCCGATCGACCGGCTTCTCATTGAAACCGACGCCCCCTACCTCTCGCCCCAAACGGTACGGGGAAAACTGAACCATCCCGGTTTTATCGGGTATACGTATCAATGTATTGCATCATTACGCAACGTATCCATCAATGAACTTATTGAGAACGTGCAAAAAAACTTTTTCTCTTTTATAAAAACAAGCGAATAGCTATATTTGAGCGGAGGACTGCATATTCATATTAATTGAGGCAGCTATCACTCCTCGCTGTTGTAGAGTGATTCGATGTACGATTTCGTATTGTCGAGCTCGAAGTGGCTGATCGTGCACATTCCTTCGAGTACAACACCGTCCTGAATAATGAGTTCGGGGGTTTTGATATTGCCTAATACCCGGGCTGTGGTGAGGAGGAGGATACGTGTCGCTGCAGTAATGTTGCCTATTACAACCCCCTCGACTACGACACTCGTTGCTGAAATGTTGCTCTTTACCTTTCCCTTAGGCCCGATCTGCAGGTGGTCGACGAGCAAACTTTCTCCTTCAAACTTTCCATCTATACGGAGGTTTCCCTTTATTGCAAATCGACCGCCGAACTGGGACCCCTCGCCTATCACGGTATTAGCCTCGATATTAATCTGCACGATACTGTTCCTCCCACTATGCTGCCATATGTCTTTAATTCATCTGTAAGCATACAAAAAAAGCCCTCTTTTTTAAAGTGAAAAGAGGGCTTTTTTACAAAACTTATTTGAGTCTACTGAAAAAACAGAAGTTTTTTCAGTAGACAACTTTACACAGAAGTGGACGTACTAGGTGCCGACGTTACCAGGCGTCGACCATATCGTCCGGGTCGCGTGCCTCTTCGGGATAGAGATCGGTAACTGCCCGCAAATCATCAAAATAGATGTAGTAGGTCCCGTAGGATTCAGCCGGATCGGTTTCGATCTTAAACCCAATTACTTTAATGCCGATTTTCCCGCTGTGATGAAAATCACGCTGTTTCAAGTGCGGAGGAATAGCAACCGTCATCTTTTTCCAGCCGGAGAAATTGAGTTTCCCCATCGTGATTTCCGCCCGATTTCCAAAGTGATCGGAAACAAGGAGCTTGAGTGTGTGGTTGAAGTTCCTCCCCACTACCCAAACAGAAATGGTTTTACAAATACCTTCTATCGGAAGCGGCCGTGCGGGGTATATAGCAAAGGTCTTATCTCCACGGAAGAAATACATCACCTTCATGCCCAGAACAAACCTGTCATCTTCTGAGATACCCAGTTCCGCTTCTTCCGGGATCGGTTTCTTGTCCGCCGGACCGCCTTCGAACCGCCTCAGCTTTGCAATACCCTGGTCCATCGCCATAGCCGGATACCAAAACCCGGCGTCCTCGAACTTCGATATCGATACTTCCTTCAGTTTTTGCTGTGCACTATCGACTCCGATTTCATTAGGGTTCGGTTCTCCGGCCGTGGACACGTCCTGCCCCATCACCAGTGTGCTAGCTAAAACAAGAAACAGTGTTATAAGGAAAAGCTTTTTAGTATTCATAATGGTTAATTACCCCCCCTGTTCTGCCAGACTTCTTTAATTTTTTCCGGATCCGCCAAATCATCACCGTCGAAACGTGATACGAATGTATCGGTCAAGGTTTTTATCTGATCGATGTAGAGATAAAAATCATCCACCCGTTCTTCCGGCCTTGTCCATAAAACAAGTTTGATAAGTTCGAGCTCCTTCCGATACCCACCGGAGGTAACGTACCCTCCTTCCTGGGGGACATAAGACGGTATTTTTACCAGCAAATTCTGCCAGCCGGTATAATTGAGGCCTCCTAGATGGAGCACATGGACAATACCTTTAAAATCCCGTAGGTGAACTTCCATATAATAGTCATAACTCGATCCCCACACCCAGATATCGACCTGCTTTGTTTTGCCGGGAAGCAGAATAGGCTCAAAAACAGGATTTCCGTCCTCATCGTCTTCATCTGCAACAGGGATTATTTCGATGAAATTGTATGCTCTTCTGTCGAACTTCCCGTGTATTCCGAGGACTTTAAGATCACGCCCCTCTTTGTTTGCTCCAAACAGTGCTTCCGGCCACGATTCTACATAGGCCATTTTCGGATATTCATCTATGACGTTACCTTCTTCATCATACTCTTTGGCTGCAAACTTACTTCCTCGTACCACCCATCGGTGTGAGTCCCTCTCCGCCTCCTCAGGGTTTTCAGGATTGTCAAAGCTTTCGATTATTTTAGATTCCAAAACTTCCGTTACTTTTTCGGCTGTCACAGACCCGGCGAGTACAAAAAGAAAGATAAAGATCATGAAAAGAATCAGCACTCCGCTTTTTCTCATTATTAGCTCCTTTGTTCTGCAGAGTAATCCCAATAGTAATATAGGTAGAATTATATTTCCATCCGAAATCTTTGTCAAATAGTTTTCTTTTTTCGTTAAAAGAAGTTATTCAAAAAGCCGGGAAGCTTCGTCGCCCGCTCCCCCTTTGACCACGGAGGCTTTCATTTCAAGGATTTCACTCTCAGTATCGAGATGGCGGTCGATTATATCCATTGTAAGGGTTTGGTAATCTGTTTTAATCGAAAAGAGCAGCTGATCGCTGTAGCTCGTCGATATTCCTGATTTTTCAGTAATGACAAGCGTTTTTTCTTTCGACATCTGCTCGATACAGATCGTATTGAGACTCGAAGCGGCAAGAAAGAGAAGACCGACATCTCGCGTGCGTATCTCCTGCATAAAATTCAACGCTTCCCTCTTATTATCAAGACTTTCTATTTCCGTATAGTAGAGCTCACTCAAAAGAGGAGCGTTCTCCGATGCATCTAAGAACGCCTCCATTTCAGCTTTTCTCCGGGGAGTACCGGTGTAAAACAGAGCTGCAGGACGCACTCCGCTATTGTTTTCTATATATTGTTCCATAAGCCGGGCAGTTTTTTGAAAAGCCTCTTTTCGGTCAATCATCACGACTGTTGTGTCGGGAGGCAGTACCTGCCGTTCTCCCACTTCAAAAAGAAAAAGATGTTTATATACAGGATCTTCCTGCATTTCGTCTCCCCCACTATCCCGCATCGCCTCTGCGATGAAAAATGAGGCCAGAGGGGTACAGATAATATAGTCGCTTCTCACTTTCTCCAGTACCCGGAATGCAGCTCGGCTGGAATCGTGCGTCTCATCAAAGGAGGACACGTTAATTTTTAAACTTTTACCCCGATTTTCAGCAGCTTCCTGCCAGGCTGATTTTTGCGCTTTCCCTGGAAACGTAAACGCTTCAAAATAGGGGTCCGATATTACGGTGACATCCGGCGGGGAACATGATGCGAAGAAGAGGAGCATACCCGCGAACAGGGCGGCGATGAAGCTTTTCATAGAAGAGAATGTACCACTCGATAACGGACGGGTCAATTGATCATCCGGTTGTGATTTCAATACTTGACATCAGGTACTCAAGACCTCTAAAATCCACTGAATCCAAACACCAATCACACTATCAAGGAGACAAAATGATTTCGTATAAGAAAATCGGTCTAGTGAATACCGTAGAAATGTTCAAACAAGCGGTAAATGGAGGATATGCGGTTCCTGCCTACAATTTCAACAACATGGAACAGCTGCAAGCCATCATACTGGCGTGTGTAGAGACAAACTCTCCCGTCATACTGCAGGTCTCCTCAGGGGCCCGCAAATATGCAAATCAAACCCTCCTTCGTTATATGGCGGAAGGGGCAGTAGAATATGCAAAAGAGCTCGGCGGCAACATTCCGATTGCACTTCACTTAGACCACGGAGATACATTCGAGTTGTGCAAAAGCTGTATCGAGATGGGGTTTTCATCGGTTATGATCGATGGTTCTCACCATTCTTACGAAGAGAATGTTAAACTGACGAAAAAAGTTGTCGATTTTGCCCACTCCCAGGATGAGTATGTAACTGTCGAAGGAGAGCTCGGAGTACTTGCCGGCATCGAAGACGATGTCGTAGCGGAGAAATCGACCTATACACGGCCGGAAGAGGTAGAAGATTTTGTCGGCAAGACCGGCGTAGACAGTCTAGCCATATCGATCGGGACTTCGCACGGAGCAAATAAGTTCAAACCTGAACAGTGCACCCGTTCTGAGGACGGGATCCTTATTCCCCCACCCCTCAAATTCGAGATTTTAGAAGGGGTAGAACAGCGGCTCCCTGGATTTCCGATTGTCCTTCACGGCTCTTCCTCCGTACCCGCGGATCTTGTACACATGATCAATGATAACGGCGGAGCGTTGAAAGATTCGGTAGGAATTCCTGAAGACCAGCTGCGAAGAGCGGCAAAGTCAGCTGTCTGTAAAATAAATATCGACAGTGACGGAAGACTCGCTATGACGGCAGCAATTAGAAAGACGATGGCCGAAAAACCGGAGCTTTTTGATCCGCGTAAATATTTGGGACCTGCCCGGGAAGCGCTGAAAGAGCTGTATAAACATAAAATCTCCAATGTTCTAGGGTCTGAGGGGATGGCTTAACGCATGGCTTAACGCATGGCTTAACGCATGGCTTAACGCATGGCTTAACGCATGGCTTAACGCTGATTATTTTTCACGAAACAGCAGGAACGCAGCCACCGCTCCTCCGAGAAAGAGAGCGGTTATTACAATACTGACGAGGGTAAAGTTTCTATAATAAAATAAAGCTGAAACCCCGGGGATGCAGGATAACGCGAGTGCCCCGATTAAAAACGGCGCCTTTAGGAATTGAAACGCATCGAGCATCAATGTCAGGAGGAGCGTAGTGGCAAAAAGCAGACTGATACGCAGAATCGGCAGGAGAAACAGCACAAAGAGGTTGTAGCTGCCGAAGTAATCAATTGTATCGACTATTCCGGAGAGGGCGTAAAACCCGGTAAAGAAGAGAAAAACGGAGATATCATCCCCGTCTCCGGATAAACCGAAAAAGAGCAAAAACACGATAATCCCGATCCCCTGAAATAGCAGAAAATCATGCAGCCAATAAAAAAGAAACAGGCCCCCCGGCTTCAAATAAGGAGGAACACCTGCAGGGATAATAAAAAAGAGAACCGCAGCGGGGATGAAACCTAAAATTCCTCGACGGAAGTTACCCCACAAATCGTGATCGAACCATTGATCTTTCTTGAGTAAAACCGAGACAAGAAGTGCGGTAATCGGAACAGCCCCAAGGGAGAAAACGACCATAGCCGGATAAAAATAGCACGGCGATCATGATTTTGCAATACAATAAAGGCGATATTGGGAAATAATAATTAGAAGGAGGAGAGCATTTCCAGCTCGTATCGGTTTACAGCCCAGCTCTTGTGCTTACGTTCTTCTGCGGCAAGGTTTTCGAAAAAATAACGAATTTCATCATAGTTGGTAGAAGAAGCGATAAACGAGTATAGATCGGCTGCTTTCTGCTCCCGTTCTATTATCAGATTCAGCAGATCATTATAATCCATCTTTTCCGAAAATTGATGCTCTGTCTGGAATTGAGCAACATCAATATCGGCAGGAGCGTCGGAAAAAACCTCTCCGATGATCGGGTCCTGCTGCACTTCGAGCAGCTGTTTCTCGTGTTCCTTCTCCTGGCTGATAAGAGATGAAAGCAGTTTTTTTAATCCCGGTCTTTCTGTCGTTTTGATATAACTGGTATAATATTCCTGATCTTGTTTTTCAACATCCGTAGCGTATTCGATTAATTCTAAGATAGTCAGAAAGTTGCTCCTTACAATTTTATTCATCTACATTATTGCAAAAATGTTTTATTTGTGCAATAAACTCTTTTTATTAGGGTGAATTTGACTCTTTTTCAGGATGGTGTTATAGTATGCACCATCTAATTGTTTTAATAAGGGGGTAGATTGGCCACAAATGGATTGCGAATCAATAATGGAATTCGCGTAAGAGAAGTGAGGTTAATTGATCAGGATGGGAATCAGCGGGGGATATTACCGATTACCGAAGCTTTAGAGATAGCTAAGGAAGCCGGACTCGACCTTATCGAGGTTTCTCCGAAAGCAAATCCTCCGGTGTGTAAGATTCTTGACTACGGAAAATACAAATACGATCAAGAAAAACGGGAAAAAGAAGCGAGAAAAAAGCAGAAACTCGTAAAAATGAAAGAGATCAGGATGCAGCCTAAAATAGAGGAGCACGATCTTCAGTTTAAAGCGAAACATATACGTGAGTTTTTAGATGAAGGGAATAAGGTAAAAGTAACGATTAGATTTAAAGGCAGAGAGCTTGCCCATACGGAATTAGGAAGGGTTGTCCTTGATAATTTGCTTGACTTATTAGATGATTCATTCAGTGTAGACAAGAAACCGAGCATGGAAGGGCGGTTCATGTCTATGATTCTTAGTCCGAAATCAAAAAAGCATTAACGATAGTTTCTTTTCAATTCCTTAGTAAAGTAGAGTTTTATTATCAGTACAGAAAGGAAGGTACAACATGCCAAAGATGAAAACGCGCAAAAGTGCGGCAAAGCGATATTCTGTAACCGGGTCCGGTAAAATTAAATATAAAAAACAGGGTTTACGGCATATTCTTACGAAAAAAAGTCCGAAGCGGAAACGGAATTTACGGAAAGCAGGAATCCTGAGTCCGGAAGAAACAAAAAAAGCGAAAAAGCTATTACCCTACAGTTAGTCAAGGAGCACACTAGATGGCAAGAGCAGTTGACGGTACAAGAAGACACGACAGACGGAAAAAAACGCTCAAACAGGCGAAAGGATACTGGGGACGGCGCAGCAAACTGTATCGAACGGCAAAAGATGCGGTTGCAAAGTCTCTTTCTTACGCATACCGAGATCGGCGGCAAAAAAAACGGGATATGAGACGGCTTTGGATTACCCGTATATCAGCAGCATGCAGAGAAAACGGTATCTCGTATTCTCGTTTTATAAACGGTTTGAATAATGCCGGAATAGAACTGAACCGTAAAGCGTTGTCCAATATGGCTATTGAGGACAAACAGGCCTTTTCAGCGGTAGTAGAAAAGGCAAAACAGGCGCTCACCAGCGTTTAAGGAGAGTACGCACTATGATTACCCTGGAACAGATTCAAAAACTGGATGCACAGGTGAAAAAGGCGGTTTCCCGTATTGAAGAGTTGAAAACCGAAAATAGCGGACTAAAAAAGAAACTCGATGATTATCAAAAGAGGATCGAAGAATTAGAAATTCTCATATCGGATTTCAAGAGGGACCAGGGAGAAATTGAACAGGGTATCATTAACGCACTTTCTCAATTAGAAAAACTCGACGCTGAAGCCGGCGGGGAGTCGTCCGGACCATCGCTCGGATATGATAAATCGACCGAAGAACAGGGACAGCAGGAGGCATCGGCCGCCGGCTTCAATCCGTCCGGGGACACACCGGAGGAACCGGAGAAAGAGACAGGTGCAGAAGAAGAAACGGACGAAGAACTTCCGGACTCATCTTCTGAACTCGATATTTTTTAGTTGCCGCGGCCGTTGCGCGGAAAACACAAACCGCTATGAATAACGGGGTAATGCAGATAAATCTGCTCGGTACTTCATTTACTATAAAAGCTGATGAAGACCCGGAATATGTAACACACCTCCTCACCTACGTTGAAGCGAAAGTAAAAGAGATCGAATCATCCGCTACACTCAAAGAACCGCTTAAGATTTCAATCCTTACCAGCCTGCTTATCGCCGATGAACTGTTCAAGGAACGGCAAAAGGACCGACAGCGGGGACCAAACGAACATGAGCAATCCCCCGATTCCGATGAGGTAACAAGGATTACCAGAGAGATGATCGAACGGCTCGAACGTACGCTTAGGGAATAGAGGGGAACGCCGGCCCGGTATTCTCTATTCCAGTACCCCAAGTATCTCCTCCCGGTCCAGAGAGTTATAGCTGCACCCTTCCGCTGTCACAATCCCTCCTGCAAGCTTGTTTGCCAGCTTACCACACACTTTTAGCGGATGTCCCTCTGTATATCCGTGTACAAACCCTGCTGCAAAAGAATCGCCTGCTGCAGTCGTATCGTGGGGCACTACCTTCTCTGCCGAAACATCTAGTACTTTCCCTTCGGCCGCAATTGAGCATCCTTCCGCGCCTTTTTTCATAACAACGATTTTACCAAGATTACGGGATTCTTTGAGAATTGCCTCGTCTTTCGTTTCTCCGGTCAGAGCGCTTAATTCATCGCGATTTGCAAACAGAATATCTACTCTGCCCGGCAGCCACTCGCGCAATTGGGCCCCGGAACGTTCTACTACAAAAATATCGGCCAAATCGAAAAACACCTCCATACCTCGAGCAAGGCACTCTTCCATGGCACGTTTCGTTGCATCTTTCTGATTTTCCGTGTCCCACATAAAACCGGTTGTATAGAAATGACCTGCCATCTTAAACTTGTTCCAGTCGATATCATCCGAGGTAAACTCCCGGTTCGCACCTAAATAGGTAAACATCGTCCGCTCGTAATCCGGGGTAACAATGATCGCAGATTTTCCGGTGGCCGTCTTTTTCCAGGCCAATGCAGCATCAACTCCTAACCGGTTCAGTATTCTTTCAAAGTGTAGCCCCTCTTCATCTCTCGAGACCGCCCCCATAAATAGGGGCTTGTTCTCCTCGTCCCCTTTCAGCCAGGCAATGCCGCGGAGCGTATTTGCACAACTGCCCCCTGCAGTCCGTTTCGGCACTCCTCCCACCAGGACCACACGGCTCATCTGCTCTTCGTCTACCAAATTCATCGTACCGGCCCGGGCTTCCAGCTCTTCTAAAGCCGAATAATCGGTGTGCATAATCAAATCCATCAATGGATTGCCAATTCCTACAATTTTGCTCATATTAAACTCCTCCAAGCTTATTGACAACGGCTTTTAATCTATCATAGTATACAAATCAAAGCTATGGCCTTAGTTACCAGCCAACAAATATCACGGTATTATAAAATATACAAAAACATCGACGTTACATTTACGAAACAGGTAATTGAAGCGACCGGACTGCAGACAAAACAGGTGTTTTTAAAGTGTCTCGGGCAGCAACTGCCATGCATTATCTACGCTACCTCTATGAGCGGTGCGAAAGTAGTGGCAAGTGTCTCCGATAAGTACTTTGAACTGTTTCGCAAAGCGAACAACGTCGTCTCTCTTCGGTTCAGCTTTAAGCAGGCGGACAAAACCGATCCGGTATTATTTTTCGTTGGTGCAAAAATAAGCGGTTTTAATCCCTATAACCCGGACAAACCGAACCTCAATTATATCTCTTTAGCATATACCCAGCGTCCTCCGGACGATTTGATTGAAATCTTAGGGCTTCTCCTCGATGCAAATATCAACGCAAAAAAGAGGAAAGAGGAGAGAATTCTTATTACCCCTGATGCTATCCGGAAACTCGGTATCAAATCGAAAGAAATCCAAATCCTCATTGACAATGTCCCCCGCATGGGAATACTCCGGGACATTTCTTTTTCAGGGGCCAAGTTCATCATCGTGGGGGTGGCAAAATTCCTCTTAGAAAAACAAGCTTCACTTAAAATTGAACTCGTGGACAAACAGCGGGCACTCATCCTCAAGGGGAAGATCATACGGTACGAACCGGTCGAAGGGAGAAAAGACCTTGCCGCCTTAGTTACCCTTTATGATGAAAACAGTGTGCCTATAGAATATAAAATGCGGCTCAACGACTATCTTACCCATCTGAGAAAAACCATCCAATCGGCCCAATCCAATTCTGGCGATTCCAATGAGTGACCCGCAAGAAAATATTCCCGAACAGGTGAAAAATATCATATATATCTCAATTCCGGATAATTTGGGCCGGAGAATCGGGGAGTTCGAAATAGATCCTACGATTCTCCTCCCCGTTGAAACCCCGCCGGGGGATGAGGAATTCCACCTCCACTCCCTCTCCTGGGAAATGATAATCGCGGCAATGCTTAAAATATTGGCGTATCAGCCTGAGCACAGACATGCCGATTATTACCGAAGATTTATCAAAGCTGCGAATCCCGGCATCGTTGCTGAAATGACACAAACCGCCATTTTCAAAGCGAAAAACAGGGATTTCGATATTGCTGAGGAGATTTTCCGCGCTTTAGCAAATCTAGAACCGCAAGAGATTTCCAATACCGTAAATCTCGCCTTAGTTGAGGAGCAGCACGCTCAAGTCTACGAACAGATCGGTAATGAAGAGCTCAAAGATGCATACCTCGAGACCGCGTTTCTCTCGTATAAAGAAGCTCTCCGGCGCGACCCCGAATCTCCCGATGTTCACTATCATGCGGGCACTTTTTTTCTCCGGCAAAACAACTTCCGTAAAGCAGAAGAGCATCTAACCCGTTACCTGGGCCTGGGCACGGAAAAAAAGCGGATTGCGGAAGTAAAGGACATACTCGAAGAGATCAAGAACCATAAAAACCTGGATACTCTATTCAAAGAGGCGTATGATTTTATTCGAATTGGTAAAGAAGAGGAAGGGATAAAAAAAATTAAACAATTTATGGAGATACGGCCGGACATCTCCAATGCCTGGTTCCTTTTGGGATGGGCATGCAGACGCATGGAGCAGTACGACCGTGGGAAAGAGGCTTTCCGGAAAGCCCTCGAACTCGGGGCGGAGGAAACGGACACACTCAATGAATTGGCAATTTGTCTCATGGAGCTTGGAGAATACAAAGAAAGCCGGAAAATGCTTTCCAAGGCCCTCAAACAAGAACCGGAGAATGTGAAGGTCATCTCAAATTTAGGGATTCTCGCCCTAAAAGAAGAAAATGAAGAAGAAGCTCTCGGGTTTTTTAAGAGTGTGTTGGAAATCGCCCCGGATGATCCCATCGCCCGGCAGTACATTTCTTTTCTCGATTCCAAATAATTTTCAAAATAGTTTTTTTTTATCTCCAGTTTACGTTTTTCTCTTAAGGTTAACCGCGGGGGGGTCGATAAAAAGATTAAGGAAAGTTTTATCCGCTTTCCTTGAGACCGAGGTCGTCCTCGCCCTTATTCTATATATCGGGTCCGTTGGATGACGGGTTTAGGAAAATTATTGAGATAAGGAGGTACAACGGAGAAACAGAGAAACGATCAAAATGCAACGAAACAACAACAGTAGTAGTGTAATGAACACGTAAATTTTCAAAAACGAGCAAGGATGCTCGATTAAAAATCTTTCATGGAGGAAAAAAGATGATTATTAATCACAACCTCAGTGCGATGTTCGCACAACGCCAATTAGGCGTCAACGACAAAACTCTATCTAACGACATGGAGAAGCTGGCTTCCGGTATGCGTATCAACAGAGCGGGAGATGATGCTTCCGGACTTGCCGTATCGGAGAAGATGCGCGCCCAGATCGGCGGTCTCAATCAGGCTTCCAGAAATGCCGAAAACGGTATTTCTTTTATCCAGACTTCGGAAGGATACCTGCAGGAGACCCAGGACATTCTCCACCGCTTAAGAGAACTTGCAGTCCAATCTGCAAACGGGATTTATACCTCGGAAGACAGAATGCAGATCCAAGTTGAAGTCTCACAACTCGTGGATGAGATCGACAGAATCGCGTCCCACGCCCAGTTTAACGGTATGAACATGCTCACCGGCCGTTTTGCCAGAGAAGGTGGTGAGAACACGGTGACCGCTTCCATGTGGTTCCACATCGGTGCCAATATGGACCAGCGGGAACGGGTGTTTATCGGTACAATGACTTCTGCCGCTTTAGGCCTCAAGGAACAGGACCAAATCGTAACGATCTCTTCTCCTGACAACGCCAATAGGACAATCGGCGTAGTCGATACTGCATTACGTGCAGTAAACAAACAGCGGGCAGACCTCGGTGCCTACCAGAACCGGCTCGAACATGCGGTCAAGGGGATCGATATCGGGGCGGAAAATCTGCAGGCAGCCGAATCTCGAATCAGGGACACCGACATGGCAGCACAGATGGTTGATTATGTGAAAAACCAGATTCTCGTACAATCGAGTACAGCCATGCTCGCCCAGGCCAATATGAAGACCCAATCGGTCTTGCAACTCCTCGGTTAATCGATTATTATTAACATGAGTGAGTATCCGTTTGATCTTTGAAAGATAGTCCCTCCTTACGAGTATGTCATATTGGGGAGATTTGCCGACTGCGGGAATACATCTTAGCAGTCGGTAACATCTCCTTGCTAAATCGGGGGATAGAACGGAGCAGAAGAGGCGCGAACATCTTCTGATTCCCCGTTTGGCATACACAACAGAAGGACGGCCAAGGAGGCCGATCAAATCCTATCAAGGAGGGTTACATGATTATAAATCACAACTTGAGTGCGATGTACGCCAACAGAATTCTTGGAAACAAGGGAAAAGAGTTGGATGGAAACATCGAAAAACTCAGTTCCGGAATGAGGATCAATCAAGCCGGAGACGATGCTTCGGGGCTGGCAGTATCTGAGAAATTGAGAAGCCAGATCCGCGGTTTAAACCAGGCCGAGCGGAACATCGAAAATGGTGTTGCATTTATTCAAACCAGTGAAGGGTACCTGCAGGAAACGCAGGACATTCTTCACCGATTGCGGGAACTGTCCGTACAGTCCGCAAACGGTATCTACACAGCAGAAGACAGAATGCAGATCCAGGTAGAAGTTTCACAGCTCGTCGACGAGGTAAACCGAATCGCATCACACGCGCAGTTTAACGGAATGAACATTCTAACCGGTGCTTTCGGCAGGGAAACGCCGGGCGACGTAGCCAAGGTTATGAATTTCCAGGTTGGCGCCAACATGGACCAAAACGAAAGAATATATATTGGTACAATGACTGCGCAGGCGCTCGGGCTTCAAGGTGCTCAGGGAGAAGAAGGAATGATTTCCATCTCTACTCCGGATGCAGCAAATCAAGCAATTGGACAAGTCGATACGGCTCTTCGATCCGTATCAAAGCAGAGAGCAGATCTTGGTGCATATCAGAACAGATTCCAAATGGCTTCGAAAGGTGTAGCCATTGCCGCGGAAAACCTGCAAGCCGCAGAATCGAGAATCAGAGATACTGATATGGCCAGTGAAATGGTCGATTATGTAAAGAACCAGATACTTTTACAATCTGGTACTGCAATGTTGGCGCAGGCTAATACCAAAACACAGTCTGTTCTCCAATTATTGTAAACGCTACTCCGTTCAATGAATTGTAAAGAGATTTCTGGACGTCATCTCTTTACAAAAAACCACGATGGGAGGGAGCTCGCGCCCTCCTCCCATCATCTTATTTTTTTTAGAAGGAATATAGTATGGAACTGGATGTCACAAAATTGACAGGTATTTCACCAGTTCGCGAATACAAAAACCAAAGTGGTGGTAAACATAACTCGAAACAGACGATTTCTGCTGCCGAGGCAAAATCTCAGGCCGCAGCACAGCAGATACTAGAGGTAAGCCATCAGGATACCTACACAAAACAACGAATAGAACTGTATCTCAAAAAACTGTTTAAAAACAACACTGCTCTCAACAAAAAATTGAAGTTTTATGTGAACAAAGAACTGAATCAGGTTGTCGTAAAGGTCATCGACAGCACCACCGATAAAGTAATTAAGGAGATCCCCCCTGAAGAGATTCAGAATCTCCACATTCGCATACGTGAGGCCATTGGATTACTGATTGACGAAGAAATCTGATTAAAATATCGTGGGGGGGGGATCAGTTAGAAAATGTCCGATATATCTATTCCCGGAGTAAACAGCAGCTACAACACAGGTAAACTCATTGAAAAAATGATGGAAGTGGAACGGATTCCGCTCGAGCGGATGGAAGATACCGTTTCAACCTACCAAGAACAAAAACGTGTGTGGCAGGATATTAACAGAAATATTACTCAATTCCGCGAGCAGGCACGCTCTCTCTACGGGTTTCAAAATCCGTTTCGGGAACGAATTGCAACATCTTCGAACGAGTCCGTGCTCACCGCTACAGCTACCCGAGAAGCTTTTGAAGACGAAAAAACGGTCGTCGTCAAACAAAAAGCAACAAGTGACCGGTTTCTCTCTTCATCTTTGGAAAAAGGACACCAAATTTCATCCGGGACATACGGATTTTCAGTCGGGGAAGAGACGGTGCGGTTTTCTTTTCGGGGAGGCACGCTCGAAGAATTTGCGAAGGCAGTGACGGAAAACGGAGAAGGGATCGTAAAAGCAGGGGTCGTAAACGACACTTCAAATACACGCGTTCTGCTTGTCGAATCGATGAAAACCGGAAAAGAGAACCAGCTGACATTTCTCGATGAGAGCCGGAACTTAGGAATAGCGACAGGCATTTTGAAGCAGTCGGACGATAAAAGCTATCGGTTCGAACTTACCGGGAACACCGTCCGGCCGTGGGAGAAACCGCTTTCGGAAGAGATGTTTTCAGTTACGGACACGGGTATCACCGTCCCCCCCGGCGGGGAGTTTTCTCTTCCCTTAAGCCGCCGTCTCGCTGTATCGGATAACCTTATGATGCGGGTAGAGGTAGAGGTGAGAAGTCTCGAAAAAGAACAACCGGAAGTCCCCTCCCCGCCTCCCGGTCCTAAAGTGCCCGACGGGGGGGAGATTACCTACAGCGATATTACGATAGAAAATCTGCCTTCTCAAGTAGACCTGCCGGAATGGCAGCCGCCGCCTCCTCCTAAAAGGGTCGACGATATGACAGTTCTGTATCTACAAGACAGCGGCACTCCCGTACCGGTGAAAGACCTCCCCGCATCCGGTACTGTAACAGTAGAGATACCGCTCTCTCAGTACGTCGACAGCCTCTCGTCCCTTATGGTGAGAAACCGCAATACGCATCGGGTAATTGAGTTTAAAAACATTCAGGTTTTTGATCCTGATCAAAGGGGGGACTATAACCCCGCACGACCGATCGAGCAAGCACGTGATGCGGTTATAACGGTTGACGGCGTGGAGATCCGCAGAGCATCCAATGCGATCGATGATGCACTACCGGGAGTTACCCTTTCGATTCAAGGAGCGAGTGAACAACCTGTTGATCTTGTCGTAGAACCCGATCGGGAAACGGTAAAAGAGAGCATAATTCGATTTGTCGGCTATTACAACCGTATGCTTACCGAACTCAATATTCTTACCAGAAGCGAACAGGATGTCGTCGATTCGATTGATTATTTTTCGGATGAAGAACGGGAACAAGCTATGGAAAGACTCGGACTGTTTCAAGGTGACATCACCTTAAACCAGATGAAAAACCGTCTACAGCGCATCATGATGGACCCCTACGAGACCGGTGCGGGAAGTGATATAAATCTCATGGCGGAAATCGGTATTTCCACCAATGCTGCCCGGGTAAGTGCCGGACAGGGACTGAATAATACACGACTGCGGGGCTACCTTGAAATTGACGAGAACAAACTCGACGAGAGCTTGGAAACCAATTTTGAACAAGTGCGAAGATTATTCGGGTATGACAGCGATGGAGACCTTGTCGTAGACACCGGGGTCGCTTTTACTGCCGAAAATTACACCAAACCGTACGCTCAAAGCGGCGGTATCATTGCGTCCCGAATTCAGGGTATCGATATGAGAATATCCCGCACGGACAGGGAAATCGATAACTACACCGATTATTTGAGCCGCAAAGAGCAGGAGCTGAGAAGAGAGTACGGCCAAATGGAAGGGGCGCTCGAGAACATGCAGCAAAGTTCTGAAGCGTTGCGGAACCTTTCGAGAAACAACAATCAGCAGCAATAACGGGTAGAGGGACTGTACGATGGAAATAAAAATAGACAAAGAACCGATTAATTACTCGCTCGACAACGAAACTACCCTCGGAGAAGTTGTTCACGGCATTGAGGACTGGCTCGATAACGCGGGAATGCTCATTGGGGCAATGCGGATAGATGACAAAGAGCTGCCTGTACAGGAAAGAGAACAGTGGCAATCCCTCCCGCTCGAATCCATAACCGAACTGGATGTGGAGACGGTCATGCTCTATGAAGCCATCTACGAAGAATTACAGATCGTCCGTCTCTACGTGCAAAACCTCTCTGAAGCTGTTCTGGCAAATGATACGCATAAAATACGCGAACTGAAAAACGACTTCTCAATTGTCGGTGATTACCTCGAAAAACTGCTGAGAACAAACAACACCGACCGGATAGAGGGGCTGCTTGAAAAAGAAGATGAACAAGCGAGAAAAACAGTCATTCAGTTCCTCGATTCTATTCGTCTGCTCATTAACGAAAGAATACGTGAGATTGAAGAACCGAGAGAAGAACTGCAGCGCCTGACTGCCCTGCTCGAGAAAACCAATAATGACCTGCGGGAAGTCTCACTTCTGCTCCAGACAGGGAAAGACAAGGAAGCAATGGATTTAGTAATTACGTTTACCGAACTCTCGCAGAAACTGCTGCGCATTCTTCAACTCGGCAACCAGCTGCAGGTAATAGATTCGGCATCTCTTACTGTAAACGGAACAGACATAAACGGGTTTTACACCGAATTGAACAGTTTTTTTACTGAACTGCAGGAAGCGTTTGAATCCAAAGACAGTGTGCTCATCGGAGATATTTTCGAATATGAGGTTGCACCGCGAATAGACAATTTGCTTGCTACTTTGAAAAGGTATGGAGAAGCCGACACCGGAGGAGAAACCAACTCGTGAACCCCATTCTTCTGCAAATGCGGTATACCGGTTTTGGAGACCAGACCGACCTGAAAACAGTTATCATTATTGTCGTTGTATTTGTACTCATTATCGGTTTCTTTTACATGATAAACCGCATGTCTTCCAAAGGGAAAACCACGACCACTTCGAGCGGTCCTCAGAAAGGGTTTAACAAAAGGACATTCCGCAAAGAGGCAAAAGCTGTCGGGCTTCCGGACAACCACCGGGCAATGCTCGAAAAGCTTATTAAAAGGCACGGTGTAAGGAGCCCTCTTGCCGCATTGAACAACTCTCCTCAATTAGACTCTCTTTTGCGGGATGCTCTAGAAGAGATCGAGACGAGCAACTCTCCTGAAGAAACAAAAGAAGTAGAAAAATTGATGCTCTTCCAGATTAAGCAGGTCATCGAACGATACGCCCAGAGTAAAAAATCATTATCGTCTTCACGGCAGCTGCGGATCAACCAGCCTATCATCATGACAACTGAGCGAGGCAGTAAATACAAGAGCAAAGTTATCTCGAACCTCAGAGAAAGCATCCAGGTAACCCCACCGCAGGATACTCAGAATAAAATTATCCAATGGAAGCGATGGACCCCCCTACGGGTCTATTTTCGCAAAGACAATGATACCAACTTTTCGTTTCCCACAAAAGTAATGGGATATCGAAACTTTAAAGGTGTTACCGCCCTGCTTCTCCAGCACTCCAAAGATGTCAAACAATCACAACAGAGACGCTACAGAAGAAAACCGCTCGAGAAACCTGCATATTTTACCCGGGTCGCAATAATTGAAGAGGGTACGGGGAGAAAAAAACAGCGCCGTGCAGTTATCGATGAAAAAAGCAGGGTCTTAGGGACGGTACTCGAGGTATCTTCGGGCGGCTGCAGTATCAAAACAAGATCGCCCCTGCGGTCGGGGGATCTTATAAAAATTGAGTTCGAAACAGACAGACGGAACAAAATTGTTGCATTCGGTAAAGTCCGCAACGTTCGGCGTGAAGGGATGACGGGGGCAGTGATGCACATCATGTTTACAAAACTTACCAGAAATAACCTCAATAAAATCAACTACTATATCTATGTACAGAATGATAATTATTGATTTATTGCTCATAATTATTTATTATTGAAAGCGTGAAAATAGTAAAATTAAAAAATCTGGATAAAAAAGACATCCCACTGCACTACCGAAATGAATACAGCGGGACGGCGGTATTTAAAACACAGACGGACAGCCGCCTCGAAAAAAAAGTAGCGTTTGTACTCGAACGTCTTGCTACCGGAGAGAAAGAAATACAGATTAATTTTATCGATGATATAGACTATCCGTTATTACCGTTAACAAACGAATTAAAACAGTATATTCTCGAACTCGATAAAAAAGGGATGCTTCCCTGATCCGCCGAATCTCCACATCAGTACATGAAACTGTAGCACTGGGAAGAGAAATCGCAACGAAGCTCGGACGTCGGTCCGTTATATCGTTAACAGGTCCGTTAGGGGCGGGAAAGACCGTTCTCGTAAAAGGAATTGCCAACGGATGCGGGATAACCGATACGGTAACCAGTCCGAGCTACACAATTATTTCCGAATACGTCGGCAGTATACCGTTAGTTCATATCGATCTCTACCGCCTCGATAGTGAGGAAGAGATATATCTTCTCGGCATAGAAGAAATTATCGGCGGGGGGAAAATCTCCGGTATAGAAAGGGGGGAAAAAACAAAAAAATTTTTACCCGAAGCGGGTCTGTATATTACGATTACACTAGAAGATGACGGGAAAAGGATCTTCACGATTCGAGGAGTATATGAGAAGGATTTTGCATCATGATCGCCCTTGCTTTTGATACTTCGACGACAGTTTTAAGCATTGCTTTGCAACACGGAAAGGCATACTACGAAGAAACGAGAATTGCAGGCCTCAATCACTCTGAGAAACTGCTGCCTCTCATTGACAAGCTGTTCGATGAAGCGGGATTAGAACCGGGAATGCTCGATGTAGTAATCTGTACGAAAGGCCCGGGTTCTTTTACCGGACTGCGGATCGGGATGTCCACGGCAAAGGGGCTCGCTGCCGGTGCCTCCTGCGATCTGGTATCCGTGCCTACATTGGATGTACTTGCCGTTCATCCATCTGTAGAATACCTTACAGTAGTACCGGTAATTGATGCAAAAAAGGACCACTTTTACACAGCTCTCTATAGGAACAGCGGCCGGAATACCGATTATCTCGATATAAGCGGAGAACAACTTATCGAACTGATTTTAAAAAACACTCCCGCTTTGATAACCGGACCTGCAGCGTATCGTTTTTCAGATGTTGCCGACGGTCGTCGGATAGCACTGGGTTCAAGAACAGTATCGGGCACCGGTTTTTCTCTTCTCCAATGCGGAATTGATTTATGGGAAACGGGCATCCGGGATGAAAAATCCGAAGGCCCGCTTTATATTCGAAAAAGTGATGCCGAATTGCTGTTAGGGAAGAGAAAAAATGGACGGTAGCAACTATGAAGAGTTTGATTTAATCCCGCTCGAAGTAGAAGAAGAAGAATTGGAACAGTCGGAAGATGTAGATGCCGGTATTCTCGAACTCGATTGTGTTTATTTATGGCAGAAATCGTATAAACAAAGCGTCGTCCCGTTCGTGATTCTGGATAAACAGCTTAGAATTCTGTGGGAAAACAACCGATATCAGGAGCAATTTAACAGAGGGAAAAACTACTTTGGTGAACATATAATAAAGCTTTTCTCCAACTTCTTAGAAGAAGAGGAAATCAGTACTATTTATAGAAACGTAAAAACGGAAGCCTCCGGTTTCTCGTGGAGAGGGCGGCTTGAAACCGGAGGCAAGCAATTTAAAAAAATTATCTCTAACACGATGATATTCCCGATCTTCAGCCCATCGGAACCTGCCGGTCCTGTAGGCTATGGCGCACTGTTCGACAATGTAACCGAAGAATATCAATCCTTACTGCGGTCTACGTTTTTAAGCCTTCTCGAAGCTTCTAAAATGAAAGACAATGATACCGGCCGCCATATCGAGCGGGTCAACGAATATTCCAAGACTATTGCTTTTGCACTGTTTAATAGGGAACAGTATCCGGTAATCGATATGCAGTTTATCGAAGATATTGGGTTTCTTGCTGCGATGCACGATGTCGGGAAAATCGGTACACCGGATGATATTCTCAATAAAACAGGACCGCTCGACGACCGCGAATGGAAGACCATGAAAGAGCACACTATAAACGGCGCCTATATTCTCAGTACATACTCCAATGCTATGGCGAAAGAAATTGCTCTATTCCATCATGAACGGTGGGACGGAAGCGGGTATCCATACAACCTTGCAGAAGATATGATTCCTCTCTCGGCGAGGATTGTCGCCATTGCCGATGTTTATGACGCTTTGCGGATGGAGCGCAGTTATAAAGAAGCGTACTCTCATGAAAAATCGTTTGGTATACTAGTACAATCGTCCGGAACGCACTTCGACCCCGAGCTTATCTCGTTTATCGAAACCCAAGAAGCCGAGTTTGAGGCAATCTACACCCGGCTGTCCGACTAATTAGGTTAATTAGGCAAACCGTATTATTCTTGTTTTTTTTCAATTTCTTTTAGATCATCGATCTGCGGAATACGGCTCGGATTTGCTTGGGCAGCCGCTTTGTTCTCCTCCTGAATGGCGTTGTACACTTCTAATCGGTATACTTTCACATTTTTCGGAGCTTTAATGCCAAGTTTTGCCTGTTCCCCTTTGATATCAACAATAGATATTTCTATCCGGTCTCCGATGATTATACTTTCGTTTATGCGGCGGGCAAGTATCAGCATAGTGATTACGCCTTTAATCCGGCCAATTCATCCAATATATGGTGGCGGACCTTCCATTTCGGGTTCGGCGAGATTGCCTGTCTTCCGATCCGATCGAATTTATTGATAATAATCGGTCCCTGCAGATTAGCAGTCATTTTTTGTTGGTTTTCCGGTATAGTAACGATTGCAAATACCAAAATATTTTCTTGATCGGTTATTCCGATCTCAGCCAGTTCATCATTCGGTACATCGATTTCATAATCGGGACGAAAAACGAACGGATTTATCAAAATAAATGCAATTTCGGGCACTTCCATGGACTGGAGCCAGTAAAACGGCTGCTGTTTTGCATCAATAAGCACATAATTTTTTAGACTTTCAAATCCGAGAATCCCAAAGGGGAATACTATTTTCTGCCGCTCATCAACATCGATTACGCCGTACGGCTTTGTATGAACCTGCATATTCACTACTCCGTCCCCTTATCTAAGAAAATCCAGCAGAGTCGGCCGGAGTATTCTTCCGGCAGTCTGCAATGCTGCTTTATGGGTGTATTCGAGCATTTTCAAATTCGTTATTGCTTCGGCCATGTCCAGATCTGTTTCTCTCGAATCATTTCCAACAACGTGCGGGATCTCGGCATCGATCCGCTTGGCAATGAACTGGAGCCGTTGGTCCTGTGCACCGATCTCAGCCATCTCCGTAAGCATAGTATTGAGGGCGGAATCTATCCCCCGTAGTCCGCTCCCCCCTGTATCTATGACATCACCATCGTAGAGGGTATCCCGCAGATGCATGATCATATCGAACATCGACCCCCCGGTTATGCGGGCGTCCCCCGCGATATTGTTGGGAGGCAGATGACCGTTCTCGGAAAGCACACCTAAATCTTTGAAAACGGTCGACTCCCCTACATCTTCGAGCCAGAGTTGATGGGCCGTTGTCGTCTGGAGTACGAGGGAGTTTTGCACCGGATCGAGCTTCGCTTTTACTGCCACATCAGCGCTGTTTATCTTAGAAATAACGGCGTGAATCGTGTCCCCGGTCCTCAGTTGGATCTCGTTGCCGTCGATCATAACGGCACCGTCTGAGGGGACCTGGTAGTTTGCAGCATCTCTCGATGCAATCAACGTCTGCTGCTCGGCCCAGAACGCCTTGTTTCCAACAACCCCCGTATTTACATAGCTGCCGTCTGAAACTTCGGCTTGGCTATTGTGTATTGTACCGACATATTCGATATCGGTAATGACTTTTCCAACTCCTTCCCGCACATGTCCTTCGACGGTGCGGAATGGTTCACTCTGGTTTCTGTCTCCTGCAAACAGGTGTGTACCTTCGGGTCCCCGGGCATTGCCGATTTCGACCAGCTCGTTTAGAAGCTGATTTACCTCTTCTGCCATATAGGCGGTTTCCTGTTTAGAAAAAGTACCGTGCGCACCGGCTACGGCAATCTCTCTTACCCGCTGAAGTATGTTGACCGCTTCCTGCATGTACCCTTCCGCCGCTCTATACTGACTTTGAATGGTGCCGACATTGTCTGCGAACTTCGTAAGCCGGGTAACGGCGGATTTGAACCGCACAGAATGGGCGGCAGCTACAGGATCATCACGAAGATTCAATATTCTCGTCTGTCCCGCTATTTTATTCTGCATATCGTTCATTTTCCATTCTCGAAGTCTGAGATGGTGCTGCATATCCATATTCGGTAATTGTGTACTTACACGTTTCATTTACTCTACACTCCCATCCTGTTTATCAATACATCGAGCATATTGTTGACCTCCGATACATATCGTGCTGCAGCAGTATACCCGTGCTGGAACTTGATCATCTCGGCGAGCTCCTCGTCGATATTTACCCCGGAAATCGATTCTCTCATATCCTTGAGCTCTTTCATAATCAGCTCCTCGGTTTGAAGGGCCAATTCAGCCTCTTCTCCTTTAAGCCCTGCTTCAGCTACCGCCGAAGAAAAATATTCATCAAAACTGGTCAATTTCCCAACCATAACCGGTTTGTTTCTAAGTGAAGCTATCTCTAAGGCGGCAGAGCCGTCCCCCGGTTCGGCAGCTCTTCCGTTCTCACCAAACCCGGCTGCAATCGAACGCACGTCCTCCATAATACCGCGGTTTACCTCTATCCATCCTGCAGGATGGCTCAACGGTGCTACAGAATAGTCGAGTTCGCCTCCCTGAAAGGCGAGTACAGCATCGGGACCGCCCCAATCATAAGCACCTTCGGCCCCGCTTGCCTCGAGCATGCCGGCATATCCGACGAGAAACTGCCCGGAATCCTCGATGTGGCGAATAACGAAATCAGGATTTTCCCGTACATCGGCAGGGGTAGCTTTCATGACCAGTCTGTTATTCCGGTCGAGTCCCGCTACGACTTCCGAGCCTGATGTGTTGATACGTCTGATTACCGCTCCAACGGTATCATTCGGACCGTACGGGATTTCAATTTGACCCTCCGGTGCTGCTACTATCACTGTCCCCTCGATGCCGATCTGCTGTTCCATATCGAGGCTGTTTCTACCTGTAACACGGTAGATATAGCTCGAGTCGAACGCTCCGTCGCCGTTTCGATCGTAATTTCCTAACACATTGTTAATTGCAGGATACTCGGTAAAGAAATCCTGACCGGTCCTGCCGTTCAACCCCCACGCCTCTCGATGGACCGAATTGACCATATCGACAAAATTGATGGTCATCATATCGAGTTTCTGTATCTCTCCGCGGACATCACTATCCCGCAGTTCGACAAGACCGGCAAGCTTTCCGCCTCGAAACCGCGCTTGTTCTCCGTTTTTCTGCCAGACGACATCCGAATATCCTTCGTTTTGGGGATTGGACTCAGTTGTTAAGAGGTGGGTATTTCTTCCCTGGACCACGATTAACCCGCCTGTGTGAACGGTGAACTCATCGGGATCCCGGTGGTCGACGGTTATATCAATAAATGAAGAGAGTTTTTCGACAAGGAGGTCCCGCCTGTCGAGTAGATCGTTGGGGTTGTCTCCCATCGCTTTGACCTTGACAATCTGCTCGTTGAGGTCGGCAATATCGGTAATAAAGCCGTTTATCTGTTCTACGCTCGCCGTAACATCCTGTTCGAGCATCTCCCGTATTTCTTTGAGTCCATGATACCGGTGCTGAATGCCTTCGATGAGCATCCGGCCCCGGTGCGCAACCGATTTTCGTACGGCCGTCTCGGACGGATTGATCGATAACTCCTGCCAAGATTCCCAAAACGTATCCATCAGTGCCCGTACGCTCAGTTCGGTCGGTTCGTTGTATACCTGTTCGACCATAAGCAGATATTTGTCCCGCGCAGTCCAGTACCCCTGTCCGTTAGACCTTTTTACGATTCTCCCCTCGAGAATTTCATCTTTGATACGCTCTATCGATGCTACATCGACCCCCTGTCCGATTTGTCCGGGGGTTTCCTCACGATTGAGCTGCGGAACGTATAGTGGATCGGTGGGATTGAGCCGGACCCGCTGACGGCTGTACCCTTCGGTTCCCGCATTACTGAGATTGTGCCCGATTGTAGTCAATCCCTGTTGATGAGCAATGAGACTTCGCTTGCCCAGTTCTATTCCGGTAAATGTGGACTGCATTGTATTCCCCTATAAACGGTGGCTGATGACCATGGGATCGGTTTCCACAGTGGTCTCCCTGCCGTCTTTTGCGTATATTTTGCCTTTTCTGTGCGGAAAAACTTCTTCCAATACGTGGTTCATCGTATCTCTCATCGAGCTGATATACGTATCTATTCCTGCCGTAATGCTCTGCATCCGGAACACTTCCATCTTCAATTCCCGATAGAGATACCCGAGCCTGTCCCGCTCTCCGGTAGGAAGATAAACGATAACGTGGTAAAAATTGGCCTTCGTTTCTTCTCCGATATAGCCGCACAGATCATCGAATACACCATTCCGCTCCTCTTCGAGTTCCTGAATCTGTTCGGATGTTTTTTGACTCTCTTTTATTGCCTCGTTGAGGTTTTTCCAATCTTTATCGAACAGATGCTGCTTTACCTCGAGTTCCTGATTACAAAATTTTTTGATAACACGAGTTTCTTCCGAAATTATATCCGTCAATCTTTCTACGATCGTCCGTTCCATTTGTGCTGGTACTCCTTATTCTTATCATCGGAGTTTTTAAACCGGGGTTGAGTGATTCTTGTGAAGATGCTCAAAATCTGGTACTAATGAGTAGAGGTTCTTGTGGAAAAAATACCGGTTTGGCAGGACACGTATACCGTGCGTTCGTATGAAGTAGACAAAATGCATGTCGTCCAATTTCCCAACCTCTGTCATTATCTGCAGGAGACCGCCTGGCACCACGCCCAAAACCTCGAGTTCGGTTATTTCGACCTCGAAAAAAAGGGGCAGATGTGGGTCCTTGCCCGATTAGTTATAGAAATGGACAGGTTCCCGCGCTGGGAAGACTCGATTGCCGTTCAAACCTGGCCTAAGGGGACCGAGCGGCTTTTTGCACTCAGGGACTACCTACTAACGGATGCCGAGGGCAACAGACTGGGGGCTGCAGCGAGTTTCTGGCTCCTTCTCGACAGCACGACTAAAAAACCACTGCGGCTAACAGAGTTCAGGCACGATGTACCGCTTTCTCAAGATAAACACGGTCTAAACGAATCTTACAGCAAAATTCCGCCCATCGGGCCGGAAGAGCTCGGAACGCCGACTATACGGAAGGTCTGCTTCAGTGATCTCGATCAAAACAATCATGTCAATTACGTCCGGTACATTCGGGGAATCATCGACACCTATTCGCCGGAATTTCACTCCGGCCATACCATTCGAAGGTTTGAAATCAATTATATGGCCGAAGCTGTCTACGGCGAGAGCATGGAAATCTATTCGGCCGACTACCCGGATTATCGGCTTCACTCAGTGACAAAAGGCGGGGCCGGCGAAGAACTGTGCCGGGCCAAAATCTACTGGAATTAGTCGTCGCGTCTTAATAATCGGTCCGATCGAGAATCCTCTTGTCTTTGAGAAGAATCGAGCTTCCCGGCACCTGCTCCAACCCGGTGGCAAGTACCTCTTCGGCTAGTGCATAGTTACCGTTATTATACAGCTTTGCAAACCGGTTATGCACGTCGGCAGCGTAGTTGTGCTTAAACACCCCCTCCGCTTCGCTCAACTTGCAGGTTTTACCTACCACCGTTTCAGCTTCTTCGATAACATCGAGCCCGGCGAGCCACCCTTGTTCTTCTACCGACGTTTGTGCCTTCTTGAGATAAAGATATTCGGTATACTCTTTGAATCTATCCTGAGGCAGTTTGTTTTGACTGTAACTGTGTTTGAGGACGGAAAACGCTTTTTCGAAATGAAGTCTGTTTATTTCGGTATATACCCGCTGATCTTCTATCTTGTACAGATACTGTTCGGCGTCCTCAGTTTCGATAAACCCATCCGAGAGCTTCTCCTCCACGAACGATTTCGCACGGGAAAACTCGTTCTGCCTGACAAGTGTCGTCATTTTGTTATTGACGAGAATGTTGGCAATAGCGTGGTAGCTTGCTTTGTTTCCATAGAGTTCCGTTACCGTCTCTAAAAAATCAAACGCTCTAGCATACTCTGTTTTTTCATTTAAGAGCGCCGCATAATTAGTAAACTCTTTTACAAGTGCTTGTTCAGCCTCTTCATCCTTGAGAATGGTATAACGGTCAACTGCTAACTCCACCGCCCGGTGGTAATCCCTGGTGCGTTCTAAGGCAGCGATCCTGTTCTGCAACACAAATGCAAGGAGCCCCCGGTCGTTCGTACCTGTTCGAAGTCTATAATTTCCGGGAGGTACATAGGTGAATCCGGTACGCCCGAACTTGTCGAAAAACTGTTTCTTCTCGCCCGGATTGTACCCGAACGAGTTGGTAGTCTCTACATCTATTGGGCCTTGATCAGTTTCGACCGTACAAAAAACATGGTCCGGTGTGTTGATCGTACCTACGGAGAGACCGACCGAACGGGCCAAAATCGTATACAGGAGAGAAGATGAGACACAGTTATACACTCCGGAATCTAACAGCACATCGAGTCCGGTCTGTTCTTCACGGTACACCCGGGTGACCGTTTCGTGCATAAATGCAAGCACCCGGTCTCCGAGCGGCTGCTCGGCCCCGTCACCTTCCTCCTGGAGAGATTCTCTTAATTGTGATATACTAGATTCGATTTTCCTCAGGTAGCGGGGGAGATTCTGCCTGTCTGTGCTTGAGAGGAGCAATCCATAGGAGGAAAGCTCTTTTATACTGAGGGGAACATCTTCTAATGCGAGCTTTCGCGCAGCATCTGAAGGGGTTATATCAGGGAGATCCTCCCCGAAAACAGGTAAAAAAGAAACCGACAACAGGAGAGCGGTTAATATAAAAAAAAGTGTTTTCTTTATGTAAATAGTTTCCACCATATAGTGTCTCTAGTATATTAATAAAAATGTGCATGTAAAACAACTAGTTTAGAAAGAACAAAGAAGAGGAGTTAACCATGACAGTGGACAAAGACTTGATTATCATCGGCGGCGGAGCCGCGGGCTTAAGTGCGGCACAATACGCTGCCCGTTCTAACCTCGATGTACTGCTTTTTGAAGAAATGGCCGCCGGGGGGCAACTTCTTATCATTGATGCTATGGAAAACTATCCGGGCTTTCCCGAACCGATACAGGGACTCGATTTTTCCGAGCTGATGGAAAAACAGGCGAGGCAATTTGGAGCGGAGATCATCTTGACTACTGTCAAGAATCTTGAACATGAAAACGGCTACTTTACGGTGGAGACCGGGAAAGGCAGCTTTACAACCTATGCCGTGATTTTAGCAACAGGTGCACAACACAAACATC
This sequence comes from uncultured Spirochaetales bacterium, assembly GCA_964594055.1. Classification (GTDB taxonomy): domain Bacteria; phylum Spirochaetota; class Spirochaetia; order SPDA01; family CAZJBZ01; genus CAZKZZ01. The sequence goes on from CAZQKT010000017.1 coordinate 31,083, forward strand.
TCGACATTCCCGGCGAAAAAGAGTTTGCAGGAAGAGGAATTTCCTACTGTGCTACTTGTGACGGACCGTTTTTTAGAGGAAAAAAGATTTTAGTAGTTGGAGGCGGGGACGCTGCCTGTGACGAGGCAAGTTTTCTTGCCAACCTAAGCGAGCACGTGGTCCTCATTCACAGAAGAGACCGTTTTCGTGCCCAAAAGGTGCTTGCTGAACGTGTTTTGAATAATCCTCATATCGAAGTGCGGTTTAATACGGTTGCAAAGGAGATCCGCGGAAAAGATAAAGTGGAGAAGGTGCTACTCGAAAAGACCGGCAGCGGCGAAAACTACGAAGAAGATATGGAAGGGGTTTTTATTTTTATCGGTTCTATCCCGCAGACACAACTCGTTCCCGAACTTCCCAAAGATGAAGGAGGTTATATTATTACCAACCAGCGAATGGAAACGGAAGTACCCGGTTTGTATGCCGCGGGGGATCTCCGTAATACACCGTTTCGACAGGTCGTTGTCTCCGCTGCAGACGGAGCTATTGCCGCCTATTGCGCCTCCCAATATATTGACGATATGCGTGGAGAGGCGTATAAATAAACGTTACTGTTTATGATGAAAAAGCTTCTTTTTTTCCTCCTTTTCGGGCCTCTCCTTTCTTCACCGTGCTTTGCGCATCCCGGTTTTTGGGAGGGCGGTTCGAGCGAAGAAGTAGTAACCCGTCTGCTTGACAACATGAGCGATGAACAGATGCTCGGACAGCTTTTAATGTTCGGGTTCCAGGGAACGGCCCCTTCCCGGGATATTATGAACTTTATAAGTGAACACGCCATTGGAGGAATTAAGATTTTTGGATGGAATGTCGCTACCCTCCCTCGGCTTGTTAAAACTGTCGCCGAAATGCAGAAAAAAGCGGGCGAAACTGCCCATCAAATACCCCTTCTCATCGCAACGGACCAGGAAGGGGGATGGGTACGCCATGTCAAGGGTGAGACATCCATAACGCCGGGCAACCTCGCTATCGGAGCTACCGGCCTCCCCTATGACGCATATATGAGCGGCTATTACATCGGACTGGAATTGAAAGCACTCGGCATCAATATGAATTTTGCCCCGACAGTCGATGTGTATACCAACCCTGCGGCACACGTGATAGGCCCCCGGGCATTCTCCCAGGACCCTGTCATGACCGGACAGCTTGCCGTAGCGTACTACCACGGCATGAAGGCCGCCGGGGTTATCTGTACCGCGAAACATTTTCCCGGGCACGGGAATGCGGATAAAGATTCTCACGGTGTCCTGCCGATAATAACATCATCAATCGATGAACTGTGGAAAAATGATCTTGTACCGTATCGATTTCTCGTCAAGGAAGGGGTCCCGGCCATTATGAGCGGCCATCTCGCCTTTCCCGAAATTACCGGGGATGAAACTCCGAGTTCTCTCTCCCCTTTTTTTGGGACCGAACTGCTCCGTGACCGACTCGGGTTTGAAGGACTGCTTATAACGGACGATCTGCGGATGCACGGTGTGACCCAAACCGGACTGGGCTATTTAGAGATCGCCCGCCGGGCCATCGAATCCGGAGCGGACATCATTATGCTTTCGGGAACTCCTGCCCTGCAAAACCAGGTATATGAGCATCTTCTCTCTCTTATGGTAACGGTCCCGGCTTTTCATGCCCGGGTCCGGGAAGCGGCAAAACGGGTACTCACGGTCAAAGCCAACTACTTAAAAAGTGATTCCGGCGTACCGCTCTACCCCGATGAAAAACAACTTGCCTCCCACATACCGAATCTGGACGGTAAAAAGTTTTTTTTCGAGCTGGCCTGCAGAAGTGTCACTGTAATTCGCGAGGACCTTCTTCCCTTTCGGCCGAAAGAAGATGAAAACATACTCCTTGCCGGACAGTATCGAGAGTTCATACAGGCCGGGAAAAACCGGTATCCGCAGGCTGATGAGTACTATTTCCCTTACAGTCCCTTTTACTATTCTTTAGGCCGGTACAAGGACACACTTACGCGGATGGCGGACCGCTACGATACGATCGTCTTCTGCCTATCCAATCCCAACAGCCTCGACATCCTCAAAAGCCTTGAAGAGACTGAAGCCGACATTATCGTCTTCTCCGTTCTCACTCCGATTTATTTGCGCGAAACACCATGGGTGAAAACGGCAGTTGCCGTCTACGGTGTGGGGGAAGAGTCATTTAATGCGGGGTTTGCCGTATTGGCCGGCGATTATAAAGCGGAAAGCACTCTTCCCATCTCAATTACTTCCGGAGAACATTGACCGTTTTGGGATGGCACCTGCTTACCCGAAAAGAGTGTAAACAGCTCATTCCCTTTTTGACCGAAAAAGAGTGGGCATGTATGACTCTCACCGAGCAGCTCGCAAAAGCCCCGCGATTCGGGGGTGATCTTTCTGCATTTCGCAATCCGATCTATATTTTTACGGATGAAAAGAAGCACACGATTCGGGGAGTGATTGCTTTTCTCAAACGGGGGATCCTTGTTCCGTACTGGTTCACCCCGAAAGCAGTGCGTTTAGACGGTGATATCGTCGGAACCATCCGTAAAAAGGAAAATCTCGTCAATACTGTTTTAGGCAGGGCCTGCTGTGTTGGAGAAATTGAAACGGTCATAAGAAGATCTCCGATAGAGGTCGATTATAAAGCAATGGTTATGAACGGGGAACTGCGGGCCTATACGGTCGCCCCGCCCTATGCAGACATCGAGATAAAACAGGCGACTCCGGATGATGCAGAACGGCTTTTCGAGCTCCAGGAAGGGTATGAAAAAGAAGAAGTGCTCATCGATCCGGCACGGTTTAATCCGAGAAGCTGCTTTCTCCATCTCAAGCAAATTCTCGAAGAGCAACTCGTCTATTATATAGAGTTCGACGGACTCCCTATTGCAAAAGGGGGAACAAATGCAATCGGGTTCGAGTATTGCCAGTTAGGCGGTGTATATACCGATGTACGGTTTCGCAACAAAGGAATCGCAACGTTTCTCATCCGTTATCTGACCCGGGAAATTCTTCGCTACCGCAAGAAAGTTTCTCTTTTTGTCAAAGAACAAAACCATTCTGCGATCCACATGTATAAAAAATGCGGGTTTAAGCTGCAGGAAGATTTTAGAATTACCTATTACCGCGGCTAATCGGGTACGTTGACCCTTGCCGACAGATATGTTTCAATGAAAATCATGAACATTCTAATGGTAACCAGCGAGGCAGTACCGTTTGCCAAAGCGGGGGGATTGGCCGAAGTGGTTACCTCACTCTCAGCAGCGCTTTCTACGTCGGACCTCTCCTGCGATGTAAAAATCGTTATGCCGCTCTACGGGAGTGTAGACAGGACCGGTATGAGGGACACCGGTATCGTTTTTTCCGTCCCCGACGGCTATGATGAGCATGAACTGAGGCTCTTTGAACACACACTGCCTCATACGGACGTTCCGGTTTTTTTTCTAGACCATCCTTCTCTGTTCGGCAAACGGGGAATCTACGGAGACCGTGAAACTCCGGAGTACAGAGACAATCCCCGCCGATTTGCTCTTTTAAACCGCGCAATATTCGAGCTCTGCCGGCGGCTTACGTGGGTCCCGGATGTACTCCACTGTCACGACTGGCCTTCCGCCCTCGCACCGGCTTTTCTAAACAGTTACGAGAAAACCGGGGCTTTCAGGGAGACCGCATCGGTGTTCACTATTCATAATCTCGGGTATCAGGGTCTTTTCTCTAAGCACGATATCCATTATACGGGGCTTTTCCCCGAGATGTTTCAGGACCCCGACTCACCTTACACGGGGATGCTCAACTTTCTTCAGACAGCACTTATTCATGCAGACATTCTGACAACGGTATCCCCCACGTATGCAGGGGAGATCCGGACAGCAAAGCATGGTTTTTCCATGGAAAAACTTCTTTCCCGCAGGAAGGACGATCTCTACGGCATCTTAAACGGCATCGATTATTCGGAATGGGACCCCGAAAACGACCCGCTTGTCCCGTTTCATTTTTCCCATCAAAACCTGACGAACAAGCAAAAAGTTAAAACATTTCTTCAGCGACAATGCGGATTTCCCGAGTCGAAGACCGTCCCTCTTATCGGTATGGTAAGCCGCTTAGTAGAACAAAAGGGGTTTGCACAACTGTGCGGTCCGAGATACGGCAGTTTGGAGAAGATCTGCCGGGATATGGATATCCAGATTGTTATTGTCGGAACGGGTGAACGGTGGTGCGAAGAGGAACTGGCAAGGCTCGCCGAGACCCTCCCTAACCTCCATGTATTTCTCGAGTTTAACAACCGTATGGCCCACCTCATAGAAGCAGGGAGTGATTTCTTCCTCATGCCGAGTACGTATGAACCGTGCGGGCTCAATCAACTCTACTCCCTCCGCTACGGCACGCTTCCCATCGTAAACCGAACGGGCGGATTAGCGGATACGATAGTGCCCTTTTCAGAAAAAACTGATAGGGAAACGGCCGGTGAAACTTCTGCCTCAGCCGCTACCGGGTTTTATATAGACGAACTCACGCCTGAAGGAATTTACCGGACAATGAAACGCGTACGTACCCTCTATACGGACAATCCTGAACGGATACAACAGATGCGTGTACAGGCCATGGAGCAGTGTTTTTCCTGGGAGAAAAGCGCGCGTGCCTACAGTGATGTATATACAAAAGCCGTAGAGAAAAAGAGGGCGTGAGAGGTTACAGAGCGGTACGGTTTTTTTCCCGATCAATTTTCCGCTCCAGCCGCTGTTTCCGCCACTTCAACTGAGCACGGACTTCCCGCAGTGCGCCGTAACGGAGAAGAAGCACGTCGACGATTGCAAGTGCCTCATCCGGTTTTTTCATCGCATGCTCAAAGTATTTTGCAAGCTCCACTCCCGCAAAAAGGGACCCCCCTTCTCTCCACATCGCATTCCACACCGACACGGCCTCCTCCCATCTGCCCTGCCGCTTGTAAAGGAGACTCAGGCTCTTACCGCACCGGTGGTCCCCCGCCTCGAAACAGGAGGCAAGAAGTTTTTCTCCGTTATCTTCACCCCGCGCGGCAAGATACTTGCCCACTGAACGGCCGTCTATATCCGCCCCCGGTTTCGGGTCACAAAGGATGTCGTTTATCTTTCCGTAGAGATGAACTAAAGAGATGATGTCCTGCCTGTTATGGGCAAAAACTCCTGTAAGCCGGTCGGTTTTACCGGTATTCAGATACGAAAAATAAATATCTGGGACCATGAATCCGGGAACATCGAGCTCCCGGGAAATCCCGAGCACCTTTTCTTCGATATTGCCGAGGGAGCACGGCCCGATACGGTTTTTCCACAACCGTCTCGAGTGGTGCAGCAGATCAACCTGATGTACAAACCGAAAATCAAGGCGGTGCATAAGAAACTTAGATTCGAGAAGCCTGCTGTCGAAGCTCTTTCCGTTGTAAGAGACGTATACCGCTTTTTCGGAAAGCCGCTTGGAAAAAAGCTCTAGAAACTCGTATTCTCCGGGAAAATCTGCTACAAAGTACTGTTCGACGGTGAGAGTTTCCCCTCCGATCTCCCCGATACCGGCGAGAAAAACAACATTCCCTACCCCGCCGCTTAATCCGGTGGTCTCCAAATCAAAAAATAGTATCGGGCAGCCGGCCCGCTGTTCCAGCAGTGTATCACCTGCAGAGGGCTGATACGGGGCCGGATAAACGGTTTTAAGCCGGTAGGTGTATTTGCCTATTCTCTCCCAGCATCCCGGCAGATTAGGAGTGAGGGGAGTGTGCTCTTCGGGCCTTACAACCCTTGCGTGGTTTGCCGGGCTTGCAATCCTCCCCCCTCTTTTCTCTTTTAATTCCCGCACTGCCGCGAGCCTCCCGCTTACACTACCCCGCCTTTTACCCACTGCTTTCCTCCCGGGCCTTCATCCACCTGCTTAAAAAGGTAACAATTTCATGTTTCGGATTATGTGCCGGCGGGGCCGGCCCCGCACTTTCCTTCGCAGCTTCGGGCCCGATACAGGAGGGACAGCCCCGGTCGCACGGACAGGAGACGAGAAGTTCATAACAGGCGGGAATGATCTTTTCGATATTCTGCACGAACCCTTCCGAGAGGCCGGTACCTCCGGGGTACATATCGTAGATGTAGAGAGCGGGACAGTCGAAGTGGGGGTCTTTGAGCCTTTCGGCCACCCCGATATCACGGGTATCACAGAGGAGGAACACCGGGGCGACATTTTTTACAAGCGTGCCCAGCTTCCCGATAATCAGTTCTTGAACATATTCACTGAAGGAGAGAAAGATACTTCCGACTTCGGCCTGTTGTGAAAACAAAACCACGCTGCTTCTGGTGTGCATCTCCTCCTCGGGCAGAAATATATCCCCATATCCCACGTTTTCATGGGTGTGATACCGCAATTTTTTGAATTTTGCAACCTGAGAGCGGACAAGAACGTCTCCGATGACAATATTCACGCCGACATCGGTGCTTCGCGAATCCTCCTCGAGTACTTTGATGTCGGTTTTTACAATAGCGTCGGTATAGAAGTTTACATCGCTCGATTCTACAAAACATTTGCCGTTCTCGATATCGAGATTGCCTACCATATATTGATCGCCGCGGTGGATATACACCGCGCCTTCGAAGAGCAGTTCCTTAGCGGAGGGTCTGTCCATCTCCCCGATTACTACGTGCTTGCCTTTTGTTGTATCGATAATGATGACATTCTCCGAAGAAGCACTCCGTAGAGATATCTGTTCGGACGGATAGGACCGCTCACTCCAGTACCACGCACCTTCGGTAAACCGTACAATTCCGCTTTCCTCTAAGTATGCAAGCAGTTCCTCTACCGGCCCGCCGAACTCCTCTCCCTCCTTAAACGGCAGTTCGAAAACGGCACATTTGAGATGATCGAGAAGGATGTAGATGTTGTCCGGGTCTACCCAGGCGGATTCCGGAGACTGTGAGAGAAAATATTCGGGATGCCGTACCATGTACTGGTCCGCCGGGGACGCGGAAGCGATCATCACCGCGAGAGACTCCTCGTTTCGTCTTCCCGCCCTTCCTGCCTGCTGCCAGGCGGAAGCAATGGAGCCGGGAAGTCCCGCAAGGACCGCCGCATCGAGACGGCCGATGTCGATCCCGAGCTCTAATGCATTGGTAGAGACCACGCCGTGTATCGAACCGTCCCGCAGTCCTTTCTCAATAGCCCGACGTTCGTTTGGCAGGTAGCCGCCCCGGTACGGTTCTACCCGTATCCTGCCGTCGTTTGTATATACATTTGCCAGACTGCTGTTGATATATGAAGCGATGAGTTCGGTCCGTACCCGCGAGCGGGCAAAAACGATGGTTTTTATTCCCTTTTTGAGAAACCGGAGAGCAAGCTTTTGGGACTCCCCTACTACGCCCTTGCGGATCCCCTGCACTCTGTCTACGAGGGGCGGATTATACAGAATAATGTTTTTCCGTCCGGAAGGCGCCCCATTGTTATCGACGAGAACGACATCGTCCTCAATGATCCGCTCTGCAAGTTGGGCCGGATTCCCGATTGTCGCAGAACAGCAGATAAACAGAGGTTCACTCCCGTAAAACCGGGCGATCCGCTTGAGCCGCCGCACAACATTGGTCATGTGGGAGCCGAACACACCGCGGTAGGTGTGCACCTCATCGATTACCACAATACGCAGTGCACTCAAAAAGGAAATCCATTTGGGATGATTCGGGAGAATCCCGGTGTGGAGCATGTCCGGATTGGAGATAACGATCCTACCCGACGTTCTCGCAGCTACCCGGACGGACGACGGGGTGTCTCCATCATAGGTGTTTACTTTTACCGGTAGTGCGCCTTCTTCGATAATCCCGTTCAGTTCCGCCTGTTGGTCCTGTGAAAGTGCTTTGGTCGGAAAAAGAAACAGGGCCCGTGCACTTTCATCCTCTAACAACTTCTCGAGGACAGGAAGATTGTAGCAGAGTGTTTTTCCGGAAGCAGTGGGAGTAACCACCACAATATGATTTCCGGTCCGGACCTGCTCAAAGCTGGTCAGCTGATGGGTGTAGAGCCGTTCGATACCCCTGCCCCGCAGAGATGCAGTAAGGAGCGGATGAAGCGTCTCCGGTAGCGGTGTATAGCGCCCCTCCCGAATCGGTATGGGCTCCCAATGGGCAACGGAACAGAGAAACGACTCGTCCTGTTTTAGTTCATCTACAAGTGCTTTTAAATCCACTATGGGGGAAGTGTAGCACTTTTTTATTGCTCCACGCAATCTTTCCTTGACCAGGGGGTAGTCTATTCTTAGTATAAAAGACAGGAGGCCTAGCGTGGCTCAAGTATTATCAATTGTACTCGGCGGAGGGAAAGGGACCCGTCTCTATCCGCTTACAAAAGAACGGGCAAAACCGGCGGTACCTTTCGGGGGAAAATACAGGCTGGTAGATATTCCGATTTCGAACTGTCTTCATGCAGATTTTAGACGGATTTACATACTCACGCAGTTCAACTCCACTTCGCTCCATCTGCACCTTGCCTCCACCTATATTTTCGATACGTTCAGCACAGGGTTTGTAGAAATTTTAGCAGCAGAACAGACGTTTGAAAACAACAGCTGGTATCAGGGAACTGCCGACGCCGTACGGAAAAACTTTCTCCATTTCAACACCCAATCGCCCACACATTACATCATTCTCTCGGGTGATCAACTCTACCGGATGGACCTTGCGGAAATGTTCGAACAGCACCAGGAGACCGGAGCTGATATCA